>NZ_AP023189.1:5735714-6037142 GCF_012767755.2 Pseudomonas tohonis
TGGATGAGGGAAGCCCCGTGCACCTTGTCACCCTCGCGAACGCGGGGGCCCACTGAACAGCCCCGCCCGCTTTGCTAAACTGCGCGACCTTTCCTGTACCTGCGAGACGCCGCGCATGCCTTCCAACCTCCCCCAGGCGCTGCGCGCCGCACTCGATGCCCGCCAGCCCCTGCTCGCCGAGCTGCATGCGCAAGGCACCGACTGCTATCGCCTGTTCCACGGCAGCCAGGAAGGCGCCTCCGGCCTGACCATCGACCGCTACGGCCCGCAACTGCTGGTGCAGAGCTTCCACCAGACGCTGCAACGGGACGAACTGCTGCAAGCCGTCGCACAGGTGCAGGAACGACTCGGCGAGCCACTGCTGCCGGTCTACAACGACCGCTCCCAGGGCAACTCGCGCATCGATCGCAGCGACACCGTGTACCAGGCCGAGCCGGACGCGCTGGTCGACCTCGTCGGCCACGAGTGGGGCCTGAACTACCGGGTACGCGGCCGTCATCCCGGCCAGGACCCGCTGCTCTTCCTCGACCTGCGCAACGCCCGCGGCTGGGTAAAGCGCCACGCCGCCGGCAAGTCGGTGCTCAACCTCTTCGCCTACACCTGTGGCGTCGGCCTGGCTGCCGCAGCGGGCGGGGCCAGCGAGGTGTGGAACCTCGACTTCGCCGAGGGCAACCTGGCCGTCGGCCGCGAAAACGCTGCGCTCAACCCCGGGCTCACGCCCATGCGCTTCGTGCAATCGGACTACTTCCCCGCCATCCGCCAGCTCGCCGGCCAGCCCATCGCCCGCCGCCACGGGCAGAAATTGCCCAGCTACCCACGCCTGGAACAGCGCCGCTTCGACCTGGTGTTCCTGGACCCGCCGGCCTGGGCCAAGAGCGCCTTCGGCACCGTCGACCTGCTGCGCGACTACCAGAGCCTGCTCAAGCCGGCGATCCAGGCCACTGCCGAAGACGGCACGCTGATCTGCTGCAACAACCTCGCGAAGGTGGACATCGAGGACTGGCGCGAGCAGGTGCTGCGCTGCGCCAGCAAGCTCGGCCGACCGGTGCGGGAGTGGGAACAGCTAGCGCCGGCGAGCGACTTCCCCTCCCTCGATGAGCGCCCTCCGCTGAAGACCCTGGTGCTGCATTTCTGAAGCGAGAACCGCCCAACGAAACCACCCGCAACCGTCTGTCGGAACCTTGCGGCCGTGCCATACTCCAAGCCACCTCCGCCGGGATAGTCGACGCCTCACCATGCACAAAGGATTGAAACGCGCCATCAGCGCCTTGCTGATCGTCATCGCTCTCTACAGCCTGCTCGGCTTCCTGATCATCCCCGGGGTCGCCCTTCGCGTGGTCAACCAGCAACTGGCCCAGTACGCGAAGGTCCCCGCACGGCTCGAGCGCATCCAGCTCAACCCCTTCAGCCTCGAGCTGACCCTCTGGGGCCTGCACATCGGCGAAGCGGGCAAGGAGCAGATCGGCTTCCAGCGCCTGCACGCCAACCTGCAGCTCGACAGCCTGTGGACCGGGGCCCTGCACCTGGCCGAGGTGGAGCTGGAGAAGTCCACCACCGAAGTGCTGTTCACCAAGGACGGCACGCTCAACCTGAGCCAGCTGTTCCAGGTCCCGCCCAGCGAACCCAAGGCCGAGGAGCCCGCCAGCGACCCGTTCCCGCTGCGCATCGACAGCGTGCGCCTGGTCGAAGGCGGCCTGCACTTCCAGGACCTGCGCCCGAGCGACGCCATCGAGTTCGTCTACGACTCGCTGAACCTCGAACTGAAGAACCTCAGCACCCTTCGCGACGACAACACCGACATGCTGCTGGTCGCCACCGGCCCCTATGGCGGCCGCATCGACTGGCAGGGCAGCCTGAGCCTGGTGCCCTTCGCCTCCAGGGGCGAGCTCAAGGTCACCGACGGCAACATGAAGGCCTTCTGGCCCTATGTGCGCGACGCGGTGCCCCTGGCGCTGGAGAAGGGCACCATCAGCCTCGCCACCCAGTACCACCTGAGCCTGGCCAAGGGCACCGAACTGAAGCTGGAACAGACGGCGATCAAGGTCGCGCCCTTCGCCATCAAGGCCCCGGACGGGCGCCCACTGGTCAACCTTGAGAGCCTGGAAGTCAGCGAAAGCTCGCTGGACCTCGCCAAGCAGCAGGTGGTGGTCGGCAAGATCCGCAGCCAGAACCTGGAGACCTGGGCCGCCCGCGAAGCCGATGGCCAGCTGGACTGGCAGAAGCTGTTCGCCGGCGACGCCAAGGCCCCGGCGAAGGAGACCCGGCAAGAACCGGCAGCGAAGGACGCGAAAGCCGCCGAGCCCGCCCCGGACGCCCAGCCGGCCCAAGCCAGGCAGGAAGCCCCCGGCAAGCCCTGGCAGGTGCTGCTGCGCGACACCCAGCTGCGCGGTTACAAGGTGCACCTGGCCGACCGCGTGCCGAAGAGCCCCGTGCAAATCGACGTCGGCCCGCTGAACCTCGACCTCAAGGACTTCGACAGCCTGGGCGAGTCGCCCTTCCAGCTGGCGGTGGACACCGGCCTCGGCAAGCAGGGCAAGCTCAAGGCCGAAGGCCAGGTGCAGCTCAAGCCGACCACCGCCAAGCTGAAGGTGGAGACCCGCGACATCGACCTGCGCGTGGCCCAGGCCTACATGGAGCCCTTCGTGCGCCTGGAACTGCGCAGCGGCATGCTCGACAGCAACCTCGACGTCGCCCTGACCGGCACCGAGCCCCTGGCACTGACCATTACCGGGCGCGCGCTGGTCAACCAGCTGCACACCCTGGACACGCTCAAGGAGCGTGACTTCGTCAAATGGCAACAGCTTCTGGTGGAGGGCCTGGCCTATCGCCATGGCGAGAGCCTGTCCATCGACAAGGTCGGCATCAACCAGCCCTACGCACGCTTCATCATCAACGAGGACCTGACCACCAACGCCAGCGACCTGGTGATCAAGCAGCCCGCCGCCCCCAACGCCAAGCCCGAGCCCGCCGGCAAGCCACTGGACATCCATGTCGGCGCGGTGAGCATCAGCAACGGTTCGGCCAACTTCGCCGACTTCAGCCTGACACCCAACTTCGCCACGGCCATCCAGCAGCTCAACGGCGAGATCGGCACCCTCGACACCCGCACCCGGACGCCGGCTACGGTCGACATCAAGGGCAAGGTCGACCGCTACGCCCCGGTCACCATCAAGGGCAGCCTGACCCCCTTCGACCCGCTGGAATCCCTGGACATCGCCACCAGCTTCAAGCGCGTCGAGCTGACCACCCTGACCCCCTACTCCGGCAAGTTCGCCGGCTACCGCATCCGCAAGGGCCGCCTCAATCTCGACCTGCACTACCAGATCGAGAAGGGCCAGTTGAAAGCGCAGAACCGCCTGGTGCTGGAACAGCTGCAACTGGGCGAGCAGGTCGACAGCCCGGATGCGGTGGACCTGCCGATCAAGCTGGCGGTGGCGCTGCTCAAGGACACCGAAGGCAAGATCGACATCGAGCTGCCGGTCGCCGGCAACCTCAAGGACCCGCAGTTCAGCGTCGCCCCCATCGTCTGGCAGACCCTGCGCAACCTGGTGCTGCGCGCAGCGCAGGCGCCGTTCAAGTTCGTCGCCGGGCTGGTGTCCGGTGGCGGCGACCAGGACCTCAGCAATGTCCCCTTCGCCGCCGGCAGCAGCGAGCTGTCCGCCGACGCGCAAGGCACCCTGGACACCCTTGCCGCCGCGCTCAAGGAGCGCCCGGCGCTGCGCCTGGAAGTCGAAGGCATGAGCGCCATGTCCAGCGACGGCCCGCTGCTCGCGGCCCAGCGCCTGGAGCGCGAATACCAGAGTACCTACTACAAGATCGCCCAGCGCCGTGGCGACAAGGTGCCCGCCGAGCCGGCCCAGCTGGAAGTGCCGGAAGGCGAGAAGCCGCCGATGCTCGAAGGCATCTACCGCACCCGCCTCAAGCAGCAGCCGCCCGCCGAATGGAAGGACCTCGGCAGCGACGAGCGCACGGCGAAGATGCGCGAGGCGGTGATCGGCTCCTGGGCGCAGAGCGAGCTGCTGCTGCGCCAGCTGGCCCAGGCCCGCGCCGCCACTATCAAGGACTACCTGGTGGACCGTGGCGGCCTGCAGGACGAGCGCGTGTACATGCTCGACGTCAGCCTCGGCGAGGCGGACGCGGACGGCAAGGTCGACACCCCCCTGCAACTGGGCAGCGAATAGCTGCCCGGGCCCCTGGAATTCCCCCTCTTTCCCTCTGTCCAAGCGGCTGTGTTGCACGAGTTTTCGTGCGGCACCCGGCCCTGCTGACAGCCGCGCCACGGCGGCGTAGGCTGAAATCCCAACCTGAATGACGGAAGCATTCGTGAAGATCCTACCCCTGCTCGCCCTGCCCCTGCTCCTGGCCGCCGCATCCGCCCAGGCCTCCTCCACGCTGCGCTGCGAAGGCGGTGGCCTGATCAGCCAGGACGACAGCACCTCGCAGGTGCAACGCAAGTGCGGCGACCCCGCCAGTCGCTCCAGCCTGGGCTACCGCGAGAAGGTCGATCGCTACGGCAACACCAGCGAAGTGCTGGTGGAAGAGTGGGTCTACGGGCCGCGCAACGGCATGTACCAGTACCTGCGCTTCGAAGGGAACAAGCTGATCAAGATCGAGAGCAAGCGTGGCGACTGACAGCCATGAACCGGCAGTGCTAGGCTCTGCCACCCATTTTTCCCCGGACAGGATGCCCACCATGAAGAGATTGCTGTTTTCCCTGCTTGCGCTGCCGGCCCTGCTGCTGGCCCACGAAGCATCCGCCGCCACCTTCCGCTGCGGCAGCGCGCTGGTCAGCGAGGGCGATCGCGCCGTCGAGGTGCAGCGCAAGTGCGGCGACCCCGTCAGCCGCAACCTGATCGGCTACTCCGAGACCCGCAGCGGGCGCCAGGAGATGCAGGTGGAGGAATGGGTCTACGGGCCGGTCAACGGCATGTACTACTACCTGGACTTCATCGGTGGCCGCCTCAACTCGGTGGAAAGCAAACGCGACTGACCCACCCCTGAATCCGATCCGCGACAAGGACGTCCCGCTTGGTCATTCTCCCCGCCGAACACCCGCTGGACTGGAAACGTCCGCCCGTCATCACCCTGCTGCTGGTCATCCTCAATACGCTGATCTACCTCGCCTACCAGGGCGGTGACAGCGAACGCACCGAGGTCGCCACGCGGCTCTATCTCGACGGGGGCCTGCTCAACCGCGAACGCGCACTGTTCATCGAGAGCCTGGCGCAACGCCATGAGCTGGACGCCGACGAACGCCACGGCATCGACGCCGCGCGCCGCCAGGACCTGGCCGGCTACGTGCTGCGCGACCTGGAGTTCGAGGACCAGCTGCACCGCTCCGCCGCCTACCAGGCCGACCCCGCCTGGCAGAAGGCACGCGCGAGCGCCGAGGCGGCCCGCGACCGCATCAGCAGCTACCGCTTCGGCTTCGTGCCCAAGCGCTTCACCGTCGAAGGCCTGTTCGGTGCGATGTTCCTGCACGGCAGCTTCGATCACCTGCTGGGCAACATGATTTTCCTGTTCATCTGCGGCTTCGCCCTGGAGCGGGCCCTGGGCCGCACCGCCTACCTGGCGCTCTACATCACCAGCGGCCTGGCCTCGCACCTGCTCTGGTGGGCCCTGGACCCGGGCTGGGTGCCCGGCATCGGCGCATCCGGCGCGGTCGCCGGCCTGATGGGCATGTACATCGGCGTGTACGGGCTGAGGAAGATCAACTTCTTCTACTGGCTGGGCCCGCTGATCGGCTACTTCAAGGCTCCCGCGCTGTGGATCCTGCCGATCTGGATGGGCAAGGAGCTCTATGGCCTGTTGCTGGCCAACGACCACGTCAACTACTACGCGCACCTGGGTGGGCTCGGTTTCGGCTTCCTTGGCACTTGGCTGCCCCGCCGCCTGGGCGGGCTCAAGGTGGACGAGCAGTACCTGGCCAAGGAGGACCCGGACGCGCCCTTCAAGCGCGAGCTGGCGGCACTTGACCAGTTGATCGGCCGCTTCGCCCTGGACCAGGTGCCGGCCCGTGGCCTGGACCTGCTGAGCCGCTATCCCGGCCGCCTCGAACTGCTCGAACGCCTCTACCCGGTGGCCAGGACCCGCAACGATGCACCGTTGATGAGCGCCGTGCTCAAGCAGCTCTTCGCCCTGCCCAACCCGAACCTCGCCCACTCGCTGCTGTGCCGTCTGGCCGATGATGCCGGCGATGCGCAGAACCGCCTGTTGCAGCACCCAGCCATCCAGTTGCACCTGCTACAGGGCTTGCTGAAGGTTGGCGAAGGGCCGCGGGCGTTGGCCCCGTGGCGTGCCCTGGGCCGGGCTGCCACGCCGCCGGCCCAGCTTCCCGGCCTCACCCTGATGCTGGCCAAGCAACTCGGCCAACGCCGGGACCTGCGCGGCGTCGCCGAGCTGGCCAGCTTCATGCGCAAGGCCTTTCCCGAAGCCGAGCAGACGCACCAGTTGGGCCTGTACCAGCAACACCTGGCGCGCTGAGCCTCTACGCCCTACCCGACCGCCGCGCATCGCCCAACAAAAAGCCCCGGGTGGCGGCCCGGGGCTTTTCGTCGATCGTCTGGATCAGAGCTTGCTGCTGAAGTCGCGCAGCTCGTCCTGGGCCTTTTCCTTGGTCCAGCCATAGCGTTCCTGCAGCTTGCCGACCAGGTATTCGCTGTGGCCTTCGGCCACGTCGATGTCGTCGTCGGTGAGGTTGCCCCAGCGCTCCTTGAGACGGCCGCTGAGCTGCTTCCACTTGCCTTTGATGATGTCGGAATTCATGGCGCTCTCCTTCCTTCGCATGCCGGCCGCCCGATCATGGGCGACCGGCCACAGGGGTTATTCAGCGGATTTCAGGCCGTCGGCCGATACCGCGGTAACACCCTTGATGGTCTTGGCGGTGCTGATGGCCAGGTCGCGCTCGGCGTCACTGGCGACCACACCGGAGAGCGAAACGACGCCCTTGTTGGTTTCGACCTTGATGTCCAGGGCGCTGAGGTTCTTGTCAGCCAGGAAGCTGGATTTCACTTTGCTGGTGATCCAGGTATCGGAAACGGCCTCTTCAGCCTTGTTCACGGTTTCGCTGGCAGCCAGCATGGTGGGCTGTGCAGCGAAGGCGGTGCCGGCCAGCGGCAGGCTCAGGGCAGTAGCGGCTACGGCAGCGAGGGTCCACTTGTTGAAAGACTGTTTCATGGTTGTTCTCCTATGTTCTACAGGTCTCTGCAGCGTTGTCCTGTCTGCAGTCACTGTAGATATCGCAAGGCCTGTGCCAAGCCGGAGAACAAAAATTAAACCTTATTTATCAGTCACTTAGTCAAACAAGCCAAACGCGACCTACTTGCAGATTGCAATTTCCAGCCAAGCGGCACGTGCACTTTGCACGATCGATCCATTCAGTGGGACGCGAGCCGATCGAGCGTCGACTCCAGCGCCCCCACCTCCTCCAGAAGCGGAGTGCCGGGGTAGCGCGTCCGGATATAGCCCAGGAGCTTGCGCGCCGGTTCCACCTGCCCGAGGCCCTCGGCGAAGCCGCGCGCGGCCAGGAGGTAGGCTCGAGGAATGAAGGGGTAGTCGGGGAAGCGCTGGTGCAGATTGCGCAGCAGGCTGAGCCCCTCGCGCACCTTGTGGCGATCGATCAGCGCGCCGGCGATACGCTCGCAGACCTGGGCATCCGCCGGCATGTAGTCCGCCTGCAGCTGGCGGGCGTTGAGCAGGGCGGTGGCGCCGAGGGGAGCGTTCAGCCGCGCCGCCAGGGGCAGGTAGTGCTCGAGGTGCCGCAGGCAGCGCGAGCGGTCGTTGAGGCCGAACAGCAGCTGGTGGAAGCGCTCGTTGAGCTTGAGGTCGTCGGGGTCGCGCTGCAGCGCCTGGGTCAGGGTTTCCAGCGCGGTGCCGCTCTGGCCCTCCTTGATGCGCACCTCGGCCTCGGCCAGGGCGCGGCGGCGTCGCCACTCTGCGGCAGGGAAGCCTTCCTGGGCGCCCTCCTCGGCGATGGCGAAGCCCAGGGCACCCTGATACTGGAAGACCGCATAGCCCATCATGCTGCACATCACCACGCCGAAATAACCGAACAGGAAGGCGGCGATGGGCAACAGCACCACACGGGGCAGCCCGTGGGAGAGCAGGTAGGTGACGTAGTCCGGCGACTGCCAGAGGGCGAAGAGGAAGATGCAGAGGATGAGGTAGCGCCAGCCCATGGCCTTGATCACCTCGCCCAGCTGTTCGGGGCTCAGCGCCGCACCCAGCTCCTTATTCAGCGCCAGGCGGATGATGCTGGCGGGCATCAGCAGCATCAGGCCGATGTTCACCGCCCAGAACAGGGCTTCGCTCTGGAAGTCGGCGGCGAGCCAGAGCACGCCGAAGGCGACGAGGAAGACCACCAGTTGCTTGATGAACAGCGAGAACCCCTCGCCGACGAAGGCCGTGGCCAGGCCCGGGGCTTCACGCCCGCCTTCGCTGGCAGCCTCGATGACGCTGTGGAAGTACTTGGTGGCGATGCTGAACAGTGCGATCCAGAGGATCAGCGAGCGCGGCATGAACAGGCTGGCCAGGGCCAGAAGCCCGGCGAAGGCCAGGGGGCCGGTCTGCAGGCCGTAAAGAAAGAACTGGGGAATGCGCTCCCAGAAGGGCTGGGCGGTGTTGGCTGCGCCGAGGAAATGCAGCGGCGCCCGGCACAGCGGGCAGGCCGGTGACTCATTGGGCTCGTCGGCATTGAGCGGGATGCAGCAATCGCCGAAGTGGCGCTCGCAGGGCGGGCAGTGCCAGGTGGCAGGCTGGGCCTGGTGGTACTTGCAGAAGGTCTTGTCCATGACCTGGCTTCCTTGGGTCGGATACTGGCGGCGCGCCATTTTCCGGGAAAAAAAAGAGGGCCCGCAAGGGGCCCTCTCTCATTTACCGTCGCCTGGGCTTAGACGCCCGAAGCTTCAGCCGCTTCCACATCTTTCATGGAGAGCTTGATGCGGCCGCGGTTGTCCACGTCCAGCACCAGTACCTTCACTTCCTGGCCTTCCTGCAGGACGTCGGTGACCTTGTCGATGCGCTTGTCGCTGATCTGCGAAATGTGCACCAGGCCATCTTTGCCCGGGAGGATGTTGACGAAGGCGCCGAAGTCGACGATGCGCTCGACCTTGCCGACGTAGACCTTGCCGATCTCGGCTTCCGCGGTGATGCCCAGTACGCGCTGGCGCGCGGCCTCGGCAGCTTCCTTGGTTTCGCCGAAGATCTTCACGCTGCCATCGTCTTCGATGTCGATGGAGGCCTTGGTCTCTTCGCAGATGGAGCGGATGGTGGCGCCGCCCTTGCCGATGACGTCACGGATCTTGTCGGTGTCGATCTTCATCGCGATCATGGTCGGGGCGTTGGCCGACAGCTCGGTACGCGACTGGCCGATGACCTGGTTCATCTGGCCGAGGATGTTCAGGCGCGCTTCCAGAGCCTGCTCCAGGGCGATCTCCATGATCTCTTCGGTGATGCCGTTGATCTTGATGTCCATCTGCAGCGCGGTCACACCCTTGGCGGTACCGGCTACCTTGAAGTCCATGTCGCCCAGGTGGTCTTCGTCACCCAGGATGTCGGTCAGGACGGCGAACTTGTCACCTTCCTTCACCAGGCCCATGGCGATACCGGCTACCGGTGCCTTCATCGGCACACCGGCGTCCATCAGGGCCAGGGAGGCGCCGCAGACGGAAGCCATGGAGCTGGAACCGTTGGATTCGGTGATTTCCGATACGACGCGGATGGTGTAGGGGAACTCGTCGCTCTTCGGCAGCATGGCTGCGACACCACGACGGGCCAGGCGGCCGTGACCGATCTCGCGACGGCCGGCGCTGCCCATGCGGCCGCACTCGCCCACGGAGAAGGGCGGGAAGTTGTAGTGCAGCATGAAGCCGTCTTTGCGCTCGCCTTCCAGGGTGTCCAGCAGTTGGGCATCACGGGCGGTGCCGAGGGTGGCAACGACCAGGGCCTGGGTTTCGCCACGGGTGAACAGGGCGGAACCGTGGGTCTTGTCGAGGACGCCGACTTCGATCTTCAGCGGACGTACGGTGCGGGTGTCGCGACCGTCGATGCGCGGCTTGCCGTTGACGATGTTCTCGCGGACGGTGCGGTATTCCAGGAGGCCGAAGGCGTCCTTCACTTCACCGGCGGGGAACTGACCGGCTTCTTCGCCAGCGAAGCGGGCGACGACCTGGTCACGCAGCTCGCCGAGGCGGTTGTAGCGGTCCTGCTTGATGGTGATGGTGTAGGCCTGGGAGATAGCCTCGCCGAACTCGGTCTTGATGGCGTTGAGCAGGGCGGTGTTCTCGACCGGGGCGGTCCAGTTCCAGGTCGGCTTGCCGGCTTCGGCTGCGAATTCCTTGACGGCGTTGATAACGGCCTGGAATTCCTGGTGGGCGAACAGCACGCCACCGAGCATCTGGTCTTCGGTCAGTTCCTGGGCTTCGGACTCAACCATCAGCACGGCGTCCTGGGTACCGGCAACGACCATGTCCAGGCTGGAGGCCTTGAGCTGCTCGTAGTTCGGGTTCAGCAGGTAGCCGGTGCTCTCGTGGTAGGCCACGCGGGCGGCGCCGATCGGGCCGGCGAAGGGGATGCCGGAGATGGCCAGGGCAGCGGAAGTACCGATCATCGCGGCGATGTCCGGATCGGTCTTCTTGTTGGTGGAGACGACGGTGCAGATGACCTGCACTTCGTTGAGGAAACCTTCCGGGAACAGCGGGCGGATCGGACGGTCGATCAGGCGCGAGGTCAGGGTTTCCTTCTCGGAAGGACGGCCTTCACGCTTGAAGAAACCACCGGGGATGCGGCCGGCTGCGTAGGTTTTTTCCTGGTAGTGGACGGACAGCGGGAAGAAGCCCTTGCCCGGATCGGCCTGCTTGGCGCCGACCACGGTCACCAGCACGGTGACGTCTTCGTCCATGGTGACCAGAACGGCACCGGAAGCTTGACGGGCGATGCGGCCAGTCTCGAGGGTTACGGTCGATTGACCGAACTGGAATTTCTTGATTACCGGGTTCACGGTGTCTTTACCTTCTCTTTGTTGCCTTTGGGGGAAATCTGCGGAAGGCACGGGAATCGGCCCGTCGTCCTCCTCGAAAAAAGCCTGAAGCTGGAAGCCAGAAGCTGGAGGCAGGGCCAAGGCCCCGCTTCCAGCTTCCGACTTCCAGCTTCCAGCTCGAGTGCGTCTTAGCGACGCAGACCCAGACGACCGATCAGGGCGCTGTAACGAGTGGTGTCCTTACCCTTCAGGTAGTCCAGCAGCTTGCGGCGCTGGTTGACCATGCGGATCAGACCACGACGGGAGTGGTGGTCTTTGCCGTTGGCCTTGAAGTGATCCTGCAGCTTGTTGATGTTGGCGGTCAGCAGTGCAACTTGCACTTCCGGAGAACCGGTGTCGCCTTCAGCTTGCTTGTACTCGTTAACGATCTGGGCTTTCTCAGTAACGCTCAGTGCCATGATGGGCTTCCTCTGAGGTAATAGGCCGGGAACGAATCCCGTGTTTTAAAGGGAGGAGTGACCGTGCCTATTAACAGCCACCCTCGAATCGGTCATTCCGACCGAATCAGTCGACGCGGCGCTACACGCCCGTCATCGCTCACTTCACCGATGCCGATGAAGCGACCGTTGTGGTCCTGCACCCGCAGCATGCCGAACTTCGGCGCCTCGGGAGCCCTTACCGGCTGGCCATGCAGCCAGTAATAGGCACTGTGTTCGCTCAACTGGACCAGGGGCCAATGTTCCAGGCCGCTGTCCTCGGGCAGGAGGAACCGGTCCAGTGCCTCGTTGCCGCCTTCGGCGTGGGCTTTCTCCAGCTCATCCAGGGTGATGGCCTGGGCCAGCGAGAAGGGGCCTGCCTGGGTACGACGCAGTTCCGCCACGTGCGCCCCGCATCCAAGCACCTGGCCGAGGTCTTCGACCAGGGTACGGATGTAGGTGCCTTTGCTGCAGGCCACGGCGAATCTCGCCTGGGCGGACTCGAAGGCCAGCAATTCCAGGCGCGCAATAGTAACAGAACGCGCTTCGCGCTCCACTACCTCGCCCGCGCGTGCCAGCTTGTACAGCGGCTGGCCGTCTTTCTTCAGCGCCGAGTACATCGGGGGTATCTGCTTGATTTCGCCACGGAAATCAGCGAGACGGGCCTCGATATCGGCACGACCGACGGTCACCTCGCGACGCTCGAGGACTTCGCCTTCCGCATCCCCGGTGGTGGTGGTGACGCCGAGCTGGGCCAGGGTCTCGTAGCCCTTGTCGGCATCCAGCAGGTACTGGGAGAACTTGGTCGCCTCGCCGAAGCACAGCGGCAGCACGCCGGTGGCCAGGGGATCGAGGCTGCCGGTATGGCCGGCCTTCTCGGCATTGAGCAGCCAGCGCACCTTCTGCAGGGCCTGGTTGGAACTCATGCCACGGGGCTTGTCGAGAATCAGGATGCCGCTGACATTGCGGCGGATGCGCTTCACCTGGGCCACGGTTATTCCTCGCTGTCGCCCTGGTGCTTGCGATCCTCGGCCACGGCACGCTCGATGAGCGCCGACAGCTCGACGCCGCGACGGATGCTGGCGTCGTAGTTGAAGTGCAGCTGCGGCACGGTGCGCAGCTTCATCGCACGGCCCAGCTGCATGCGCAGGAACCCGGCGGCATCGTTGAGGATGTCGGTGTTCTGCTTGATGACTTCGGCGTTGTCGTCCTGGCCCATCACGGTGATGAACACCTTGGCGTGGGACAGGTCACGGGCCACGTCGCAACCGGTGATGGTCACCAGGCCCAGGCGCGGGTCCTTGATTTCACGCTGGATCAGCAGTGCCAGCTCGCGCTGCATCTGATCGCCGATACGTTGGGTACGGCTGTATTCTTTTGCCATTTCCTGCTACCTGCACTCTCCCCCGGGCCTAGAAACCAGGGGGTTCAAAAGCGGCAAACGCCCGGCCGAGCGGAAGCTGGACCGGGCGTTGCGTATTGCAGCTCGCGCTTAGAGGCTGCGAGCCACTTGGACCTTCTCGAACACTTCGATCTTGTCGCCGACCTTGACGTCGTTGTAGCTCTTCACGCCGATACCGCACTCCATGCCGGCACGCACCTCGGACACGTCGTCCTTGAAGCGGCGCAGGGATTCCAGTTCGCCTTCGAAGATCACCACGTCGTCGCGCAGTACGCGGATCGGACGGTTGCGGTGGACCATGCCCTCGACAACCATGCAGCCCGCGATCGCGCCGAACTTCGGCGAGCGGAACACGTCGCGCACCTCGGCGATACCCAGGATGTTCTCCCGGACGTCGCTGCCGAGCATGCCGGACAGTGCTTTCTTAACGTCTTCGATGATGTCGTAGATGATGTTGTAGTAGCGCAGGTCCAGGCCTTCCTGCTCGACGATCTTCCGGGCGCCCGCATCGGCACGCACGTTGAAACCGAACAGTACGGCGTTGGAGGCCAGCGCCAGGTTGGCGTCGCTCTCGGTGATACCACCGACGCCGCCACCGACGACACGCACCTGCACTTCGTCGTTGCCGAGATCCGACAGCGCGCCTTGCAGGGCTTCCAGGGAACCACGGACATCGGACTTGAGGACGATGTTGAGCGTCTTCTTCTCGTCCTGGCCCATGTTCTCGAAGATGTTTTCCAGCTTGCCGGCATGCGCGCGGGCCAGCTTGACCTCGCGGAACTTGCCTTGACGGAACAGGGCCACTTCGCGGGCCTTCTTCTCGTCGCTGATCACGGTCAGCTCGTCACCCGCATCCGGGGTGCCGTCCAGGCCGAGGATCTCGACCGGGATGGAGGGACCGGCTTCCTTGATGGGCTTGCCGTTCTCGTCGAGCATGGCACGGACGCGACCGAAGTTGACGCCGCAGAGGACCATGTCGCCCTGGCGCAGGGTACCGTCCTGAACCAGTACGGTGGCCACCGGGCCACGGCCCTTGTCCAGGCGGGACTCGACCACGACACCACGGCCGGGGGCCGACGGGGTGGCTTTGAGTTCCAGGACTTCGGCCTGCAGCAGCACGGCTTCCAGCAGCTCATCGACACCGGTACCGACTTTCGCCGAGACGGGTACGAACTGGGTGTCGCCGCCCCACTCTTCCGGGATCACGTCACGACCGGCGAGGTCGTTCTTGATACGGTCGAGGTCAGCTTCGGGCTTGTCGATCTTGTTCACCGCGACCACGATCGGCACGCCAGCCGCTTTCGCGTGCTGAACGGCTTCTTCGGTCTGCGGCATCACGCCGTCGTCCGCCGCCACCACGAGGATGACGATGTCGGTCGCCTTGGCACCACGGGCACGCATCGCGGTGAACGCGGCGTGGCCAGGGGTGTCGAGGAAGGTGACCATGCCACGGTCGGTTTCGACGTGGTAGGCACCGATGTGCTGGGTGATGCCACCGGCTTCGCCCGCGGCGACCTTGGCACGACGGATGTAGTCGAGCAGCGAGGTCTTGCCGTGGTCGACGTGGCCCATGACGGTCACGACCGGCGCGCGGTGGATGGCTTCACCTTCGAACTTCAGGGACTCGGCCAGTTGCTCTTCCAGTGCGTTCTCGCTGACCAGCTTGACCTTGTGGCCGAACTCTTCCGCGATCAGCTGGGCCGTTTCCTGGTCCAGCACCTGGTTGATGGTCACCGGGGTGCCCATCTTGAACATGAACTTGACGACTTCCGCGCCCTTGACGGTCATCTGCGCAGCCAGTTCGGCCACGGTGATGGTCTCGCCGATATTCACATCACGCACAATCGGTCCTGTCGGGCTCTGGAACCCGTGCTGGTTGCGCTTCTTGAGCTTGGACTTGCCACCACGACCGCCACGACGGTAGCCGTCGCTTTCCTCTTCGGTGCTGCGCGGGGCGACACGCGGAGCCGGAACCTTTTCCTTCTCCTTGACGGAGGGGCGGTGCTGCGTGTGCTTGCGATCACGGCGCTCGTCTTCGTCACGAGCCTTCTCGGGACGGCGCGGCTCTTCCTTCTTGCGATCGTCGGCGCCTGCGGCAGCGGCAGGAGCCGGAGCAGCGGCAGGAGCGGTCGCTTCGGCGGCCACGGCGGCGGCAGGTGCTGCATCGCCGCCGCGAGCGGCTTCCAGGGCACGGGCATCGGCCTGGCGACGGGCGTCTTCTTCGGCCCGGCGCTTGGCTTCTTCCTCGGCCTTCAGGCGCGCGGCTTCTTCAACGGCACGCTGCTCTTCGAGCTCGCGCTGCTTCTCGGCCTCGATCTCGTCGGGGCTGCGTTTCACGTACGTCTTCTTCTTACGTACTTCGACGCTGATGGTCTTGCTACCGGCCACTCTCAGCGTAGTGGTGGTCTTGCGCTGCAAGGTGATCTTGCGGGGCTCTTCCAGCCGTTCGCCGTGACTGCCCTTGAGATGCGCCAGCAGCGCCTGTTTCTCATTGTCAGTCACAACTTGCTCGGCGCTGGTGTGCGGCAACCCTGCCTCACGCATCTGCAACAGCAGGCGCTCCACCGGTGTGTCGACCACTTGGGCCAGTTCTTTCACCGTGACTTGCGTCATGCACTTCTCTCCTCAGGCCGCGACTGCTTACTCGAACCAATGGGCTCGGGCGGCCATGATCAGCTTGCCGGCACGCTCTTCGTCCATGCCGTCGATGTCGAGCAGGTCGTCGATAGACTGCTCGGCCAGGTCTTCGCGGTTGACTACGCCACGTACTGCCAGCTCAACAGCCAGCTCTTTGTCCATGCCTTCGAGAGCAAGCAGGTCGTCCGCCGGCTGAGCGTCAGCCAGTTTTTCTTCAGTGGCGATAGCCTTGGTCAGCAGGCGATCCTTGGCGCGGGCACGCAGCTCGTTGACGATGTCTTCGTCGAAGCCGTCGATGCTCAGCATCTCTTCCATCGGTACGTAGGCGATTTCTTCCAGGCTGGTGAAGCCTTCCTCGACCAGTACCTGGGCCAGTTCCTCGTCGACTTCCAGCTCGTCGACGAAGGCCTGCATGATGTCGCCGGTCTCGGCCTGCTGCTTGGCCTGGATGTCGGCCTCGGTCATCACGTTCAGCGTCCAGCCGGTCAGTTGGCTCGCCAGGCGAACGTTCTGGCCGCCACGACCGATGGCCTGGGCCAGGTTGTCCTCGCCCACGGCGATGTCCATGGCATGGGCATCTTCGTCGACGATGATCGCTGCCACTTCGGCCGGGGCCATGGCGTTGATCACGAACTGCGCGGGGTTGTCGTCCCACAGCACGATGTCGACACGCTCACCGCCCAGCTCGCCGGAAACGGCCTGGACGCGCGAACCACGCATGCCGATGCAGGCGCCTTGCGGGTCGATGCGCTTGTCCTTGGAGCGAACGGCGATCTTGGCGCGGGAACCTGGGTCGCGGGAGGCGGCCATCACTTCGATCAGCTCTTCGGCGATCTCCGGCACTTCGATGCGGAACAGCTCGATCAGCATCTGCGGCGCGGTGCGCGACAGGATCAGCTGCGGACCGCGGTTCTCGGTGCGGATCTCTTTCAGCAGCGCGCGAACGCGGGCGCCGACACGGAAGGTCTCGCGGGCGATGATGTCTTCACGGGCCAGCAGCGCCTCGGCGTTGTTGCCCAGGTCGACGATCACGTTGTCACGGGTGACCTTCTTCACGGTGCCGGAGATGATGTCACCCAGCTTCTCGCGATAGGCCTCGACGACCTGCGCACGCTCGGCTTCGCGAACCTTCTGCACGATCACCTGCTTGGCGGTCTGCGCAGCGATGCGGCCGAACTCGATGGACTCGATTTTTTCTTCTACGAAATCACCGACCTTGGCACCAGGTTGCTTCTCCTGGGCCTCTTCGACGGTCAGTTCGGCCGCGGGGTTTACCTGGTCGTCTTCTTCGACGACCGCCCAGCGGCGGTAGGTGTCATAGCTGCCAGTGTGGCGATTGATCTCCACACGCAGCTCCACTTCATCTTCGAAGCGCTTCTTGGTAGCAGTGGCCAGAGCCAGCTCCAGCGCCTCGAATATCACGCCAGCCGGTACGCCTTTCTCGTTGGATACCGACTCTACAACCAGCAGTACTTCTTTGCTCATCGTACGCCTCGCCTTTCGCAATCCATTGGATCCGCGGGATCCGCGTCTCAGTCAAAACGGGGAATGATGTTGGCCTTGTCGATCAGATCGATCGGCAGCAGGTACTCGTGATCCTCAACAAGAACCACCACATCCTGTTCCTCCACCCCGCGGAGGAGCCCCTGGAAATTACGTCGCCCATCGTAGGGAGAGCGCAACTTGATCTTCACCAGCTCACCGGCGTGTGCCGCGAACTGCACAAGACTGAACAGCGGTCGATCCATGCCAGGCGAGGACACCTCGAGGGTGTATTCGCTGGGGATGGGATCTTCCACGTCAAGAACACCACTGACCTGGCGACTGACTTTTTCACAGTCGTCGACCTGGATGCCGTTCTCATGATCGATATAAACCCGCAGCAGCGAATGCCGCCCCTGGGACAGGAACTCGACGCCCCAGCATTGGTAGCCAAGCGCTTCGACTACCGGGGCCAGCAAGGCCTGCAACTGTTCTAGCTTGCTCGACACCTGATTGCCCTCGCATGCTGTGCAAATAAAAAATGGGCGAAACGCCCATCCATTCGAACCAATCGGCAAACGACCGATGGCTAACTGTCCCAGCTAGCAAAAAGCCCCTAAAAAGGGGCTCCGCTACTACTGGTTGCGGGGGCTGGATTTGAACCAACGACCTTCGGGTTATGAGCCCGACGAGCTACCAGACTGCTCCACCCCGCGTCAAAGCTGGGGCGAGAGTATACGGCCTACGTGCATACACGGTCAACCGAACACCTCACCAACAAGAAAGCCCGCATACAGCGGGCTTTCTTGTTTTGTATGGTACCGAGGAGGGGACTCGAACCCCTACAGCCTATGGCCACTACCACCTCAAGGTAGCGTGTCTACCAATTCCACCACCTCGGCAAAACTTGCCTTACTTCTGCTCTGGAGCCTGAGGTACATCACCTGCACTTTCTGCAGGCTTCTGCTCTTCGAGCACCGGCACATCGTCAGCTGCCTGCTTTTGCTGCTGAACCTCGACAGCTGCCGGATCCGGCAGACCAACGTGACTCAGAGCTTCAGCCTTTTCTTTAGCGAAGAACGCTAAGCCCAGACTGGTAATGAAAAAAACCGCGGCGAGTATACCAGTAACTCGACTCAGAAAGGTAGCAGAACCTTGACTACCGAAAACGGTACCCGAAGCTCCCGCACCAAACGAGGCGCCAGCATCCGCACCCTTACCCTGCTGCAGCAACACCAACGCTACGACGCCGAGCGCGCCGAGCAGGTGAACCACGATAACGACAGTTTCCAGCATCTCGTCAGCTTCCTGCGGCACGACAGATCGCGCCGAATTCATCAGCATTCAGGGAGGCTCCACCAACCAGCCCCCCGTCGATATCCGGCATGCCGAACAATTCGGCCGCACTGGCCGCCTTGACACTGCCGCCGTAGAGAATCCTCACACCACGCGCCACTTCGGCATTTTCCGCCGCAAGCTGACCACGTATTGCAGCGTGCACCTCTTGTGCCTGCTGCGGGGTCGCCGTGAGCCCTGTACCGATAGCCCAGACCGGCTCGTATGCGACCACCGCTTTCGCGAATGCCCCCACACCGAGTTCTTCGATCACGCTACCGAGCTGACGCCCGACAACCTCTAGAGTCTTGCCCGCCTCACGCTGCTCCTGCGTCTCTCCGACGCAAAGCACCGGAACCAGACCACAGGATTGAGCCGCAGCGAACTTGCGACTCACCACTTCGTCGCGCTCACCGAGAATCAGGCGGCGCTCAGAGTGACCGACAAGAACAAACGTGCAACCGGCATCAGCCAGCTGACTCGCAGCAACCTCACCCGTCAGCGCGCCCTGCATGGGCTCTACTGCACAATTCTGCGCACCGATGGCAATCGACTTGCCATCCAGGCCTTGAGCGACCTGATTGATGTACAGACAAGGCGGGAATACCGCTACCTCAATACCAGCCGGCAAGGCCAACTGGCGAAGCCCTTTGATTAGCTCTGCGACGCTGGCGCGGGTACCGTGCATTTTCCAGTTACCAGCTACCAGGGGGCGACGCATGCTTTACCTCGTCGATCAAAGTGGGCGCAGATGTTACCCAAGGTTTTTTGAAGTAGCAAGAGAAATCAAGCACATACCTCGGTTACGACTTTAACCAGCTCTTCCGCGTAACCGCGGACCTGGCTTTCGTCGTCGCCCTCGACCATCACGCGAACCAACGGCTCGGTGCCGGACTTGCGCAGCAGCACGCGTCCGCGCCCCGCCATCTTCTCGGTGACACGGGCACAGGCGTCCTTCACCGCGGGGTGCTCGACCGGATCCACACCGCCACCGGCAAAGCGCACGTTCAACAGCACCTGAGGACACTTGCGCATGCCTTGACGGGCCTCTGCCAGCGATTGACCACGACGCTGCAGGGCCAGCAGTACCTGAAGCGCAGCGATCAAGGCATCCCCGGTGGTGGTGAAATGACTGCAGAGGATATGCCCCGAGTTCTCGCCACCGAGACTCCAGCCCCGCTCCTGCATGTCGGCTATGACATAGCGATCGCCGACCTTGGCGCGCGTGAAGGGCACGCCGAGCTCGCCCAGAGCGAGCTCGAGCCCGAGATTGCTCATCAACGTCCCGACCACACCACCACCCTGGAGCTTGCCACGCTCATGGAGGTCGCGGGCAATGATGAACAGCAACTCATCACCGTCCACGACGGCGCCGGTGTGATCGACCATGAGCACACGATCCCCATCACCATCGAAGGCGATGCCGATGTCCGCGTGCTGGGCGACCACTTCCACCTGCAACGCTTCCATGTGGGTGGAACCGCACTTGTCGTTGATGTTCAGCCCATTGGGCTGAGCCGCGAGCACCGATACGTTGCCGCCGAGCTCGCGGAAGACGCTGGGAGCGACCTTGTAAGTCGCCCCGTGCGCGCAATCGACCACGATCTTGAGCCCCGCGAGATCGGTACTCATGGGCACCGTACTCTTGCAGAACTCGATGTAGCGGCCGGCCGCATCATTGATACGTGAAACCTTGCCGAGGTTGGCCGACTCGACCACCACCATGGGCTGATCGAGCAACTCCTCGATCATCAGTTCGACCTCGTCGGAGAGCTTCACGCCCTGGCCGGAGAAGAACTTGATGCCATTGTCGTTGTGCGGATTGTGCGAGGCACTGATGACGATCCCCGCATCGGCGAGGAAGGTCCGGGTCAGGTAGGCGATGGCCGGGGTCGGCATCGGCCCGAGCAGCATCACATCGGCACCTGCGGCGGAAAGACCGGCCTCCAGCGCGGACTCGAACATGTACCCGGAGATACGGGTGTCCTTGCCGACCAGGATGCGGCACTTACCCTGCTTGCGGAACGCCATGCCGGCGGCCCAACCCAGCTTGAGCATGAAATCAGGGGTGATGGGAAACTGCCCAACATGGCCGCGAATGCCATCGGTGCCGAAATACTTTCTGCTCATGAATGCTCCGTGTTTCTTATTCCGCCGCCTGTACTGCAGCGATCATGCGTACGACATCGACAGTCTCAGCCACATCGTGCACCCGCAGGATGCAGGCTCCCTTGGCCACGGCCAGGGCCGCCAGAGCCAGACTGCCGTAAAGGCGCTGATCGACATCGCGACCCAGCACCTGACCCACCATGCTCTTGCGTGAAACACCTATCAGCAGGGGGCGCCCGAGACCATTCAGCTCTTCGAGATGCCTGAACAGGCCCAGGTTGTGTTCGAGGGTCTTGGCGAAGCCAAATCCCGGATCCAGCAGAATACGCTCCACCGGTATACCTGCAGCGACGCAGGCCGCCATGCGGTCGGCAAGAAACTCTGACACCTCACGCGTGACATCCTCGTACTGTGGATTCTCTTGCATGTTCCCCGGCTCGCCGAGCATGTGCATCAGGCACACCGGCAGGCCGGTATCGGCTACCGCATCCAGCGCACCATCACGTCGCAGCGCGCGGACATCGTTGATCATCCCCGCCCCCAATCGAGCGCCTTCACGCATGACGGCGGGCGTCGAAGTATCCAGGGAAATGATCACGTCCAACTCGCGGGCGATCATCTCGACCACCGGAGCGACACGCTCCAACTCCTCGACAGGAGAAACCGCCCGCGCTCCAGGCCGGGTCGATTCACCCCCTACGTCGATGAGCGTAGCACCGGCGGCCACCATCTCGGCAGCGTGGCGCAGCGCCGCATCGCGCTGACTGAAACGCCCGCCGTCGGAGAAGGAATCTGGAGTGACATTGAGGATGCCCATCACGTGAGGGCGCCCCAAATCAAGAACCCGGTTGCCGCAAGGCAACCGGGTCAGGTACTGCGTGGAACTCATGTAGGAACCTTAGTGTTCGCCAGCCGGCCCGCCGATCGGGTTCTCGGTACGCGGAGCTTCCTCGCGGGGAGCTGGCTTGCCAGAAGAGGCACCAGGACCACCCTGCCAGTCCTTCGGCTCACGAGCCTGGCGACCGGCCATGATGTCGTCGATCTGTTCGGCGTCGATGGTTTCGAACTTCATCAGCGCCTCGGCCATCATGTCCAGCTTGTCGCGGTTGTCCACGAGGATCTGCTTCGCCGTGGCGTAGCAGTGGTCGATGATGCTGCGCACTTCCTGATCGATCAGTTGCGCGGTCTGCGCCGAGACGCTGGAGTGCTGGCCACCAGCGCTGCGACCCAGGAACACCTCGCCCTCTTCCTCTGCATACATCAACGGACCGAGCTTCTCGGACAGGCCCCACTTGGTCACCATGTTCTTGGCGATCTGAGTGGCGCGCATGATGTCGTTGGATGCACCGGTAGTCACGCCATCGAAGCCCAGGGTCATCTCTTCGGCGATGCGACCACCGAACAGCGAGCAGACCTGGCTGATCAGCGCCCGCTTGGACAGGCTGTAGCGATCCTCTTCCGGCAGGAACATGGTCACGCCGAGGGCACGACCACGCGGAATGATGGAGACCTTGTAGACCGGATCATGCTCGGGAACGATGCGGCCGACGATGGCATGGCCGGCTTCGTGGTAAGCGGTATTGAGCTTCTCCTTCTCGGACATGACCATGGATTTGCGCTCGGCGCCCATCATGATCTTGTCCTTGGCCAGCTCGAACTCCTTCATCTCGACGATGCGCTTGTTGACGCGAGCGGCGAAGAGAGAAGCCTCGTTGACCAGGTTGGCCAGGTCGGCGCCGGAAAAACCAGGAGTACCACGGGCGATCACGCCAGCGTCGACATCGTCCCCCATGGGCACCTTGCGCATGTGCACCTTGAGAATCTGCTCACGGCCACGGATATCCGGCAGGCCGACCACCACCTGGCGATCGAAGCGCCCCGGGCGCAGCAGAGCCGGGTCCAGCACGTCAGGACGGTTGGTCGCGGCGATGACGATGATGCCGTCGTTCATTTCGAAACCATCCATCTCCACCAGCAACTGGTTGAGAGTCTGTTCACGCTCGTCATGACCACCACCCAGGCCGGCACCACGATGGCGACCGACAGCGTCGATCTCATCGATGAAGATGATGCAGGGCGCATGCTTCTTGGCCTGGTCGAACATGTCGCGAACACGGGACGCACCCACGCCGACGAACATTTCGACGAAGTCCGAACCGGAAATGGTGAAGAAGGGAACCTTGGCTTCACCCGCAATGGCTTTTGCCAGCAGCGTCTTACCGGTGCCGGGCGGTCCCACCATCAGCACGCCACGGGGGATGCGGCCACCCAGGCGCTGGAATTTGCCCGGGTCGCGCAGGAATTCGACCAATTCACCCACTTCTTCCTTGGCTTCGTCGCAACCGGCGACATCGGCCAGGGTAGTCTTCACCTGGTCCTCGGACAGCAGGCGCGCCTTGCTCTTGCCGAAGCTCATGGGGCCACCACGACCACCGGAGCCGCCCTGCATCTGGCGCATGAAGAACATGAAGACGGCGATGATCACCAGGATCGGGAAGCTGGCGACGAGCAGCTGGGTCCAGATGCTCTGCTGCTCGGGCTGCTTGCCCTCGATGATGACGTTGTTGTCGATCAGATCGCCGATCAGCCCGCCATCCTGGATGGCGGGACGAATGGTCTTGAAGGAGTCGCCGTCGTTACGTTTGCCGGTGATAACGAAACCATCGACGGTGACGCGCTCGACCTTGCCTTCCTTCACCTGACCGATGAAATCGGAATAGTTCAGCGTCTGCGGTTCGCTCGGACTGGAGAAGTTGTTCATCACCGTGACCAGGACGGCGGCGATGATCAGCCACAGGATGAGATTCTTTGCCATATCGTTCAATTAGCTACCCTCTGGAGCAGATCCCGCCCTGGGACGCGCCCCGCATGACGGCTGGTTATCAACCGGCCTAACTTACTATACAACCCCTACCCCTGGCAGGCGCCGTCTGTAACCCTTTATGAAGCATGGCACTCGCAAAACAACCGAGCCTGGCCATTCAGACCGAAAAACAAGTCGGCCGTTGCAGTCTATTCCTCGCAAAGAACACGCGCGAGCGGGTATTGCCTGGAGGAACAGTCGCTCGACGAAAGAGAGGGGCTAGCGTATGCCAACCCCACATCCCTCATATTGGGGCACTCTCGAAAATCACAAGCCTTGTCGGACATTAGAAGAAGGCCTAGAACCTGCCGGCGGATTACACGCCGACGACAGAGGCCCCTTCAGCCAATGCTGACTAGTCTTGGTACAAGCTGCGGGACACCGCGTGTTCAGCTGTGCGCCCCGAAATGACTCGGGTAAACTAGCCGCCTTTTTTCGCAGGGGTCTGATTATGGCGCTCTCTCAGGAGCACAAGAAGCAATACAAATCTATCGGCCACCACCTGAAACCGGTATTGATCGTGGCTGAAAATGGTTTGACCGAAGGCGTGCTCGCCGAATTGGAGCGCGCACTCAACGATCACGAGCTGATCAAGGTGCAATTCCGCATCACCGAGCGCGATGACCGCCGCGCACTCATCGATGAGCTGTGCAGCACCGGTAAATGCGAACTGGTCCAGGTGATCGGCAAGATGGCCCTGGTCTATCGCCGCAATCCCAAGCCGAATCGCAACCTGTCCAACATCAGCCGCTTCAGCGGGCTCTGAACCCAGGCCGATGACCGTGGCGCGCTCAGCGCGCCCGGACCTTCTCGCCCACCGGCACCGGCTGGATCACCAGCAAGGCGCCACAGAACGCCAGAACCAGGTAGTTGAACGCCAGCCAGCGCATCGCATTCGGCTGCAATTGGTTTACCAGCAGGAACGCCACCGCCATCACCAGAACGGCCACCAGCAGTTGCCCGCGCGAATCGCGCTGCAGGCTGCGGACACCTTCGATCTGGACCAGCACGAACCCCTGAACCAGCGCACAGAAAGCGGTGAATGCCACCAGCAGCGGCGTCAGGCTGCGCGTGATCTCCTCCACCAGCAACGGCGCCAGACCGACGCGTTCCAGGGAAGGCACGACAACGAAGTGCAGAAGCCAGAGGCCGCCGACCCAGAGTGTCTGGGCCAGCTGCCAACTGGCTGTCGCTGCGCGGAACCGCCGACGATCAGATATGGCGGACCTCGACGATCTCGTACTCGATCAGCCCGCTCGGGGTCTTGACCGTCACCACATCGCCTTCTTCCTTGCCCACCAGGGCGCGGGCGATCGGTGATCCCACCGACAGCTTGCCCTGCTTGATGTCGGCTTCATCCTCGCCAACGATCTGATAGGTCACGGTCTCATCGGTTTCCACGTTGGCGATATCCACCGTGGTGCCGAAGATCACCTTTCCTGTGTGGGCGATGGCGGTGACATCGATGACCACAGAATTCTGCAGGCGCCCTTCGATATCACGGATGCGCGCCTCGACCATACCCTGCTGCTCGCGCGCGGCGTGGTACTCGGCGTTCTCCTTGAGATCGCCCAGCTCACGCGCCTCGCCGATGGCCTGGCTGAGTTGCGGGCGCATCACCTTGGTCAGATGAGCCAGTTCCTCTTCCAGGGCGCGCGCGCCCTGGACGGTCATGGGGTATTTATTCATGCCTTGATTCCTGCATGCAGATCCTGCAGCCGGCGAACGGTCTTCTCGGGACCGAACTTGAGCGCCTCACAGACCGCCTGCCCCGCCGCGATGGTGGTGGTGCAGTAGATCTTGTGCTGCAGGGCGTTACGACGGATCGAGTAGGAGTCTGCAATCGACTGACGCCCCTCGGTGGTGTTGATGATCAGGGTAACCTCATCGTTCTTGATCATGTCAACGACATGCGGACGACCCTCGGTCACCTTGTTCACGCGACGAACCGGCAGGCCGGCGGCCTCGATCACCTTGGCGGTGCCGGCGGTGGCAACCACTTCGAAGCCCAGGGCGATCAGGTCACGAGCGACCTGGACGGCTTCCGGCTTGTCGTCTTCACGTACGCTGATGAATGCGCAACCGGAGTTCGGCAGGATCTCACTGGCGCCCAGCTGAGCCTTGGCGAATGCCTCGCCGAAGCTGTCGCCCACGCCCATAACCTCACCGGTGGACTTCATTTCCGGGCCGAGGATCGGGTCCACACCCGGGAACTTGGCGAACGGGAACACCGCTTCCTTGACGCTGAAGAACGGCGGGATGATCTCTTCCTGGTAACCGGCTTCTGCCAGGCTCTTGCCCGCCATGACGCGAGCGGCGACCTTGGCCAGCGACTCACCCACGCACTTGGAGACGAACGGTACGGTACGCGAGGCGCGCGGGTTCACTTCGATCACGAAGATGTCCTCGCCCTGCACCGCCATCTGCACGTTCATCAGGCCGACGACACCGAGCTCCAGGGCCATTTTCTTGACCTGGTCGCGGATCTCGTCCTGGATGTGCTTCGGCAGCGAGTACGGGGGCAGCGAGCAGGCCGAGTCACCGGAGTGCACGCCGGCCTGTTCGATGTGCTGCATGATCGCGCCGATCACGACGGTCTCACCGTCGCTCACCGCATCCACGTCCACTTCGATGGCGCAGTTGAGGAAGCGATCCAGCAGCACCGGGCTGTCGTTGGACACCTTCACCGCTTCGCGCATGTAGCGCTTGAGTTCTTCTTCCTGGTAGACGATCTCCATCGCCCGACCGCCCAGTACGTAGGACGGACGCACCACCATCGGGTAACCGATGCTCTTCGACAGGGCCAGTGCCTCGTCTTCGCTGCGCGCCGTGGCGTTGGCAGGCTGGCGCAGGCCGAGACGCTGCACCATCTGCTGGAAGCGCTCACGGTCTTCGGCACGGTCGATGGCCTCGGGACTGGTGCCGATGATCGGTACGCCGGCCTCTTCGAGGGCGCGGCAGATCTTCAGCGGGGTCTGGCCACCGTACTGCACGATGACGCCTTTCGGCTGCTCGACGCGGACGATTTCCAGCACGTCTTCCAGGGTCACCGGCTCGAAGTACAGGCGGTCGGACGTGTCGTAGTCGGTGGAGACGGTTTCCGGGTTGCAGTTGACCATGATGGTCTCGTAACCGTCTTCACGCATGGCCAGCGCGGCGTGCACGCAGCAGTAGTCGAACTCGATGCCCTGGCCGATCCGGTTGGGACCGCCGCCGAGGATCATGATCTTCTCGCGGCTCGACGGATTGGCCTCGCACTCTTCCTCGTAGGTCGAATACATGTAGGCGGTGTCGGTGGCGAACTCGGCGGCGCAGGTATCCACGCGCTTGTACACCGGCAGCACCTTGAGCTTGTGGCGATGGGCACGCAGGCTCTTCTCGGAAACACCGAGCAGCTTGGCCAGGCGCGCATCGGAGAAGCCCTTGCGCTTGAGCTTGAACATCAGGTCGCGGTCGATGGCGGACAGACCGAGGGTCTGGACGTTCGCCTCGTCCTTGATCAGGTCTTCGATCTGGACCAGGAACCACTCATCGATACGGGTCAGCTCGAACACTTCGGCGATGGTCTTGCCGGCGCGGAAGGCATCGGCCACGTACCAGATACGATCGGCGCTGGGCACGGTCAGCTCGCGACGCAGGGTGCTCTCGGCTTCCGGATCGTTCAGGTCGAGCTTCGGATCGAAGCCGGCGACACCGACTTCCAGGCCGCGCAGGGCTTTCTGCATGGACTCCTGGAAGGTACGACCGATGGCCATGACTTCACCGACGGACTTCATCTGGGTGGTCAGGCGGGCATCGGCTTTGGGGAATTTCTCGAAGGCGAAACGCGGCACCTTGGTGACCACGTAGTCGATGGCCGGCTCGAAGGATGCCGGGGTGCGGCCGCCGGTGATGTCGTTGGACAGCTCGTCCAGGGTGTAGCCGACGGCCAGCTTGGCGGCGATCTTGGCGATCGGGAAGCCGGTGGCCTTGGAGGCCAGCGCCGAGGAGCGGGAAACGCGCGGGTTCATCTCGATCACGACCATGCGGCCAGTGTTCGGGCAGATGCCGAACTGCACGTTGGAACCACCGGTTTCCACGCCGATCTCGCGCAGCACCGCCAGGGAGGCGTTACGCAGGATCTGGTATTCCTTGTCGGTCAGGGTCTGGGCCGGGGCCACGGTGATCGAGTCACCGGTATGCACGCCCATCGGGTCGAAGTTCTCGATGGAGCAGACGATGATGCAGTTGTCCTTCTTGTCGCGGACCACCTCCATCTCGTATTCCTTCCAGCCGATCAGCGATTCGTCGATCAGCAGCTCGCTGGTCGGCGACAGGTCCAGGCCGCGGGCGCAGATTTCCTCGAACTCTTCACGGTTGTAGGCGATGCCGCCACCGGTACCGCCCATGGTGAAGGACGGACGGATGATGCAGGGGAAGCCAACCTTCTCCAGCACGCCGTACGCTTCTTCCATGTTGTGGGCAATGCCGGAAACCGGGCAGGCCAGGCCGATGTCCTTCATCGCCTTGTCGAAGCGCGAACGGTCTTCGGCCTTGTCGATGGTGTCGGCATTGGCACCGATCATCTCGACGCCGAACTTCTCCAGCACGCCGTGCTTTTCCAGGTCCAGCGCGCAGTTCAGCGCGGTCTGGCCACCCATGGTCGGCAGCAGGGCGTCGGGGCGTTCCTTCTCGATGATCTTGGCCACGGTGGCCCACTTGATCGGCTCGATGTAGGTGGCGTCGGCCATGGCCGGGTCGGTCATGATGGTGGCCGGGTTGGAGTTCACCAGGATGACGCGGAAACCTTCTTCCTTCAGGGCCTTGCAGGCCTGAGCGCCGGAGTAGTCGAACTCGCAGGCCTGGCCGATGACGATCGGGCCAGCGCCGAGGATCAGGATGCTTTTGATATCTGTACGTTTAGGCATTTTTACTCACTCGAATCCTTGGGTCAGTCGACAGGCTCAGCGGCGCTTGGCCATGGCTTCGATGAAGCGGTCGAACAACGGGGCCACATCGTGCGGGCCAGGGCTCGCCTCAGGGTGACCCTGGAAGCTGAAGGCCTCCTTGTCGGTACGCTCGATACCCTGCAGGGTGCCATCGAACAGCGACTTGTGGATCGGACGGACGTTGGCCGGCAGGCTGGTCTCGTCGACGGCGAAGCCGTGGTTCTGGCTGGTGATCATGACCACGCCGCTGTCCAGATCCTGGACCGGGTGGTTGGCGCCATGGTGGCCATGGCCCATTTTCAGGGTCTTGGCGCCAGAAGCCAGGGCCAGCAACTGGTGACCGAGGCAGATACCGAAGACCGGGATCTCGGTCTCGAGGATTTCCTTGATCGCGGCGATGGCGTAGTCACAGGGCTCGGGGTCGCCAGGGCCGTTGGAAAGGAACACGCCGTCCGGATTGAGCGCCAGCACTTCACTGGCAGGAGTCTGTGCCGGCACCACGGTCAGGCGGCAGCCGCGGGCCACCAGCATGCGCAGGATATTCAGCTTGACGCCGTAGTCGAACGCCACCACGTGGTAGGGCAGCTCGCTGGCCGGGATTTCCGGGTGGCTGTCGGTCTTCAGATTCCAGACGCTGGAGCGCCACTCGTAACGCTCGGTGCAGCTGACCACCTTGGCCAGGTCCATGCCCTTGAGGCCGGGGAAGCTGCGCGCCAACTCCAGGGCCTTTTCAGCAGTAGCGCCTTCACCGGTGAGGATACAGCCGTTCTGCGAACCCTTCTCGCGCAGGATGCGGGTCAGGCGACGGGTATCGATGCCGGCGATGGCCACGGTGCCGTTGGCCTCCAGGTACTCGGGCAGCGACTGCTTGTTGCGCCAGTTGCTGGCCAGCAGCGGGAGATCACGGATGATCAGGCCGGCGGCCCATACGCGATCGGACTCGGCATCTTCCGGCGTGGTGCCGGTGTTGCCGATATGGGGGTAGGTCAGGGTGACGATTTGCTGGGCATAGGAAGGATCGGTGAGGATTTCCTGATAGCCGGTCATGGCGGTGTTGAACACCACCTCTCCGATGGTCTGGCCGTCGGCCCCGATGGATTCACCGAGGAAAATGCTGCCGTCGGCAAGCGCGAGTATGGCTGGCTTAGTCAAGAAGACCTCCCGTAGATCAAGGCTGAAGCAAACGCAGGTTGTAAAAAAGCGGGATGACGTTTTGAACCGTCACCCCGCTTTTTTATCTGAGCCATTCTGCGTAACTTTTAGTGGACACACTAAAGCTGCAGCTTACAGGAGAAGCCTTTTTCGGTCCACCGTGGAGTAGGACCTTTTGGCGGTTTCAGCGCAAGCCGAGCACATCCTGCATGTCATAGAGGCTCGCTTCCCGACCTTCCAGCCAAAGCGCCGCGCGAACCGCGCCACGAGCGAAGGTCATGCGGCTCGATGCCTTGTGGGTGATCTCCACGCGCTCGCCATCCGCCGCGAAGAGCACGGTGTGATCACCGACCACATCGCCAGCGCGAACAGTGGCGAAACCAATGGTTTCGCGCGGACGGGCACCGGTCTGGCCTTCACGCCCATAGACCGCCACTTTCTCCAGATCACGCCCGAGCGCACTGGCGACGACTTCGCCCATGCGCAGGGCGGTGCCGGACGGTGCATCGACCTTGTGGCGGTGATGGGCCTCGATGATCTCGATATCCACGTCATCACCCAGCACACGGGCAGCCGTGTCGAGCAGCTTCAGGCAGAGGTTCACGCCGACGCTGTAGTTGGCGGCGAAGACGATCGGAATCTCCTTGGCCGCCGCGCTCAGCAACTCCTTCTCCTGCTGGGAGAAGCCGGTGGTGCCGATCACCATGGCCTTGCCTGCCTTGCGGCAGATTTCCAGGTTCTTGAGGGTCACGGTCGGGTGGGTGAAGTCGATCAGCACGTCGAACTCGTCGACCACCTTGCCCAGATCCCCCGACAGCGGCACACCGATACGGCCGAGGCCCGCCAGCTCACCGGCATCGGCCCCTACCAGGGTGCTGTCCGGGCGATCGATCGCGGCGGTCAGACCGGCACTACCGCCGGTCTGCTGGACCGCCTCGATCAGGATCTTGCCCATGCGCCCGGCGGCGCCCATCACTGCAATACGTCGCATACACAAAGCTCCAAGCTGCCAGCCTCAGGCCGCAGGCGCCGCTCGTCGAGCCTGCGCCTGCAGCCTGGGCCGGGATGTCAAAGATCGCCGAAGAAGCGTTTCATGCCTTCGAACCAGCTGCTGGCCTTGGGCGAATGGGAGCCGTCGTTCTGCAGGGACTTGCGGAACTCCTCGAGCAGCTCGCGCTGGCGCTTGTCGAGGTTGACCGGGGTCTCGACCACGACGCGACACATCAGGTCGCCCGCACCGCCACCACGCACCGGGGCCACGCCCTTGCCGCGCAGACGGAACAGCTTGCCGGTCTGGGTCGCTTCCGGAATCTTCAGCTTGACCCGACCATCGAGGGTCGGCACTTCCAGCTCGCCACCCAGGGCGGCGTCGGCGAAGCTGATCGGCACTTCGCAGTACAGGTGCTTGCCGTCGCGCTGGAATATCGGGTGCTCACGCACGTTGACCACGACGTACAGGTCGCCTGCCGGCCCGCCCATGGCGCCGGCCTCGCCCTCGCCGGACAGGCGGATGCGATCGCCGGTGTCCACGCCAGCCGGCACTTTCACCGACAGGGTCTTGTGTTCCTCGACGCGCCCCTGGCCGTGGCAGCTGCCGCAGGGATCGGAAATCATCTTGCCGGTGCCATGGCAGCGCGGGCAGGTCTGCTGGACAGAGAAGAACCCCTGCTGCATGCGCACCTGGCCGATGCCGCCGCACGTGGTGCAGGTGACGGGGCTGGTGCCCTTCTTGGCGCCGGAGCCTTCGCAGGTCTTGCAGTTGACCAGGGTCGGCACGCGAATGGTGACGGTGGTACCGCGCACCGCTTCTTCCAGGTCCAGCTCCAGGGTGTAGCGCAGGTCGCTGCCACGCTGGGCACCGCCACGCTGGCCGCCGCGCTGGCCACCGAAGAAGTCGCTGAAGACGTCGCCGAAGATGTCGGAGAAGCTGGCGCCGCCGAAGCCCGCACCACCGCCCGCACCCATCTGCGGATCGACACCGGCATGGCCGTACTGGTCGTACGCCGCGCGCTTGCTGGCATCGGAGAGCACTTCGTAGGCCTCGTTGGCCTCCTTGAATTTCTCTTCGGCAGCCTTGTCGTCCGGATTGCGGTCCGGGTGGTACTTCATGGCCAGACGACGATAAGCCTTCTTCAGCTCAGCCTCGCTGGCGCCCCGCTCGACACCGAGGATTTCGTAAAAGTCACGTTTAGCCATTGGTTCTCTGCACTCTTCAAATTTCGCGCCCTCCAGACACGCCGACGCGGGAGCAAGCTCCCGCGCGGCGCATCAACCTGCGGGGCTGGGCCCGGCAGGCAGGAGAGCAAGCAAGCCTGACGCTTACTTGTTGTCCTTGACCTCTTCGAACTCGGCGTCGACGGCATCATCGGATGCCTTGTCTTCGCCGGCCGGAGCACCTTCACCCGCCTGGGGCTGTTCGGCATACATCTTCTGCGCCAGCGGAGTGGAAGCCTGGGACAGCGCGTTCATCTTGGCTTCGATCTCGGCCTTGTCGTCGCCCTTCACGGCAACTTCCAGCTCACCCAGCGCCTTCTCGATGGCCGCCTTCTCGTCGGCAGTGGCCTTGTCGCCGGCCTCGGTGACCATCTTGCGGGTCGCATGGACCAGCGCGTCACCCTGGTTGCGGGCGGCGGCCAGCTCTTCGAACTTGCGATCCTCCTCGGCATTGGCCTCGGCGTCACGCACCATCTGCTGGATTTCGTCCTCGGACAGGCCGGAGTTGGCCTTGATCACGATGGACTGCTGCTTGCCGGTGGCCTTGTCCTTGGCGGAAACGTGCAGGATGCCGTTGGCGTCGATGTCGAAAGTCACCTCGATCTGCGGCACGCCACGCGGAGCCGGCGGGATCTCGGCCAGGTCGAACTTGCCCAGGGACTTGTTCTGGGTGGCCTGCTTGCGCTCGCCCTGCAGCACGTGGATGGTCACGGCGGACTGGTTGTCATCGGCAGTGGAGAACACCTGCGACTTCTTGGTCGGGATGGTGGTGTTCTTTTCGATCAGCGCAGTCATCACGCCACCCAGGGTTTCGATACCCAGGGTCAGCGGGGATACGTCGAGCAGCAGCACGTCCTTCACGTCACCGGACAGCACGGCGCCCTGGATGGCGGCACCGATGGCCACGGCTTCGTCCGGGTTGACGTCCTTGCGCGCTTCCTTGCCGAAGAAGTCGGCGACCTGCTTCTGCACCAGCGGCATGCGGGTCTGGCCACCAACGAGGATCACCTCGTGGATGTCGCCCACGTCCAGGCCGGCGTCCTTCAGGGCGATGCGGCACGGCTCGATGGTACGAGCAACCAGGTCCTCGACCAGGGCTTCCAGCTTGGCGCGGGAAATCTTCACGTTGAGGTGCTTCGGACCGGTCTGGTCTGCAGTGATGTACGGCAGGTTGACGTCGGTCTGCTGGCTGGAGGACAGCTCGATCTTGGCCTTCTCGGCAGCTTCCTTCAGGCGCTGCATGGCCAGGGGGTCGCCCTTGAGATCCATGCCGGATTCTTTCTTGAACTCGTCGACGAGGTAGTCGATCAGGCGGATGTCGAAGTCCTCACCACCCAGGAAGGTGTCGCCGTTGGTGGCCAGAACCTCGAACTGGTGCTCGCCGTCGACTTCGGCGATCTCGATGACCGACACGTCGAAGGTACCGCCACCCAGGTCATAGACGATCACGGTGTGGTCGCCCTTGGCCTTGTCCATGCCATAGGCCAGCGCAGCCGCGGTCGGCTCGTTGATGATGCGCTTGACGTCGAGGCCGGCGATACGACCGGCATCCTTGGTGGCCTGGCGCTGGCTGTCGTTGAAGTAGGCCGGAACGGTGATCACCGCTTCGGTCACGGTCTCGCCGAGGTAGTCTTCGGCGGTCTTCTTCATCTTCTTCAGCACTTCCGCGGAAATCTGCGGCGGCGCCATCTTCTGGCCCTTCACCTCGACCCAGGCGTCACCGTTGTCGGCCTTGGCGATCTTGTAGGGGACCATCTTGATGTCTTTCTGCACGACGTCTTCTTCGAAGCGACGACCGATCAGGCGCTTCACGGCGTACAGGGTGTTGTGCGGGTTGGTGACCGCCTGGCGCTTGGCGGACTGGCCGACAAGGATCTCGCCGTCGTTGGTGTAAGCGATGATCGACGGCGTGGTGCGAGTGCCTTCGGCGTTCTCGATCACCTTGACGTTGCCGTTCTCCAGGATGGCGACGCAGGAGTTGGTGGTCCCCAGGTCGATACCGATGATTTTGCCCATGTTCTCTCTCCCGAAACTTTGGATTTGCCGAGACCCCGTTTCACTAGTCGCGGCAGCATGAATACGCTTGGTTAAACAGATGGGGGCCGCAGCCCGGATTTCAAGCCTGCTCGTCGATGGACGGCGGCACTTCGGCCGGCGCCTTGCTGACCACCACCATGGCGGGGCGCAGCAGGCGGCCGTTGAGCAGGTAGCCCTTCTGGAACACCTTGAGCACGGTGCCCGGTTCCACATGGGTGCTTTCCTGCATCGCCATCGCCTGATGGTGTTCCGGATTGAACGGCGCCCCATGAGGATCGACCGCCTCGAGCTGGTAGCGCTTGAGGGTGTCGTGGAACAGCTTGAGGGTCAGTTCCATGCCCTCGCGCACCGGCTTGATGGCCTCGTCCTCGGCGCTGCTCAGCTCCAGGCCGCGCTCGAGGCTGTCCACCACCGGCAACAGGTCATTGGCGAATTTCTCCAGCGCGAACTTGTGCGCCTTCTCCACATCCTGCTCGGCGCGCCGGCGGATGTTCTGCAACTCGGCGGCAACGCGCAGGGACTGATCCTGGGCCGCGGCCAACTGCTCTTCCAGCGTCTGCACACGGGTCACGAGGTCTTCGCCGCCGGCGGCCTCGGTAGCGGTGTTCGCCTCAGGGTTCTGGTTGTCCAGGGTCTGTTCGTCAGCCATGCGTTCCTCCTTTCAAAAACGGGCCGGGCAATAACCCGGCGATCTGTCCGCCTATATGGGGTCGCAATTTGTCGGTTCAAGGGGGCGGGGTGATTGTCAGGCGGAAAACAAACACTGTATAAATACCCAGCCATCGCCCTGGGAGTGCCGCCATGCTGGTCCACCTTTCCGTTCACAACTACGCCATCGTCGAACACCTCGATCTCGAACTCGCTGGCGGCATGTCGGTGATCACCGGCGAGACCGGCGCGGGCAAGTCGATCATGCTCGATGCCCTGGGTCTGACCCTGGGCGATCGTGCCGACAGCGGCGTGGTAAGGCCGGGAGCGGACAAGGCGGACATCCTCGCCAGCTTCGACCTGCACGACATCCCCGAGGCCCGCACCTGGCTCGCCGAACGCGACCTGGACAACGACGGCCCCTGCATCCTGCGCCGGGTCATCACCGCCGAAGGCCGCTCGCGCGCCTATATAAATGGCACCCCCTGCCCACAGGGCGACCTCAAGACCCTCGGCGAGCTGCTGATCGACATCCACAGCCAGCACGAACACCAGTCTCTGCTCAAGCTCGACACCCACCGTCGCCTGCTGGACGAATTCGCCGGTGCCAGCGAGCTGGCGCGCCAGGTGCAACTCGCCGCGCAACGCTGGAAGCAGACCCGCCAGGAACTGGAACGCCTCTCCCGCAGCGGCGAAGAACAACGCGCCCGCCACCAGTTGCTCAGCTACCAGTTGGAAGAGCTGGAGAATCTTGCCCTCGGCGACTGCGAGCTCGACCAGCTGGAGCAGGAGCATAAGAACCTGTCCAACGCCGAAAGCCTGCTCGCAGGCTGCCGCCAGGTGCTGGACATGTGCAGCGAGAGCGACGCGGGCAACGTGCTCAGCGCCCTCACCTCCAGCCTCAACCGCCTGACCGCCTTCAACACCCAGCAAGGCGCCATCGCCGAAGCCGTCAACCTGCTGGCCAGCGCGCAGATCCAGGTGGAGGAAGCGGTCGGCGAGATCAATCGCTTCATCGATCATTTCGACGCCGACCCGCAACGCCAGCAGCAACTGGAAGAGCGCCTCGACACCATCTACACGCTCGCGCGCAAACACCGCGTTCATCCAAGCGAACTGGCCAGCCTGCAGCAATCGCTGCTGGAGGAGATCGAAGCGCTGAATGCGGATGACGAAGCGGTCGAGCGCCTGACCGAAGAGCTCGCGTCCTACACCCGCCACTACCAGGCCAAGGCCGGAGAACTCAGCAAGCTGCGTGGCAAATCCGCCGGCAAGCTGGCCAAGGCAGTGGAAGCCGAGATGCAGCGCCTGGGCATGCCCGGCGGACGCTTCACCATCGAACTGCACCCGATCCAGAGCCAGGACCCGCAGGCCAACGGCCTGGAGCAGGTCGAATTCCTGGTCAGCGCCAACCCCGGCCAACCTCTCAAGGCCCTGGCCAAGGTCGCCTCGGGTGGCGAGCTGTCGCGCATCAGCCTGGCTATCCAGGTGATCACCGCGCAGACATCCCGCGTCCCCACACTGGTGTTCGACGAAGTGGACGTGGGCATCGGCGGCCCCACCGCGGAAGTCGTCGGCCAGTTGCTGCGCCGGCTCGGTGAACGTGGCCAGGTGCTCACCGTGACGCACCTGCCGCAAGTGGCGGCGCAAGGCCACAACCACCTGTTCGTGCACAAGGTGCGCGGCAGCAAGGAAACCCGCACCGCCGTGACCAATCTCACCGAGGCGGCGCGCATCGAAGAAATCGCCCGCATGCTCGGCGGCCTGGACCTCACCGAAGAGTCCATCGCCCACGCCAGGAAGATGGTCACCAGCGCACAGGGCTGACTCCTCCTACAATCCCATAAATGAAAAAGGCGACCCGCAGGTCGCCTTCTTCCATTTACGGGTGCAGCGCGCTTATTTCTTCTTGCGCACGTACAGCACCAGATTGTGATCGACCAACTCGAAGCCGTGCTCCTTGACGATCTCTTTCTGGCGTTTCTCGATTTCGGTGTCGAAGAACTCGATCACCTCACCGCTGTCGACGCAGACCATGTGGTCGTGGTGACCGCCATCGGCAAGCTCGAATACGGCATGGCCACCATCGAAATTGTGGCGTACCACGAGGCCGGCTGCCTCGAATTGGGTCAGCACGCGGTAAACGGTTGCAAGACCCACGTCTTCCCCCGCTTCCATCAGGGCCTTGTAGACATCTTCGGCACTCATGTGGCGCTGTTCGGTGGAGTCAAGCATCTGCAGGATCTTGACCCGGGGCAGGGTCACCTTCAGGCCAGCTTTGCGAAGTTCGTTATTTTCAACCATGGTCAGCTTTCTCATGGACGCTGCTTCGCAGCTTCCCTTAATGCGGGTATGATCGGATTTTCGTTGCCCAGCCAAGATAGTGGAAGTCACCCACCGATGCAAAACACCAAGCTCTTGCTGACCAGCCTCACATTTGCAGGCCTGGTCGCACTCGCCGGCTGTTCATTCCCCGGGGTTTACAAAATCGACATCCAGCAGGGCAATGTCGTGACGCAGGACATGATAGACCAGTTGAAGCCCGGAATGACCCGGCGGCAAGTGAGGTTTATCATGGGCAACCCGCTGATCACCGACACCTTCCACGCTAACCGCTGGGACTATCTCTACAGCATCCAGCCGGGTGGCGGTGAACGCCAGCAGGAACGCGTCAGCCTGGTGTTCGACGGCAGCGATCAACTGATCGGCCTGGCAGGTGACTTCATGCCGGGCGTGAGCCGTGACGAAGCCATCCTCGGCAGCGACGGCAATACCGAAGTGAAGAGCGAGAAGCCTGCCCAGCAACAGCAGGAAGAGAAGCCGAAACCCGGCTCGCTGCTCGAGCAGATCCAGCAGGAAGTGGACAAGGTGGAAACCGTGCCAGTGCCCACGCCCGAGCCGCTGGAAACCTCGCCGCAGTAACCGCTGCGCAGAAAAAAGCCCGGACTGGTTCCGGGCTTTTTCTTGGGCGTCTTTCAGGCCAACCGGCAGCTATTCCTCCGCCGCCCTCGCCTGGGCCGCACGGGCGGCGCGCGCCTTGCGCACTTCCTTCGGGTCGGCCAGCAGCGGGCGGTAGACCTCGACGCGATCCCCCTCCTCCAGCACCCGCTCCTCGGGATTGGCCAGCGCCTTGCCGAAGATGCCCAGCGGGCAGCTCGTCAGGTCCAGCTCGGGGAACTCCGCAGCCAGCCCCGACGCCATCACGGCCGCGCGCGCCGTGGTGCCCGAAGCCACATCCAGGCCAAGCAGGCGCTGACGCTCGGCGAGCGCGCAGACGACCTCGACTCGGATCGACTCAGCCATGAAGCTGCTTGGCCCGCTGGCAGAAGGCGTCGACCAGGGTGTTGGCGGCCTGGTTGAACAGCGGCCCGAGTGTCGCCTTGACGATGGGGCCGGCGTAGTCGAAGGACAGGTCCAGGCTGATCTTGCAGGCCTTCTCACCCAGCGGCTTGAAATTCCACACGCCGTGCAGTTCGGTGAAGGGCCCCTCCTCCAGGTTCATCTCGATCACCTGCCCCGGCACCAGCCGGTTGCGGGTGACGAAGCGCTGGCTGATCCCGCCCTTGGCCACGCCGAGGCTGGCGACCATCTCGGTCTCGCTGGCCTGCAGCACTTCACTGGTGGAGCACCAGGGCAGGAACTCGGGGTACCTCGCCACGTCGTTGACCAGATCGTAAAGCGCCTGCGCAGGGTACGGCAGCAGAGCGGAGCGCTGGATATGGGTGGTCATCTGGGCCTCTGATCGTCGGTCAGTCGGCTGCGCCGGAGCGAGCAACACGGCTGGTCAAAAAAAGAGCGCGCATTGTCAGGGATTCACCCCTCGCGCTCAAGCCTACGCCGCCGTAGCGGCCACGCCTGGGACTCCCTATAATGCCGCGCCTATGGCTAAGCAAAAGAAACATCCCCAAGGCTCCATCGCGCAGAACAAGAAGGCTCTGCATGACTACTTCGTCGAACAGCGGTTCGAGGCGGGCCTCGCCCTCGCCGGCTGGGAAGTCAAGAGTCTGCGTGCCGGCAAGGCCCAACTGGTGGACAGCTACGTGTTGCTCAAGGACGGCGAAGCCTGGTTGCTCGGCAGCCACTTCACGCCCCTGAAGACCGCCAGCACCCACGTGATCGCCGACCCCGTCCGCACCCGCAAGCTGCTCCTGCACAAGCGCGAACTGAGCAAGCTGATCGGCGCCGTCCAGCAGAAGGGCTACGCCTGCGTAGCGCTGTCGCTGTACTGGAAGGCCCACCTGATCAAGTGCGAGATCGCACTGGTGAAGGGCAAGAAGGAATTCGACAAGCGCGCCACCGAGAAGGAACGCGACTCCGATCGCGAGATCGCTCGCGTCATGCGCACCAAGGGCAAGGAAGACTGAGCGCCGCTCCGGCGCCAGTCACCCGCTCCGCCCCTTCAGGCCAGCGACCTCATATCCCCTGCCTGCGCTGCGCACGCTCCATGCGGCGCGCTTCCAACTGCCCTTCCGCCAGCACCTCCTGCACGTAATCGATGTGCTGGTGCGAAATCTCCCTCGCCTCCTCCGCACGTCGCTCGATGATCGCCTCGAACAGGGCCCGGTGCTGCTTCATCAGCATGTCGCGGGTCTCGTCGCGCTGCAGGTACATGCCTCCGATATTGGTGACCACATTGTGCTTGAGCAGTTCGAACAGGCCGCGAATGGTATGCAGCAGCACGGCGTTGTGGCTGGCCTCGGCGATGGCCAGGTGGAAACGCGCATCCGCCGCCCCCTCGTCCTCGCGACTCGCCTTGCTGCCGGGCGTGTAGCAGGCCTGCAAGGTCTCGAAAGCCTCACGCAGGCGCTCATGGTCGACCGAGGTCGCGCGTTGCGCCGCATAGAAGGCGCATGAGCCCTCCAGCGTGTGGCGGAACTCCAGCAAATCGCGCTGGGCATCCGGATTGCCCTCCAGCAGCGATAGCAAAGGGTCGCTGAAGGTGGAGCCGAGCTCGGCGGAAACGTAGTTGCCGCCGCCCTGGCGACTGACCAGCAAGCCCCTGGCCACCAGCTTCTGGATCGCCTCGCGCAGCGACGGTCGGGACACCCCGAACTGCTCCGCCAGCAGGCGTTCTGCGGGCAGCCGCTCGCCGGCCTTCAGAGTGCCCTCGAGGATCATCGACTCCAGGTGACTGACGATGTCATCCGACAGACGGCGCTGACGCACCTGACCAAATCCCATACCCCTCCCGACTCACTTCCACAGCCCATCCGGGCGGTCTGGCGCGGCAGCCCGCGCATATCCGGCGGCAGCCTAACCAGCCCCCGCCCGGCACACAAGAAAAGCCCGATCACAACCCTCTCGACCAAAGTTGTAGGACAGGAAATTGACATGCGCACGGTAAGACTTTTACCCTGAGCCGTCGATTTTGTAAATTGGTATTACCAATTTCGACGAAGTACGCCAGATCCGGCCAATGCCTGCTGCAACGCCAAAAGCGTCGCGCCTATCCGGACGGCCCACAGGCACTCCAAAAACAATTACGGAGCCAACCACCATGCAAGCATGGCAACAGATCTACACCCCTCTCGGCAGCCTCGGCCTGTCCGCTGCCGTCGCCGTGATCCCGATCGTGTTCTTCTTCCTCGCCCTCGCCGTGTTCCGCCTCAAGGGCCACATCGCCGGCACCATTACCCTGGCGCTGGCACTTGCCGTCGCCATCTTCGCCTTCAACATGCCCGCCGACATGGCCTTCGCCGCGGCCGGCTACGGCTTCGCCTACGGTCTCTGGCCGATCGCCTGGATCATCGTCGCGGCGGTGTTCCTCTACAAACTCACGGTCAAGAGCGGCCAGTTCGAAGTGATCCGCAGCTCGGTGCTGTCGATCACCGATGACCAGCGCCTGCAGGTGCTGCTCATCGGCTTCTCCTTCGGCGCCTTCCTCGAAGGGGCCGCCGGTTTCGGCGCCCCGGTCGCCATCACCGCCGCCCTGCTGGTGGGCCTGGGCTTCAACCCGCTCTACGCCGCCGGCCTGTGCCTGATCGCCAACACCGCACCGGTGGCCTTCGGCGCCCTGGGTATCCCGATCATCGTCGCCGGCCAGGTCACCGGCATCGACGCCTTCAAGATCGGCGCCATGACCGGCCGCCAGCTGCCCTTCCTGTCGATCCTCGTGCCCTTCTGGCTGGTAGCGATGATGGACGGCTGGCGCGGCGTGAAGGAAACCTGGCCCGCCGCCCTGGTGGCCGGTGGCAGCTTCGCCATCACCCAGTACTTCACCTCCAACTTCATCGGCCCGGAACTGCCGGACATCACTTCCGCCCTGGTCAGCCTCATTTCCCTCACCCTGTTCCTCAAGGTCTGGCAACCGGCCCGCGCGCAGAGTGCAGAAGTGGTCGGCGTCTCCGGCGGCGCAGCGGTCCTCGGTGGCTTCGGCGGCCCGCGCAGCACCACGCCCTCGCCCTACAGCTTCGGCGAGATCCTCAAGGCCTGGTCGCCCTTCCTGATCCTCACCGTGCTGGTGACCATCTGGACCCTCAAGCCCTTCAAGGCGATGTTCGCCCCGGGCGGCGCACTGGAGCAGTTCGTCTTCATGTTCGCCATCCCGCACCTGGACCAGCTCGTGCTGAAAGGCGCGCCCATCGTGGCCACCACCACGGCCATGCCGGCGGTGTTCAAGCTCGACCCGATCTCCGCCACCGGCACCGCGATCTTCTTCTCCGCGTTGCTGTCGATGCTGGTACTCAAGGTCAACGTTAAAAATGGTCTGACCACTTTTGGCGAAACCCTGGTCGAACTCAAATGGCCGATCCTGTCCATCGGCATGGTGCTGGCCTTCGCCTTCGTCACCAACTACTCGGGCATGTCCACCACCCTGGCGCTGGTCCTGGCCGGCACCGGCGCGGCCTTCCCGTTCTTCTCGCCCTTCCTCGGCTGGCTGGGGGTCTTCCTGACCGGCTCGGACACCTCCTCCAACGCCCTGTTCAGCTCCCTGCAATCCACCACCGCGCACCAGATCGGCGTCAACGACACCTTGCTGGTGGCCGCCAACACCAGCGGCGGCGTGACCGGCAAGATGATCTCGCCGCAGTCCATCGCCGTGGCCTGCGCCGCCACCGGCATGGTCGGCAAGGAGTCGGACCTGTTCCGCTTCACCCTGAAGCACAGCCTGATCTTCGCCGCCCTGGTCGGCCTGATCACGCTGGCGCAGGCCTACGTGTTCACCGGCATGCTGGTTCACTGACCGTGCCCTGATCGGCTGCGCGTCGGCGATACGGCGTTGGAAATGGCCTCGGAGATGCTCACCTACAGGCGTAGGCTCCGCTCCTTCGGCCATTTCCGCCTTGTCTCGCTCTAGCTCGCTCGATCCAAACTTTTCTCTCAGACGGAAGAGCCCATGATCATCTCCGCCTCCACCGACTACCGCGCCGCCGCCCAGCGCAAGCTGCCGCCCTTCCTGTTCCACTACATCGATGGCGGCGCCTACGCCGAGTACACGATGCGGCGCAACGTCGAGGACCTCTCCGCCATCGCCCTGCGCCAGCGGGTGTTGAGGAACATGTCCGAGCTCAGCCTCGAGACCCAGCTGTTCGGCGAGACCCTCGCCATGCCCGTGGCCCTGGCCCCGGTGGGCCTGACCGGCATGTACGCCCGTCGTGGCGAAGTGCAGGCGGCCAAGGCGGCGGCGGACAAGGGCATCCCCTTCACCCTCTCCACCGTCTCGGTGTGCCCGATCGAGGAAGTCGCCCCGGCCATCCAGCGCCCCATGTGGTTCCAGCTCTACGTGCTCAAGGACCGCGGCTTCATGCGCAACGCCCTGGAGCGCGCCAAGGCCGCCGGCGTCACCACCCTGGTGTTCACCGTCGACATGCCCGTGCCCGGCGCCCGCTACCGCGACGCCCACTCCGGCATGAGCGGCCCCAACGCCGCCATGCGCCGCGTACTGCAAGCCATGACCCACCCCGCCTGGGCCTGGGACGTCGGCCTGCTGGGCAAGCCCCACGACCTCGGCAACATCTCCGCCTACCGTGGCGACCCCACCGGCCTGGCCGACTACATCGGCTGGCTCGGCGCCAACTTCGACCCCTCCATCTCCTGGAAGGACCTGGAGTGGATCCGCGAATTCTGGGACGGCCCCATGGTCATCAAGGGCATCCTCGACCCCGAGGACGCCCGTGACGCGGTCACCTTCGGCGCCGACGGCATCGTCGTCTCAAACCATGGTGGCCGCCAGCTCGACGGCGTGCTCTCCAGCGCCCGCGCCCTGCCCGCCATTGCCGACGCCGTGAAGGGCGAGCTGAAGATCCTCGCCGACTCCGGCATCCGCACCGGCCTCGACGTGGTGCGCATGCTCGCCCTCGGCGCCGACACCGTGATGCTCGGCCGCGCCTTCGTCTACGCCCTGGCCGCCGCCGGTGGTGCCGGTGTCAGCAATCTGCTGGAGTTGATCGATAAGGAAATGCGCGTGGCCATGGTGCTCACCGGCGCCAAGAGCATCGCCGAAATCAGTGCCGACTCGCTGGTACGCGAACTCGGCCGCTGACCCGCTGCACCTGATAGAGAACCGACGAGGCCGCCCGAGCGGCCCGCGCCCACCGTTGATGACAGGACCCGACCGATGAGCCTGCCCGCCGCCTTCCTCCAGACCGCCGAACGCCTGATCCCCCGCGATCGGCGCTTCGACGATCCGCTCTCCACCCTGGCCTTCGGCACCGACGCCAGCTTCTACCGGCTGATCCCCAAGCTGGTGGTGCGCGTCGAGAGCGAGGCCGAAGTGGTCGAGCTGCTGCGCGCCGCACACGCCGACAAGGTGCCCGTGACCTTCCGTGCCGCCGGCACCAGCCTCTCCGGCCAGGCCATCAGCGACTCGGTGCTGATCGTCCTCGGTGACAACTGGAACGGCCGCGACATCCGCCAGGGCGGCGCACAGATCCGCCTGCAGCCCGGCGTCATCGGCGCCCAGGCCAACGCCTGGCTCGCCCCCTACGGCCGCAAGATCGGCCCCGACCCGGCCTCCATCAACGCCTGCAAGATCGGCGGCATCGTCGCCAACAACGCCAGCGGCATGTGCTGCGGCACCGCCCAGAACAGCTACCACACCCTCGCCGGCCTGCGCCTGGTGCTGGCCGACGGCACCCTGCTGGACAGCGAAGACCCGGCCAGCGTCGCCGCCTTCCAGGCCAGCCACGGCGAGCTGCTGGAGCGCCTGGCCGAACTCGGCCGGCAGACCCGCGCCAACACCGAACTGGCCGCGAAGATCCGCCACAAGTACCGCCTGAAGAACACCACCGGCCTGTCCCTCAACGCCCTGGTGGACTACGACCAGCCGCTGGACATCCTCACCCACCTGCTGGTGGGCTCCGAAGGCACCCTCGGCTTCATCAGCGCCGTCACCTACGACACCGTGCCCGAGCACCCGCACAAGGCCTCCGCGCTGATCGTCTTCCCCGACGTGGAAACCTGCTGCCGCGCCGTCCCCGTGCTCAAGCAGCAACCGGTCTCCGCCGTCGAACTGCTCGACCGCCGCAGCCTGCGCTCCGTGCAGGACAAGCCCGGCATGCCCACCTGGGTCAAGGGCCTCTCCGCCAGCGCCTGCGCCCTGCTCATCGAATCCCGCGCTGCCAGCGCCAGCCTGCTGCACGAACAGCTCGCCCACATCACCGCCTCCATCGCCGACTTCCCGGTGGAGCAGAAGGTCGACTTCAGCGAAGACCCGGTCGTCTACAACCAGCTGTGGAAGATCCGCAAGGACACCTTCCCCGCCGTCGGCGCCGTGCGCCAGACCGGCACCACGGTGATCATCGAAGACGTCACCTTCCCCGTCGAACAGCTCGCCGCCGGCGTCAACCGCCTCATCGAACTGTTCGACAAGCACCGCTACGACGAGGCCATCCTCTTCGGCCATGCCCTGGAAGGGAACCTGCACTTCGTCTTCACCCAGGGCTTCGACAGCCCCGAGCAGGTCGCCCGCTACGACGCCTTCATGCAGGACGTCGCCCAACTGGTCGCCGTCGAATTCGGCGGCGCCCTCAAGGCCGAGCACGGCACCGGCCGCAACATGGCGCCCTTCGTCGAACTGGAATGGGGCCACGACGCCTACCAGCTGATGTGGCAGCTCAAGCGCCTGCTCGACCCCACCGGCATCCTCAACCCCGGCGTCATCCTCAGCGACGACCGCGAACTGCACCTGAAGAACCTCAAGCCGCTGCCCGCCGCCGACGAGATCGTCGACAAGTGCATCGAATGCGGCTTCTGCGAGCCGGTCTGCCCCTCCAAGGGCATGACCCTCAGCCCACGCCAGCGCATCGTCATCTGGCGCGACATCCAGGCCCGCAAGCGCGCCGGCATCGACACCCGCGAGCTGGAAGAAGCCTTCGCCTACCAGGGCGTCGACACCTGCGCCGCCACCGGCCTCTGCGCCCAGCGCTGCCCCGTCGGCATCAACACCGGCGACCTGGTGCGCAAGCTGCGTGGCAACGCGGCCCACCACACCGGCAGCGCCGACTGGCTCGCCGACCACTTCGCCACCGCGCTCAAGGGCGCACGCCTGACCCTGCGCCTGGCCGACGGCGCCCGCCGCCTGCTGGGCGCGCCGCTGCTGGAGAAAACCTCCGGCACCCTGCGCCGCCTCTCCGCCGGGCGCCTGCCGCAATGGACGCCCGCCCTGCCCCAGGCCGCCAAGCCCATCTCGTTCACCCCGCCGGCCAACGACGCCCGCCCCCGCGTGGTCTACCTGGCCGCCTGCGTATCCCGCGCCATGGGCCCCGCCGCCGCCGACGGCGAACAGGTGCCGCTGGTGGACAAGACCCGCATGCTGCTGGAAAAGGCCGGCTACCAGGTGGTCTTCCCCGCGCAACTGGAAAGCCTCTGCTGCGGCCAGCCCTTCGCCTCCAAGGGCTACGCCGGGCAGGCCGAAGCCAAGCGTCGGGAAATGATCGACGCCCTGCTGGAAGCCAGTCGCGGCGGCCTCGACCCCATCTACTGCGACACCAGCCCCTGCACCCTGCGCCTGGTGCAGGACGGCCTCGATTCGCGCCTGGACCTGTTCGACCCGGTGCGCTTCATCCGCACCCACCTGCTCGACCGCCTGGAGTTCACCCCCCAGGACAAACCCATCGCCGTGCACGTCACCTGCAGCACCCAGCACCTGGGCGAAGCCCAGGGCCTGATCGACCTGGTGCGCCGCTGCACCCGCGAAGTGGTGGTGCCCGAAGGCATCCACTGCTGCGGCTTCGCCGGCGACAAGGGCTTCACCACCCCGGAGCTCAACGCCCACTCGCTGCGCAGCCTGAAGGACGCCGTGCAGATCTGCGAGGAAGGCATCTCCACCAGCCGCACCTGCGAGATCGGCCTCACCCAGCATGGCGGCATCGACTACCACGGCCTGGTCTACCTGGTGGACCGCGTCACCCGCCCCCGGGCCATCTGAACCTCAAGCTGCCGTGCCTGGCACGGATTGCGCCCCGCACTGTGCGGGGCTTTTTTTGCTCGGCAAAATCGCCTCCCCCTGCCTCTTGGCCAAGCGCAACGGCAAGCGAAACGGCAAGTCGGACGCAATCCGGACCGGGTTTCATCCAGCCTCCCCTTCCCGACGAAATGCCAGCCCTGGAGCCCGCGAAACCCGTCACGCGAGCGCTCCGCAAATCCTCACGCAGCCCATCTACCGCGCCCCTTCGAGGGCTGGCCATCATGCCCTCGAAAAATGATGGCCAATTGTCAGCATTGCTCAGTTTCAGGCCAGGGACCCGCTCATATACTCGCGCCCAAACCCTTTCCCTGGCCCGCACTCCGCTGGCACTGCCCGACACCCGCTCGGCAGGCCGCTGTGGCCCTCATCAAGGATCGCGCCATGAACCACGTCTATCGCACCATCTGGAACCACGCCAAAGGTGTCTGGCAAGTCGTTGGGGAGCACACCACGCGGCAGGGCAAGACCAAGTCGAGCAAATCCGCCAGCGGCGCCGGCCTGCTGGCCATCGGCGCCCTGCTGAGCCCCGGCCTCTATGCGCAGGGCATCGTCACGGACGGGCGCACGGCCACCAGCGTGGTGCAGAACGGCGCGGTCACCGACATCCGCACCGAGACCATCCGCAACGGCAACGGCTTCAACTCCTTCTCGCAGTTCAACGTGGGCAGCGGCGAAACCGCCAACCTTTATGTACCGGACTCGGCCAACGCCCTGATCAACATCGTTCGCGACCAGCGCAGCGAGATCAACGGCATCCTCAACGGCTACAAGAACGGCCAGATCGGCGGCGACATCTATTTCGCCAACCCCCACGGCATGGTCGTGGGCGAGTCCGGCGTGATCAACGTCGGCTCCCTCACCGTCACCACCCCGGACAGCGCCTCCCTGGAACGCCTGATCGGCGCCGACGGCAAGATCGACGACCTCGCCGTGGCCCAGCTGAAGTCCGGCAACCTGCCCCTTTCCGAGTCCGGCCTGGTCTCCATCCGTGGCCAGGTCAATGCCAAGGGCGCCGTCACCCTCAGCGCCCGCGACGTCGGCATCGGCGCCAGCGGGCGCGTCACCGCCGGCCAGCAGGCCATGCCGCGCATCGAGCAACTGGTGAACATCGATGGCCTCGACAGCGCCGCCGCCATGACCGAGGTGAACGGCGAGATCCGCATCGTCGCCGAGAACGACGTGCTCATCGCCGGCCAGGTGAACACCGACGGCGTCGCCGGCAAGGCTGCCGGCGAGATCGAGATCCGCGCCGGCCACGACATCACCATCGCCGACGGCGGCAAGGTGTCCGCCTCGGGCCAGGGCGCGCATTCCGATGGCGGCAGGGTCGTGATCAAGGCCAAGCAGCAGACCACCCTGGCCAAGGGCGGCGCCGTCGCGGCCAACGCCGGCAGCAGCGGCAATGGCGGCAACGTCGAACTCTCCGCCGACGAGCGCGTGACCTGGGCCGGCACCCTGGAGGCCAAGTCAGGCCAGGGCGGCGCCGCCGGCCACGTGCTGATCGACCCGCGCGAAATCAACCTCACCCAGGACCAGCGCCTGGGCGGCACGAACTACAGCCTGCAGGCCTCGGAGAAGATCAGCGTCGCCGACGGCGTGATGATCTCCACCCGCGACATCGCCAACTACCAGACCGCCAGCCAGCAGGAACACCGCGACGCGGTCTCCCTCGGCGACTCCGGCGACATCACCCTGGAAGCGCCGACCATCGTCCTCGGCCAGAACGCCAAGCTCTACGCCCACACCAACAACGCCGCCTTCGAAGCCGGCGACGTCACCCTCAAGGCCATCGCCGCCGAAGGCGCCCTGCTCACCCCCGGCATCCTCGTCGGCGTGGGCAGCAACAAGACCGAAATCACCCTGGGTGCCGGCGCCGAGATCCGTGGCGGCCAGGTCACCATCAGCGCCGAGTCCTCCACCGCGCTGACCGACAGCCTGTCCAGCGACGGCCTGTACAACGGCGTCGACGCCAACGGCCACCCCATCGCCCAGGTCCTCGACGACGACGAGCTGGAAGAACAGCGCCAGGCCCTGGCCGACGCCGGTGTCGAGACCGACGACGACGGCGGCAGCGACTTCTTCGGCGGCCTGCTCGACACCCTCGCCAGCAGCGGCCTGCTGGCCTCGGTGCAAGTGCTCGATGCGCAATCGAAGGTCAACATCGGCGATGGCGTGAGCATCATCGGCAGCAACGACGTGAACATCTCGTCCCACGCCAGCACCAACGCCCAGGCCGAGGTCGCCGACCTGCCGGTGGGCGCCGTGGTCTCGGTGACCAACACCGACGCCCAGCTCAACGTCGGCCAGAACGCCCGCATCGAATCCCTGGGCGGCAACGTCAACCTCAAGAGCCAGTCCGACACCACCGTGGAAACCGCGGTGGAAGCCGGCGCCCTCGAAGGCCTGCCGGTCACCCTCACCGCCAACGTCACCTCGGCCAAGGGCCGCGCCACCACCACCGTCGGCTCCGGCAGCCTGATCAAGGCCGCCTTCGACGCCAGCGTCAGCGCCGAGCAGGTCAAGGTGTTCGACGTCAGCGCCCAGGCCGGCGATGCCGAAGGCGCCATCGGCGTCTCGGTGCTGGTCGCCCTCTCCGACCTGCAGGCCCGCAACGATTTCAACGGCACCCTGGAAGCCGGCGGCAACGCCACCCTGGAAGCCAAGGTGGACACCCAGTCCAACCACCACGAAGCCGCCGTGATGCTCGGCGACGAGAACAAGATCGTCGCCACCCTGGAGGAGAAGATCGGCGAGGCCGGCGAAGACCCGACCGAGCTGCTGCAGGCCAAGACCAAGGACGGCATCAAGGAACTGCTGAAGAAGCTCGTCGAGAAGGGCGAGGAAGAAGAAGGCGAGAAAGGCGGCAGCGAGCAGAGCAAGGGCTTCCTCGACGAGCTGGGCGCCGCCGGTGCCCTGGCCTACATCAACCACGACAACCAGGCCCTGCTGACCCTGGGCGGCCAGGCCAAGGTCAAGGCCGGCCAGGATGCCAGCCTCAACGCCGAGGTCACCGACCTCCTGGATTCCACCGTCTCCTCGGTGATCTCCGACAAGAAGAACGCCGACAAGCCGTTCGACTTCAGCACCGAGAGCACCGGCAAGAAGAACGGCGTGGGCGTCGCCATCCTCATCAGCAACCAGGACAACGACGCGGTGCTGACCGTGCGCCCGGGTGCCGAGCTGGACGCCATGCAGGCCCTCAGCCTGAACGCCAGGACCAGCCTGCCGTGGCTCGACCAGAGCCGCCTGTCCAACCTGATCAAGGCCTTCAGCGCCGACAACCTCAGCGACTTCCTGCAAACCATCAACGAAGGCCAGATGTTCAGCACCTGGGTCAACGCCGCCACCGCCGTCTCCGGCGAAGGCGCCCAGGACAGCGGCACCACCCTCAGCGGCATGGTCGACATCAACCACGTCGGCCTCAACGCCAAGGTGGACGTCGCCGACGGCGTCAACATCAACCAGGACCTGGCCTACCGCGGCCAGGAACAGACCGTCGACATCGAGGCCCGCACCGAGTCGCAGATGGTCAACGTCGCCGCCGACCCGGGCCTGTTCAACAACGAAGGCGGCAAGAACGGCTTCGGTGCCGGTCTCATCGCCGGCATCTACAACAACAGCGCCCAGGCCACCGTCGGCGCGGTGAACCTCTATGCCAGCGAGCTGAACGTCAACGCCGTCACCGACGTCGACATCCTCAACTACGCGGTGGCCGGCTCCAAGGGCGGCACCAATGCCCTCAGCGGCTCGATCTCCGTCTCCGTGCTGGACAACACCACCCGTGCCGGCATCGACGACGGCGCCAATCTGGTGGTGAGCGACGAGAACGGCGGCAGCGGCGATATCAACATCGGAGCCCGCGACGAGACCGACAGCCTGACCATCACCGGCGGCGTGGTGAAATCCACCAGCAAGGCCGCCGGCGTCGCCGTCGGCGTGCACGCCTTCGACCGCACCACCGAAGCCTGGCTCGGCAGCCGCGAAACCCAGCTCGCCGCCGGCTCCGTGGCCGCGTCCGGCGGCCTCAAGGTCGGCGCCAGCGCCGACGGCCGCATCGGCAACTACGCCCTCTCCGTGGCCCTGACCGCACCGCCGGCACCGAGCACCCAGCCCGCCGCGCAATCGCGCGAGGGCACCGGCTCCTTCGGCATCAACATCTCCGGTTCGGCGGCGGTGAACACCCTCGACAACCTGGTTCGCGCGCGCATCACCGACAACCTCGACATCGATGCCGGTGCGGTCAACGTGCAAGCCAGCGACGACACCGCGCTGCACGCCATCGCCGGCGGCGCCGCCGTCTCCAGCAACACCGGCAACGGCGTCGGCCTGGCCGGCGCCTACACCCAGAACACCGTGGACGCCCTGGTCGAGGCCGAGCTGGCCGCCACCGGCGACGTCACCGCGCGCCGCCTCGACATCACCGCCGACAACGAAGCCAGCGCCCTGTCGATCTCCGCCGGCGTGTCCGCCAGCGCTTCGGCCAGCAGCTACCAGGTGGCCGGCTCGGTGAGCGTCAACGCCATCGACAGCACCACCCGCGCACGCCTCGCCGACGGCGCCATCGATGCCGTCGACGGCGTCAACGTCAGCGCCCGCGACGACTCCAGCATCCACGCCGTGGCCGGTGCCGCCAGCTTCGGCGGCAAGGCCGGCGTCGGTGCGGGCCTGTCGATCAACAGCATCGACGGCGCCACCGAAGCGGTGGCCGACGACCTGCGTCGCCTCGACAGCGCCGCCGGCCTCACCCTCGACGCCAGCAGCGACGCCGACCTGGTCTCGGTGGCCGCCGCCATGGGCTACTCCAACAAGTACGCCTTCGACGGCGCCGTGGCCATCAACCAGCTGGACCACGACACCCTCGCCGCCCTGCGTGGCAGCCACGGCCTCAACCTCGGCGGCGCCCTGGCGGTGGACGCCGGCAACACCAGCAGCATCTGGACCGCCTCGGGCTCCGCCGCCATCGGCAACGACGGCGCCATGGGGGCCAGCTTCGGCTACAACACCATCAGCGACCGCGTCAGCGCCGAGATCCTCGACAGCGACGCCGAAGCCGCCAGCATCGCCGTGCAGGCGAACCAGCAGAGCGACATCAACGCCCTGGTCGCCGGTGGCGCCGTGGCGGCGCGCTCCTCCGCCGTGGCCGGCTCCATCGCCATCAACACCATCGACAACCGCACCAGCGCCCGCACCGACGACTCCAGCCTGACCAGCCACGGCTCGCTGCTGGTGAACGCCCAGGACGCCTCGCGCATCCGCAGCCTCACCGGTGCCCTGGCCTATGGCGGCCAGGGTGCGGGCATCGGCATCGCCGGTTCCTATAACCAGATCGCCGGCGCGGTCTACGCCGGCATCAACGGCGGCAACCTCCAGGCCGGTGACCTGGTGCGTGTCAGCGCCCTGCGCAACCAGCAGCTGCAATCCCTGGCCGCGGGCGCCGCGGTCGGCAACAACGTCGGTGTCGCCGGCTCCGTGGCCGTCAATATGGTCGGCGGCGCCACCCTCGCCGAGATCGGCGACGGCGCCCAGGTCCACAGCGACGGCAGCCTGCTGCTGACCGCGCGCTCCGACAGCGACATCGAAACCGTGGCCGGCGCCCTGGGCGTTGGCCTTTCCGGTGTCGGCCTCGCCGGCGCGGTGGCGGTCAACCAGCTCGAAGGCACCACCACCGCCCGCGTCACCGGCGCTTCCACCCACCTCGGCGCCGACGGCCAGGGCGCTTCCCGCGCCATCGACAACGGTCAGCTCAACGGCAACATGGGCAGCGACCTGCGTGATCGCACCCTGCAGGAAAGCATCAACGGCATCGGCGTCGTCGCCAGCAGCACCGACGAGATCGACACCGTCTCCGTCAGCGTCGGCGGCGGTTCCAGCGTCGGCGTGGCCGGCGCGGTCACCGTCAACAGGGTGGGCGGTTCCACCCTGGCCCAGGTCAGCGGCGCCACCCTCGACAGCGACGCCGCCACCCAGGTCGGCGCCTACCACCACACCCGCGTCACCACCGGCAACGGTGCCGGCGCGGGCGGCGGCACCGCCGGGGTCGGCGTGTCCACCACCACCAACATCCTCGACCACGACACCCAGGCCCTGGTCGCCAACGCCACCCTCGGCAGCGACGCCGGCATCGGCGTCAACGCCCGCGCCACCCATGACCTCAACGCCGTGGTCGTCGGCGCCGCCATCGGCGGTACCGCCGGGGTCAACGGCTCGGTAGCCGTCACCACCCTGGCCGGCACCGTGCGCAGCAACGTGCAGGGCTCCAGCCTGCGCAGCGACGCCGGCGGCATCGAGATCGCCGCCGACGCCGACAACGACCTCGACATAGTCGCCGGCGGCGTGGCCGGTGGCGGTGTGGCCGGCGTCGGCGCCACCGTCATCGTCACCGACCTCAGCCAGCGCACCGAGGCCTCCACCTCCGGCGCCACCCGCCTGGACGCCAGCGGCCTCACCGCCATCGACGCCAGCGCCGCCCAGGACGTGACCATCGTCGGCTTCACCGGCGCCGGTGGCGGCACCGCCGGCGTGGCCGGTACCGTCAACGTGCTGGTCGCCAAGGGCCAGACCCTCGCCGGCGTGGGCGCGGGCAGCCAGATCAACACCCAGCTGGGCGGCGCCCAGCAGGACGTGCGCGTGCACGCCCAGGACAGCCTCGAAACCACCGACGTGCTCGGCACCGCCGGTGTCGGCGGCGTGGCAGGCGTCGGTGCCGGTGCCGACGTGCAGGTGGTGCGCAGCGGCGCCATCGCCAGCGTCGGCGACGGCGCCACGGTCAAGGCCGGCCGCGACATCACGGTCGAAGCCGGGAACAGCCGCGACATCGACTCCGTCTCCATCGCCGCCGCCGGTGGTGGCTACGTCGGCGCGGGCGCCGGCGTCTCGGTGGTCAGCGTCGCTTCCGGCGCCTCCTCCCAGGCCACCGGCAGCCTCGACAACAGCATCCGCAACGCCCAGAACGTCGCCCGCAACTCCGGCCTCAACGGCCAGATGGGCAACGGCTTCTCAGGCTCCAGCCAGCTGCAGGCCGGCATCAACGCCAACCAGCAGACCATCAGCCCCAACGACACCTTCCTCAGCACCCCGGACGGCACCGCCTACTCCGCCGCCGCGCGGGTCGGCAACGCCACCCTGGATGCCGGCCGCAACGTCACCGTCAGCGCCCACAACAGCACCGACGCCCTCAGCGAGGCGGCCGGCGTGGCCGGTGGCCTGGTGGGCGCCGGTGCCGGCGTCGCGGTGATCAACGTCGGCGACCGCAGCCTGGCGGAACTGGGCGGCACCCTGCGTGCCGGCGGCAACGTGCGCATCAGCGCCGAAGACGGCCAGGACGGCACCACCCAGGCTCTCGCCCAGGCGGGCGGGGGCGGCCTGGTGGGCCTCGGCGCCGCCGTGGCGGTGAGCGAGAAATCCAGCCAGACCACCGCGCGCATCCTCGACGGCACCCACATCACCGCCGGAGGCGCCCTCAGCGTCGACGCCGACCTCGACCACGCCCTCAAGGCGCAGACCGTCGGCGTCAGTGCCGGCGGCGTGGCCGTGGGCGCGAGCATCGCCACCTCCAGCAGCAGCGGCCAGGCCCAGGCGCTGGTGGGCAAGAACGTGCAGGTCAGCGCCGGCAGCCTCGCCGTCGACGCCAGCGCGCGCTCCAGCAACAACGTCGACGCCGTCGGCGTCAGCGGCGGCATCGTCGCCGGCAACGCGGTGGTCGCCACCGCCAGCGATCGCACCAGCGCCCGCGCCTGGGTCGACGATGGCAGCCGCGTCACCACCCAGGGCGCCATCGGCATCCGCGCCAGCACCGACCCGATGACCCGCGCCTTCGCCATCGGCGCTTCCGTGGGCGCCGGCGCCATCGGTGCCAGCGTCGCCACCGCCAACGTCGACAACAGCGTGCAGGCCGGCACCGGCGCGGTGAACCTCACCGGCGGCTCGCTGGAGGTGGACGCATCCGCCCAGCGCACCCGCAGCCAGAGCGCCGAAGCCCAGGCCGTGGGCGCCAGCGGCGGCGCCCTGATGGGCCTGAACGCCACCGTCGCCAGCGCCAACCTGGACACCGACGTGCTCGCCGACCTCGGCCAGGGCACCCAGCTCGCCATCACCGGCAACGCCGCGGTGAAGGCCAGCGACGCCACCCGGGTCAAGACCGACGCCACCGGCATCGCCGTCGGCGGCCTGCTGGCCATCGGCGCCAACGTCGGCCTCGCCGACATCGACGCCACCCAGCGCGTGCGCTTCGGCGCCACCGGGCTGGTGGGCGGCACCCTCGCCCTCTCCGCCACCGGCAGCAACGGCATCAGCGGCGACGCGGTGGCCGGCAGCGGCGGCGTGGTCGCCGGCAGCGCCTCCACCCTCAACCTCGACGCCACCAGCACCACCACCGTCGACGTGCTGGGCAACACCAACATCCTCACCGGCCGTACCGACGTGCTCGCCGAGCACCGCCTCGACTACGCCGCCGACAGCGACTCGATCCAGGCCGCCATGGTCGGCGCCTCGGGCACCTTCATCGACCTCGACCTGGGCGCCACCACCCAGGTGCTGGTGCGCGACGGTGCCCGCGTGGCCGCCCTCGACGGCCTCGACATCGAAGCCCACACCATCACCCAGGGCGGCGCCGAGGCCTTCTCCGGCTCGGGCGGCGTGATCAGCGGCAGCGCCGTGCTGGTCGACAACACGATCCGCGACACCACCCGCATCCAGGTCGGCAACAACGTCGGCCTGGCCACCGTGGGCAGCCCGCTGGACATCGACAAGGGCCACCTGCGCCTCAGCGCCCACAACACCATGCGCGCCGCCGACACCGGCAAGCTGTCCGCCGGTGGCGCCATCGCCGCCCCCTACGCGGGCACCGAGATGGACGTGGACGTCACCAACCAGGTGACCTTCGGCGACAACCTGAGCATGAAGAGCAGCGGCCTGCTGCAGGTGGGCGCGTACAGCGACACCCGCGCCAGCACCAATGCCCGCGTGGACGTCTACGGCCTGGTGGGCGCCGGTGGCGGCGATTCGAAGATCGACCTGACCGCCGCCCAGCTGATCCGCTTCGGCGCCAACGCCGATCTGCTCGGCTACGGCAACCTCGGCCTGCGCGCCGGCCAGAGCGCCGACGGCAACCTGGCCAACGACATCCGCGCCACCGCCAGCACGGTGGTGGTCAACAACACGCTGATCCCGGTGACGGCGGTTCTCGATGCCGACGCCACCGCCACCACCACCAACGACCTGGTGTTCGGCACCGGCGCCCTGGTGCGCTCGGTGCGCAACGTCGACCTGATCGCCACCAACGGCGCGGTCACCGCCAGCGGCGGCGGCGTGGGCAAGAACCCCTACCTGGCGCTGTTCTCCAGCGAGCAGACCACCCGCTCCGACCGGGTCAACCAGCTGGCCAGCCTCAACCTCGCCAACAGCCGCGTGGTGGCGGGCGCGGGCAACCGGCAGGAGGTCTACTGGGACGGCAACCAGCTGCGTACCGTGTCGTCGCTCAACGACCTGAGCGTGCAGTACAAGGCCGCCGGCAGCGCCGGCGCCTTCCGCCCGCTGGCCGAGATCGACGCCACCCTGGCCAGCCTCAACCAGCAGCTCGCCGGCCTCACCCCGGGCTCGGCCGCGTACACCAGCCTCAACGACCAGATCACCCTCTACACCCAGATGCGCGCCAGCACCGCGCAATCCCTGGGGGCCGGCGCCAACGGCAACACCACCGTGGACAGCCTGGTGATCGGCGACCTCATCGCCGGTGCCGGTGACATCCGCGTCGGGGCCGACCGCATCCAGCAGTCCGGTGCCAACCTGACCGCCTACGGCGCGCCGACGGTGATCATCCACAACAGCTCCGACGACTACCTGGTGACCAACGGCATCCTGGTCTCCGCCGCCGGCACCGGCAGCATCACCTCCACCGGCGCGGCCAAGCTGGCCAACAGCGGCGCCACGCTGACCGAGGTGAAGCGCTCGCAGTCCGACTACTACGACGCCACCCAGCGCCCGAGCGTGCCTTCGATCGTCATCGAGAACACCTACGACACCAACCTGGCGGGCAACACCAGCCCCGCGCCGGGCATCCTGGTGCTGGGCGACATCGAGAACCTCAAGGGCAACACCTCGCTGAGCAACACCTCGGGCAACGTCTCACAGTTCGCCACCATCGAGAGCTACCAGCTGAGCATGAACGTGCCCAACGGCGACCTGTTCGTCAGCCTGCCGGGCCGCAGCTGGAACCTGGCCTCGGTGCAATCCGAATGGGCCAACGTCATCAACGGCCTGAACCCGAGCAGCCTCAGCAGCGGCCGCAACGTTCCCGACGCCATCGCCGAGTTCGCCGCCAACGTGGTCTACAACGGCTCCTACGCCTTCACCAGCAAGGAAGCCTTCACCGACTACCTGATCCGCAACTACGGCAGCGGCAACGGCACCGACCAGCAGATCATCCTCGACGGCATGGTCCGCGGTTATTGGGAGACCGACGACGACAACACCGCCAACCGCGTCTGGTTCAAGGACACCCGCTACGAGTACAGCGGCAACATGTCGGCCAGCGACCACAACTGGCTGACCAACAACACCGGTGTGTGGGATTGGCGCTACACCATGATGCAGGCCTACAAGACGCAGAACAGCGCGGCCCTCGGCCAGTCCGACACCTCGGGCTCCACCGCCAGCGCCCTGCGCGTGGGCGGCGCCCTGGCGATCAACGCGAAGAACATCAACATCAACGCCGGCATCGAAGTGGGCGCGCGCACCGACTGGTCGCTGAACCTGGGCGCCGCCGCGGCCGCCGAGATCGCCAGCATCGCCAACGGCAACGGCCTGGTGCGCCTGAACAACGTCAGCGGCATCGCCGACGGCAACGGCGCCGACGAGGTCCCGGTGGTGTACTGGGACTCGGACAAGCAGCGCATCCAGGTGCAGCGCATCAACGCCGCCGGCGGCGGCTCGGTGTCGCTGACCGGCAACATCATCAACACCAACACGGTGGGCAACATCGTCGTCAACTCCGGTTACGGCGATGTCGAGATCAACAACACCACCGGCCGCGACCTGATGCTCACCGACATCGACCTGGGCAACGGTGGCCAGAGCGTGGTGCGCATCACAGACACCCTCAAGCACTGGGGCGACGGCCGCGCGCAGACCTGGTGGTACGTCAACCAGGCCGGCCAGGACAGCGTCTCGGTCTACAACAACGCCAACGGCGCCACCGCCCTCACCGGCGCCAGCCTGGCGAGCGTGATCGGCCGCGATTTCACCTACACCCCGCAGGCCGGCGCCCGCTACGAGTGGACCCAGGACTACCACATCACCCGTACCTACACCGGCCCCACCAGCATCTCGGGCAAGAGCGACGAGATCCCCGGCAACCTGGGCAACTGGGTGAGCGAGATCGCCACCGCCGACGGCAAGGCCTACCTGACCAGCGCCGGCGACGTGGTGGTCCGCGCCGTGACCGGTAACGACCAGGCCTTCATGCAGTGGGCCGACGCCGACATCGGCTACACCACCGTGCGCGCCACCTCCAACGGCGACGAGTGGGGCGGCTACTACGCCGGGGCCACCTTCGACCTGGCCACCGACATCCAGATGACCGTCACCAACAGCGTGAAGGCCGACCACGCCATCCCGATCCGCTTCGTCGGCAACAGCGAGTCGCGCCTGCAGGTGGATTCCGGCTCCAACGTGCTGATCGGCGGCGCCATCCGCAACGACGTCGGCACCAGCACCTTCGACGTCACCGGCTCGCTGCTGCAGGCCGGTGGCTCGCTCCAGGGCAAGGACCTGGTGCTCAACGCCAGCGCCGGCATCGGCAGCGCCAGCGACGCGCTCAAGCTGATCGATTCCCGCGTGGCCGGTGCCTCGGTCAGCGCCAGCAGCCAGGGCGACATCTTCCTGGCCAGCAGCGGCGACTTCTACGCCAAGTCGATCCAGACCACGGGCGACGTCACCGTCAACGCGGTCGGCGGCATCTACCAGCACGCCAATGCCGTGGGCGTCTCCATCGGCGGCGACGTACTCAACCTGCACTCGGGCTCGGGCAGCTCCATCGGCGGCGTGAACAGCCCGCTGGTCACCCAGAGCAACGAGATCAACGCCTCCGCCCCGGGCAGCGTCACCCTCACCCAGGGCAGCGGCAACATGAACGTCGGCTACATCGAGTCGCTGTTCGGCAACGTCGAGCTCAACACCCCGAGCGGGCAGATCCTCGGCGCCGCGCCCAAGGGCGAGGACCAGGACGCCAAGCTGCAGGAGAAGATCGCCGAATGGGAGGCCATGGGCCTCACCGATGCCAACCACGCGCAGAGCACCATCAATGGCTACGAGAATCGGGTGGAGCGCTACTACAGCGACTACTGGACCATTCGCGAGCGCGCCAGCAACCCGGATGGCAGCTTCAGCCTGACCAGCGCGGGCCTGGACCTCTACCGCGAACAGGTCAGCGCCAGCCTCGGCCACAGCGCCAGCGACGCCGAGATCAACAGCACCATGAAGGCCCGCTACCTGGAGGCGAAGAGCTTCCTGGCCGGCGCGCCGGGCGTCGACCAGGGCCTGCTGCAGACCCGTGCGGCCGACTTCCAGTACAGCCTGGACTCAGGCTCCGAGCTGTACGCGCAGATGACCCACGGCGCGGTCTGGGACAAGAGCATGCTGGGCACGGTGATCAACGCCGGCGCGGTGGCGGGCGACCGTCCCTCCACCGGCGCGCTGCCCAACGTCTCCGCGACCCAGGGCTCGATCCGCCTGAACAACGACCCGACCCAGGCCCTGCCCGAGGCGGAGACCCTGGTCTTCACCCTCAAGCGCACCGACGGCTACCTGCCGATCGTCACCCAGCTCTCCTCCTCGGAAGGCAACAGCTACAGCTCCAGCCAGCTGATGGCCTTCCTCGCCGAGGCCAAGCCGGGCACGCTGCAGGCCGACCAGGTTGACGGCGACACCGTGCGCATCACCCTGCGCCCGCGCTACGACCTGGCGGTGGAAGCCAAGGACCCGGTGGTGATCGACGCCAAGGGCGACTACCACGTGGGTACCTCCCAGGACGTGATCCTCAAGGACATCACCGTGGGCGGCACCCTCTACGTCTACGCCGGCCGTGACGTGATCAACCAGACCGCCACCGGCGTCGCCGGCGCCGTCACCGGCGGCCTGTACATCGACGCCGGCCGCAACATCGGCTCGCCGGACAACCCCATCCAGGTCACCAACAACGGCACCGACCCGGTCACCGTGTACCGCCTGGTCGCCCCCGGCACCGCCAACGTGGTGGTGCTCAACGGCAACGTGGTGGTCGGCAAGATCGACGTGAAGGGCGAGACCAACCTGGTGGCCAACAACGGCGACTTCTACTCCCTGGGCGACCACGCCACCTTCGATGGCGGCCTGGTCAACCTGCGCGCCGTGGACGGCAACGGCCTGACCTCGGGCTACATCGGCACCGCGCTGAACCCGTTCAACGTCGTGCAGAAGCAGGGCGCCCTGGGCCTGTTCGGCCTCGGCGCCAACGTGGTCGCCACGCAGAACGACCTGGTGATGTCCAACGGCGTACTGGACGGCCTGGTGTCGCTCACCGCCAGCCTCGGCTCGATCCTCATGGACGACGAGGACTCGGTGATCCGCACCACCGACGAAGGCACCGGCCAGGTCGACCTGGTCGCCGCCACCGGCATCGGTGCAACCGGCGCCGCCACCCGCCTGGATACCGGCCACTTCAACGCCGAGACCCCGGTGGGCGACGTCAACCTGCACCTGCACCGCGAGGCTCGCGCCGAGCGCGTGCACGCCCTGACCGGTTCCGCCCACCTGGTGGGCGACGGCGACGGCGTGCTCGGCACCACCGACCTGGACCTGGCCGACGTGCGCATCGCCCGTGACCTGGAGCTGCGCGCCGAAAGCATCCGTGGCCAGGTCACCCAGACCGTGCAGGCCACCCCGCTGCGCCTGTGGGCCACCAACCTGCAGGGCGGCGTGGCCGACCGCATCGACCTGGGCATCACCGCCGCGCCCTACGTGCTCAACGAGCAACTGGCCGCCCGCGTCGCGGACATCCGCTCCAACGCCACGCGCTTCAACATCGTCAACGGCCACATCGGCGAAGAGCTGAAGCTCACCACCGGCTACGTCAGCGCGCTGATGGACAACACCACCCCGGCGCTGCGCTACGCCAGCGACTTCCAGTACTACATCCCCTGGAAGGGCTTCTCGCTGGACCTGGAGACCCGTGGCGCCACCGGCTCCCGCGCGCCCATGTGGTTCAACTCGGCCCGTGGCGTGTTCACCCGCAACATGGTCACCAGCGGCCACGCCACCTTCGACCTGGCCCGCCCGCACTTCAGCACCGACCTGCGCCAGGCCGGCGGGGAGGCGATGCCCGCCTTCTCCGCGGCCTACCCCGTGCGCCCGGCGCTGCAGCGTGCCAATGCCATCTCCACCGCCCCCCTGGCGGTCAACCTCGGTACCCAGAGCAGTGACGATGACTCCATCTAAGACCCTCACCAGCGGCGGCCTGCGGGCCGTCGCCAGCCGCGCGCCCTTCCTGCTCGGTGCCGCCGGGCTGCTGTTCGCCGCCTGCGCCAACGCCGAGGCGCTGCCCTCCGGCGCGCTGCCCGGCGCCATCAGCTCGGAGCTGCTGCGCCAGCCGCAGCGCGCCCAGGAGCGCCAGGAAGCCCGCCCGCAGGACGACACGCCGGTGCTCGACGTGCCGGTGGTGGGCGACCAGAAGCTGCCGGACAACCCCAACGTCGCCTTCCAGCTGGACGCGGTGGTGTTCAGCGAGACCGCCATCCTCGACGCCCAGCAGTTGCAGGAGATCGCCAGGCCCTACCTCGGCCGCAAGGTGGGCTTCGCCGACCTGCAGCAGCTGATCTCGGCGGTGAACCGCCTGTACGACGAGAAGGGCTACGTCACCGCCCGCGCCATCCTGCCGCCCCAGCGCATCGAGCAGGGCCGCGTGCGCATCCAGCTGGTGGAAGGCCGCGTCGGCGAGCTGGTGCTCGAAGGCAACAGCTACATGAACGAGGACTTCATCCGCGAGCGCCTGGACATCGGCAACGGCGAGCTGGTGGACCCCAAGCGCCTGGAGGCCGAGCTGTCGCGCTTCAACCGGGTGAGCAACGGCACCCTGTCCGCCTCGCTGCAGCCGGGCAAGGGCTACGGCCTCACCGACGTCTACGTGAACGTCAACGAGCCGCCGCAGAACAGCCTCGACCTGTTCGCCAACAACCACGGCTACGAATCCACCGGTGAAGAGACAGGCGGCATGATGTACCGCCACTACGGCGCCCTCGGCCGCGACGACGTGTTCTCCGCCTTCCTCTCCGGCTCGCGGGGTTCGGGCGTGGGCATGCTGTCCTACGACGCGCCCTTCAACACCCTGGGCGGGCGCATCGGCGGGCGCCTGGGCAAGAGCAAGGCGAAGGTGATCTACGGGCCCTTCCGCAGCCTGGATTCGGAGAGCGACTCGAAGAACGGCTCGCTGTTCATCAGCCACCCGCTGTGGAGCAACCAGGACTGGCTGCTCACCGGCCAGCTGACCTACGGCGAGCAGCGCACCAAGAACTACATCGCCGATGTCTTCCTCAACGAAAACCGCGTACGCACCACCCAGGCCGACCTCACCGCGCTGTACCTGGCGCCGGGCCGCTCCCTGCGCGTGGGCCTGGGCTACCAGGATGCCCGCAGCGAGCTGGAAGGCACCGCGATCCGCGAGAACTACGGCCTCTGGGTGGGCTACTGGCAGTTCTACCAGGCCCTCAGCGCGGACTGGTACCTGAACGCCACGGGCGCCTGGCAGTACGCCAACCGCGAGGGCGTGCCCTCCAGCCAGCTGTTCCAGATCGGCGGCGCCTCCACCGTGCGCGGCTACCGCCAGGGCGAGCTGGCCGGCGACGGCGGCCTGTACTCCAACCTGCAGGCCAACTACCGCATCACCCAGGCCCTCACCGGCTTCGGCTTCTACGACTACGGGCGCATCGACTCCTCGTTCCGCCAGCCGGAGAAGCTGGACAGCGTGGGCGGCGGCTTCAACTGGCAGGCCACCTCGCGCCTGAGCGGCGAGGTGACCCTCGGCGTGCCCCTGACCAAGGTGCGCTCCGACCAGGACAACGCCTACGTCAACCTGCAAGTGGTGTTCAAGGTCCTCTGACGCCACGCCCCCGAATCCGCTCCCGTACCGAAGCCCGGCCCACGTGACCCATCTCGTGGGCCGGGCTTCGGCGCCGGGGCGGCCCTATCGCACCGTCCTCCCTCGTAGCCCGGACTTCAGTCCGGGCGCCTCGGCACCGAGCCCCAGAAAAACACTGAACCGCGTATTTCGCCGGGCAGTCCATCCTTACAAGCCCGTCGGCAAGCCGGGCTTATCCGTCTCGGACGTCATTGCTCCACTCGGCCTCCACAAAGGGCCTATCCGAGTGCCAAAGAACGAGAGAGGAGACTCCCCTCATGAAACGCACCGCCCTGTTGATCACAGCCGCCCTGATGGCCTCCCCGGTGTTCGCCGATGACCTCTGCACCATCAACCTGCAGAAGATCAGCGACGCCATGGCCACCAACACCACCCTGGGCGACCCGCTGAAGAAAGAAGTGGAAGACCTGCGCATGAAGGCCGAACAGGCCAAGACCGCCGGCGATACCGAAGCCTGCATCAACTCGTCCAACATGGCGCTGCAGCGCCTGCAAGGGCCGAACAAGGAAGGCGGTAGCGACGGCGCCAGCCAGTGATCCGCCCCGCGTGAACAAGCCAGCCTCGTGCTGGCTTTTTCATGCCCCGCGCAACCCCTCGCCCCTGCCTATACTCCTGGACACCCCTGCCAGGAGCCTCGCCATGCGCCGTCTCGCCGCCTTCATCGCCGCCGCCCTGATCAGCACCCCGCTCTGGGCCATGCACTGCCCCCAGGACATGGCCAGGATCGACGAAATGCTCAAGACCGACCCACCCTCCGACGCCGCCCTGCTGGCGGAGGTGCAGCGCCTGCGTGCGGAAGGCGAAGAACTGCACAAGGCCGGCAACCACACGGAGTCGGCCAGGGTGCTCAAGGAAGCCATCGACATGCTGCAAGCCAGCGAATGAGCCTGGCCCGGCATCAGTTAGCATCCACGCTCTTGGAACGCGGCTTTGCCTTTGGTCAGCTGAAAGGGGACGCGATCAGACCTCGAAGCATGCGGCCGCCACTCACTTCGGACGTAGGGTGTGCTGCGCGCACCTGGGACTTGTCGGAAGCACCGTGCGGCGGTGCGCACGGCACACCCTACTGCACGAGTTCGTCCTGCCGAGTTCTCAGCTCGAATCGTCACTGGCAGAACCGATGACTCATGACCACGCCCTAAGGACGTGGCTTCTCAAGTTCGGATGAAAAAGGGCTGCACACAGCCCGGGGCCAGGGCCGGTTCAGATCACCGGCGGCTCCCGCTCCAGCAGTGACAACGCCAGGCGGCGCACCTGCTGCAGGTCCACCGGTTTGGTCAGGCAGGCATCGGCCCCGCGCCGACGCGCTTCGGAGAGGCTGGCCTCGTCCACCGCCGCGCTCACCACCAGCACCGGCATGCCGCGCAGGTGCGGGGTGCGGCGCACGTAGTCGAGCACCTCAAGGCCGTCGCCATCGGGCAGGTCGAGGTCCAGCAGCAACAGCGCCGGCGTCTGGGTTTCCAGGGTCGACAGGGCACGCCCGACCGAGCCCGCACCGCGCACCTCGGCCATGTCGCGCAGGCCTTCCTTGAGCACCTTGAGGCAGGCCGGGTGGTCCTCGACGCAGAGCACCTGGGCCAGCACCGGCGCCGGGCTTTCCTGCGCGCCACCGTCCGCCTGGTTCGGCGGTGCGGCGCTGGGCAGGTCGATCCAGAAGCGGCTGCCGATGTCGCGGGTGCTGCTGAAGCCGATCTCCCCGCCCATCAGTTCCGCCAGCTCGCGGCACAGCACCAGGCCGATGCCGGTGCCGGGGATGGTCGAGTTCTCGCGCCCCAGGCGCTGGAAGGGCTGGAACAGCATGGCCTGCTGCTCCTCGCTGAGCCCCGAGCCGCTGTCCGCCACCCACAGCCTGACACCGGCCGAGCGCAGCTCGTAGCCCAGGCTGACCATGCCCTGCGGGCTGTTGTACTTCACCGCGTTGGACAGCAGGTTGAGCAGCACCTGGCGCAGGCGCCGGGCATCGGCCAGGACGAAGAGCGGCGGCTCCGGCGGCGCCATCATCTGCAGGTGCAGCTGGCGGGTCTGCAACTCGGGCTGGATCAGCTCGGCGCAACCGGCCAGCAGCGGGCCGATCTCCACCGGTTTGAGCTGCAGTTGCTGGCGACGGTTCTCGATGCTCGACAGGTCGAGGATGTCGTCCACCAGGGAGGTCAGGTGGCGGCTGGCGTTGACGATCTCCTGGGCGTACTCGGCTTCCTCGCGACGCTCGTCCTTGCCCTCGGTCTCCAGCCCGATCAACTGGGCGAAGCCGTGGATGGCGTTGAGCGGCGTGCGCAATTCGTGGCTCATGCTGGAAAGGAAGCGGCTCTTGGCCTGGCTCGCCGCCATGGCCTCGCGGCTGGCGCGGCGCAACTCGTCCTCCACCTGCTTGAGGCGGGTGATGTCCACATGGGTGCCCGCCACCAGTTGGGCACGGCCTTCGGCATCGCGCTCCAGCACCTTGCCGCGGCTCAGCAGCCAGGCGTACTGGCCATCGGCATCGGCGAAACGGTATTCGGCGTCGAAATTGTCCTGGCCGCTGTCGGCGAAGAACAGCCGCAACCGGCGCACGCGCTCGACGTCGTCTGGGTGCACGCGGTCATTGAAGTCGTTGAAGCTGAGCTCGTCGGAGGGCAGGCCGAAGCGCTTCACGAAGCGCCCGCTCATCTTGATCGACAGCGTGCGCGCGTCCACTTCCCAGAGGCTTTCGGTGGTGCTCTCCAGCACCAGTTCCAGGTTGCGCTGGGCCTCGACGCGCTCTTCCTCGCTGGCGCGCAACTGGTCGCCGGTCTGCTGCACCGCCAGGGCCATGGATTCCAGCTCCATGATCCGGCTGCTCGGCGCCTCGGGGCTGAAGTCGCCCTGGCCGATGCGCTGCATCATCCCGGAGATGCCGGCCAGCGGCACCGAGAGTTCGTCGCTCAGGCGTCGCGAGCGGGCCCACATCCAGGCGAAGAACAGTGCATAGAAGAAGGCCAGGCCGGCGATCAGCAGGTAGCCGATCTGCTGGTAGCGCTCGGCGAGGCGGTTGGTCTCGCGGAAGATGTTGGCCTCGTCCACCACCATCATCAGGCGCCAGCCGGTCTGCGGGATCTCGGTCCAGGCCACCAGTTGCTTGCGCCCGCCGAGCAGCACCTCCTTCATGTTGCCCTGGCCGGACTGCATGGCCTGGAGGATGGGCTGCATCTCGGCGTGCTTGGCCAGGTTGAAGTCTTCCGGCTTGAGCACCTCGCGGCGCACCGCCTCCTCGTAGGAGTAGCGGGTCAGCTCGCGCAGGCCGAAGTCGCGCTCCCCCGCCGCCGGCAGCGCCATGATGCTGTTGTCGCGGCTCACCAGCATGGCGTAGCCCTGCCACGGCACCTTGAGGTTGCTGATGGCGCCGAGCATCTGCCCGACCGTGATATCCAGGCCGACCACGCCTTCGAGGAAATCGTCGCGGTACACCGGCGCGATCGCCGACATCATCCAGCCCTGGCCGGCCGGGTCGAGGTAGACGTCGGTCCAGACCACCTTGCGCCCGGGGTTGTGGCCGGCGTCGGCGAGGTAATAGAAGTTGTAGTCAGGTATCACCATGTCATGGGGATACTGCTCGGGCGTCATGAAGAAGGGGTAGATGCGGTTGTAGCTGTCCCAGCTGTTGAAGTAGACCGCCGCCATCAGCGGGTCGCTCTCGCGGATCGAGCGCATCAGCGGATCGAGCTGCGACAGGCGCAGCGCCTTCTCGTGATCCTGGCGCTCCACCGGCGTGCTGTTGGCATAGAAGGAGGCGGAGCGGCCGTCGTCGCTCTGGGTGTAGAACACGCCATCCTCGCTGAGGCGATGGCGCGAACGCTCCAGCTCGTCGGGCTGGAAGCTGCGGTCCTGCACGGCGCGGGCGGCGCTGTCGCGGAACAACCGGGCGAGGCCCTCGATGCTCTGCAGGCGCCCGTCGATGATCTTGCCCTCCCGCACCACTGCGCTGCCGAGGTCCTCCAGCGCGCTCTGCTGCAGGTAGTCCACCTGGGCATCGCGGATCGCGCTGTTGGTCAGCAGGTAGATGGCGATCAGCACCGACTCCACCAGAATCAGCGGGATCAGCGCGCTTTGCACGAACGCACGCCATATCCACTGGCGCAACGGGTAACGGGGGGAGCGCGGCATTCGGAGGACTCGTTTGAGGGACATCCTGACAATAGCTGGCAATCATAAGCGAAGCCGGCGGACAGCCCAATTGTGCACTGACCGTCGACGCGGAGGCGCCTTTGGCGTACCATCCGCCTCCTAGCTTTACCACTAGAAGCTTTTGGGGCCGATTAGGATTCGACGCCGGTTACAAAACTCTAGGGGCATGCCGAGCTGGTAGCAGACCTCGTAAATCAGCTGCTGCAAACTTATAGTTGCCAACGACGACAACTACGGGGCGGCCCTCGCGGCCTAACCCTTCTGGTGGCTTCGGCCGCCAGCAGTCATAAGGGGATGCCTGTAAACCCGAAATGACTGTCAGATAGAACAGGATCGCCGCCAAGTTCGCTGTAGACGTAACGGCTAAAACTTATACAGCTCGCTCTGAGCACCCTGCCAGTCGGGCCGCAAAGAGCTAACTCAGTAGACTTGGCTAAGCATGTAGTCCCGAAAGCGGCGCACTGGCGGACGGGGGTTCAAATCCCCCCGGCTCCACCAAACGCAAAGCCCCTGAAGATCGCGAGATCTCCAGGGGCTTTTTCTTTGGGCGTCGAAAAGCCACCCTCAGCGGCAGCAAGAAAGCACAGCTACGAAGAAAAGCCCAACTCCTCCACAATCAGCATCCCGCTTGGCGCCCTCACCGCCAGCTTCACCGAATCGTCCCGCACCTCCAGCACCTCGACCTCGATCCCCTGGGTCAGCAACAGCCGCATCACCTGTGTACCCAGCTTCCCATCGAGAAGGTTGATCGACACCACATCGCCCGTCCGGCAGACACCTTCATGTAGTTGCACGTGATACACCTCCGATTTTTCCTGAGGTAGAGGACAGCACAGAGGAAGTGCCAGAGCGAGAGCGCGAGGATGGCTTCGGAGAATTCCCTGGCAGCAAAGAAGGCAGCGCTATGCCCGGGTGCATAGGCGAAAGCGCCTGGCGAAGCTGGTGCTGGAATTTCAGCGAGCATCTCTCTGTCCCCCTACTTCACCCCTCCTTTGCCCCCTGTATCTCCAGGAGCCGCGAAAAATCTTCGAGATTGCTACGCGACAGCTGCACCACCGCCTCCATCAGTGCCCCTTCCCGGTACTCACCGAACCAGGGCCCAGGGAAGCCTTCCCGAAACGCGGTGTTATCCAGGATGATCTCGGCGATTACCTGAACCGTATGCAGCCTCGACTCCAACCGCTCGCGCAGTTCGCGAAGGCGACGTTGTTGAGGGGTCAGTGAAAGCAGATCGGGATCGTTCATGGCAGCACCTCTCTAGACATGGCCATATTTCTGCAGCAGCACCTCCAGCACCGAAAATAACCTGTTTTGGGATAAACCTGAAATAGGTTTATTCAAACCACCGGCCCTCGTTCCGGTGATGCCATGAAAACCATCAACTCCCCGCCCTACCAACGCTTGCTCGAACTACTCATCGCAGCGCGCAATGAGTCGGGCATGACCCAACAGCAGCTGTCAGAGAAGCTGCTGCGCCCTCAGTCCTACGTATCCAAATACGAGCGCGGTGAAAGGCGGCTCGATGTGGTCGAGTTCCTGCTGGTCGTGCAGAGCATTGGTGTGGAGCCCTTTGGGCTTCTACGAGAGATCCAGCCTCTGCTCGACCAGCTCGATAGGAGCCCGAAAGCCTGATCTTGGAGCGACCAACGATGAGAAGCATCGAGCAGGAATTTGCGAAGCGAAGGGCGCACCAAGCGTGTCCCCCCAAACACAAAAAAGCGGGAGCCCTTTGAAAGGCTCCCGCTTTTCATTCCAGGCCCCGCTTCAGCCCATCACTTGTTGCCGGTCAGCGCCGCGTAGCTGGTCATCAGGTTGCGGTAGTCCGGGATGTGGTTGGAGCACAGGGCGGCCAGGCCTTCCACGTCGTTGCGCCAGTCGCGGTGCAGCTCGCAGGCGACGCCGAACCAGTTCATCAGTTGCGCGCCGGCCTGGCTCATGCGGTTCCACGCCGCATCGCGGGTGATTTCGTTGAAGGTGCCGGAGGCGTCGGTCACCACGAACACTTCGAAGCCTTCCTCCAGGGCGGAGAGGGCCGGGAAGGCCACGCAGACCTCGGTCACCACGCCGGCGATGATCAGCTGCTTCTTGCCGGTGGCCTTGATCGCCTTGACGAAGTCCTCATTGTCCCAGGCGTTGATCTGGCCCGGGCGGGCGATGTAGGGCGCGTCCGGGAACAGCGCTTTCAGTTCCGGTACCAGCGGGCCGTTGGGGCCGGTTTCGAAGCTGGTGGTGAGGATGGTCGGCAGCTTGAAGAACTTGGCGAGGTCGGCCAGGGCCAGGACGTTGTTCTTGAACTTGTCCGGCTCGATGTCGCGGACCAGGGACAGCAGGCCGGCCTGGTGGTCGACCAGCAGGACGACGGCGTTGTCTTTATCGAGACGGTTGTAGGTGAAGTGGGTCATGGTGCGTTCCTCGCTTTTCGATAAGGGGTGCCGGTTCGGCGTGGGTGTTCTCTGCTTCGTTGCAGTGGCTGACTGCATGGAGGAAAGATTAAATTTGGCACCCTTGATCCGCTAGACTGCGAAAATTGCCTCTAGCGTTCTATTTACAGAACGATTATCTGTAAGCCCGACGTAACGATCTTGCTGACGGCATGCATCCATAACGTGCGGGAAGGAAGCTATAGCTCACACCAGTTGCGAGGCATCATCATCAAGGCAATCGCGGATGATAAGATGCCGCCTTTTTTAAGGTGCCATAGGGTTATGACGTTCCGCACAGACATCAACGCTCTTAGGGCCTTTGCGGTCCTTTCCGTCGTTCTTTTCCACTTCAAAGTGGACGGTTTTTCCGGCGGCTTCGTTGGCGTCGATATTTTTTTCGCTATTTCTGGCTTCCTGATGACTGGGATCATCTTCAGTGCCTTGCAGGAGGACCGCTTTTCGCTCGTCGACTTCTATTTAGCGCGCGCTCGAAGAATCATTCCTGCCCTCGCTGTGCTTTGTGGCTTCCTGGCAATCTTCGGCTTCGCCTACCTTCCGCTGGACGACTTCCGGGAACTGTTGAGAACGATCAAGAGCGCGCTGCTCTTCAGCTCTAACTTCAAGTTTTCGCAAACTGGAGACTACTTCTCGCTCCCCTTACATGAGAATTGGTTACTCCACACTTGGTCCCTTTCTATAGAGTGGCAGTTTTATCTGATCTACCCTGTATTGACATTGGCGCTTTTTAAATATTTTGGGCTGCACAAAACCCGACTCGTTCTTGTTTTGATTACTGCAATTTCCTTTGCGGCCTCGGTGACTTTTAGCTCCTCTGACCCAATCAATGCCTTTTACATGCTTCCCACACGCGCCTGGGAACTAACTCTCGGCGGCCTGATTTTTCTATTTCCTCTGAGGACGACCATACAAACGGGGCGATTACTCGAAGCGCTCGGAATCGGCCTCATTTTATTCAGTACCTTCTACCTCGACAGCTCCTATGCGTGGCCGGGATATTGGGCACTTCTGCCTGTTGCAGGAACGGTCCTCGTTCTTTATGGCAATTCCAATCTTCCTCTATTCAACTGGCTCCCTATACAACTGATCGGCAAGACCTCCTATTCCATCTATTTATGGCACTGGCCACTTGTGGTCCTCCTTTACCTATGTGGGATGTTGAATAACGCCGCCTACATTACGTTTGGGATCGGGCTCTCATTGCTGATAGGCGCTTTGTCCTATCAGTGCATAGAAAAAAAGGTCAAAAAATCCGCGAACCGCAAACACTCTGCAATCAAATACTCATTACTAGTCATTGGTGTCGTCGCCGGCGCTGCGACTTTATCTTCACTGGTAAAAAAACATCCAAATATTCGATTCGCTTTTGAGGAACCCGCAGAAGTCGTCTATACCAGTAAACTCTACACCCAGAATTGCCGGCAAAATGAATGGGGTGCGGCAGACTGCCAGTTGGATACGGGTCCCATATCAGTGATTCTCTATGGTGATAGTCATGCACAAGCCACAGCTGCAGCGGTGCAGATAGGAAACGACAAAGCAGCTCTGTCCTGGGCGCTTGGCGGATGCCCGACCTTGATGAACTTCAACATGCGCGACAAGGATAAAGAAAAAAAATGCCGCGCCTTCAACGATCAGAAGCTTGCAAATCTGGATGCTGAATATCCTGGTGTACCAGTAGTGCTTCTAAGCCGAGCGGGGCTTTATGCCGACACAAGCAGAGAGAATAGCTACAGCCTCACGTTCGATGATGGATCCGACTTTAAAGACAATTACATAAAAACAGTCTGCAAGATCGCAACCAAGCACCCTGTTTATATCGTAAAACCCATTCCGGAAATGCCCTTCAATATAAATAAGGGTCTGTACTTAAAACATCGCCTACATATGAATCAAGGTGATATCAGCCTTCCGATAGCTGAGTACTTCAAACGCAATACTGCAGCACTGGCCGCCATGGATGCGGCAAAAGAGCAGTGTGGCGCAATGCTCCTGGACCCGCTCCCAATTCTTTGTCCACAGGGGAGATGCATGGGGTCAGAGAATGGAATGCCTCTGTACTTCGATGACAATCACTTGATCGACTTGGGCAACCAGAAACTCGCGCCCTTGTTCGAAGGGATTTTCAAACCCAATGACCGAACTCAAAGCCAGACAACCGGCCAGGCAGATGGGGCGTGAACTAGGCGCAACGCTCATATCAGCTCGCTCAGAGAGTGAACACATCTATTGGCGAGGTTGCTGACCCCGCCTGACACCAGGCTCAGGCATCGGCAGAACTTGCCCCGCGACGAAAGCGTGCCATTGGAACGTCAGCTCTTGCCGGCAAAGACAGGTAGGTTCGGGGCGCCACAGAAGTTATGAGGCGGCAGGCATCGGCATACAATTACCTGCCGGAAACGGCGATATCCGCATCACAAACTTGCCTGCCGATCACGAATTGAGGCCGCCATGAAAGCCACCTCCGATGAACTCCAGCACTTCGTCAGCGTCGTCGAATGCGGCTCCATCAGCGCGGCGGCCGAGCAGTTGGGCCTCACGCCCTCGGCGGTGAGCCGCACGCTGTCGCGCCTGGAAGAGAAGCTCGCCACCACGCTGCTGAACCGCACCACGCGGCGCATGGAGCTGACCGAGGAAGGCCGCTTTTTCTTCGACAATGCCAAGGAGATCCTCCAGCAGATGGAGGCCCTGGAAGAGCGCCTGGCCCTGCGCCAGCAGAAGCCCGCCGGGCGGCTGCGCATCAACGCCGCCTCGCCCTTCATGCTGCATGCGGTGGTGCCCCATATCGGCGATTTCCGCGCGCTCTATCCGGACATCCAGCTGGAGCTGAACACCAACGACCAGATCATCGACCTGCTGGAGCACCGCACGGACCTCGCCATCCGCATCGGGCCGCTGAGCGATTCGACCCTGCATGCGCGGCCCCTGGGCGCCAGCCGCCTGCACCTGGTGGCGAGCCCGGAGTACCTGGCGCGCCACGGCGCCCCAGAGAACGTGGAGGCGCTCAAGACCCACAGCCTGCTCGGGTTCACCCAGCCGGAAAGCCTCAACCAGTGGCCGGTGCGCCACGCCTGCGGTACGCAGCTAGCGGTGCAGCCGAACCTGCGCGCCTCCAGCGGCGAGACCCTGCGCCAGCTGGCCCTGGCTGGCCAGGGCATCACCTGCCTGGCCAGTTTCATGACCGACCAGGACCTGGCCGAGGGCCGCCTGGTGGCGGTGCTGGCCGAACACATGAGCGACTACCGCCAGCCGATCCACGCGGTGTACTACCGCAACTCGCAACTGGCCCTGCGCATCCAATGCTTTCTCGATTTCATCCAGGCGCGCCTGACCGGTGCCCGGGCCTAGCACAAATCCACTCATCCTTGGGGCGGGCTTCCCGAGCCCGGAAAGCTGCTGGCAGGGCGTCTGACAGCGCATTCAGCGACGCAGGGCCGGGCTGCTCTTGAGCATATCCAGCAAGGCATCCACCAGTTGCTCGGCCTGTTCGGCCAGGGGAAAACGCCCCGGCACCAGCAACCAGTGCGCCTGGAGCCCGTCGATATAGGCATGCAGGGTCACCGCGGCGCGGGTGCAATCCAGGCCTTCGGGCAGTTGCCCCTTGGCCACGGCATTGGCCAGGGCACGGGCAATGCGCTGGTCACATTCCTGGCTGAAGCCCTGCATTTTCTGCCGCAGGTCGCCCAGCTCATCGGTGAACTCGCATTTGTGCTGGAGTATTTCGCTGATGCGACGGCTGCGCGGGTCCAGCTCCACGCGCTTGAGCAGCCGCACCAGGAGCTGGCGCATGCGGCCCAGGGGGTCGGGCTCGTCCTCGCTCTCGCTGGCCCGCGCCAGTTCCTCGAGCGGCGTGCGCAGGCGCTCGTGCATGGCCTGGAAGACATCGACCTTGTTCTGGAAGTGCCAATAGATCGCCCCGCGGGATACCCCCGCCTTGCTGGCGATATCGGCCAGGGAGGTGCGCGACACACCCTTGTCGTAGAACACGCGCTCGGCGGCATCGAGGATCTGGATGCGGGTCGCTTCGGCTTCTTCTTTGGTTCGTCTGGCCATGCCGGGGCGGACTCTGGGGGCAGTGGAAGGGGTAAGGAATCGCCTCCCCATCGACACATTATCTGACAGAGAGTACAGAAGAATCATTTACAAACGTTCACGTACGTAAGTATATTCGTTAGCAGACTAAACAATCCACCCACGCTCCCTGCATGGGTATCGCCCGCCCGGGCAAACGTATCGAACGAGGTCTTTTCAGATGCAGAAGAAGCCAGCCTTCGCAGCTATGGTTTCCGCCGTCGCTCTGGCTACGCTCACACTCGCCGGCTGCAAGGAGGCCTCCGCGCCCCCGCCCGCGCAGACACCTCAGGTGGGCATCGTCACCCTGCAAGCACAGCCCTACACCCTGACCACCGAGCTGCCGGGCCGCACCACCGCATTCCGCATCGCCGAGGTACGCCCCCAGGTCGACGGCATCATCCAGAAGCGCCTGTTCAAGGAAGGCACCGAGGTGAAGGCCGGCCAGCAGCTGTATCAGATCGACCCGTCCGTCTATCAGGCGACCTTCAAGAGCGCCGAGGCCACCCTCGCCTCCAGCCGCTCCCTGGCCGACCGCTACAAGGACCTGGTGACCGACCAGGCCGTCAGCCGCCAGGCCTACGACGAGGCCCAGGCGTCGCGCCTGTCGGCCGAAGCCGCGCTGGAGAAGGCGCGCATCGACCTGCGCTACACCAAGGTACTGGCCCCCATTTCCGGGCGCATCGGCCGCTCCTCGGTCACCGAGGGCGCCCTGGTGAACAACGGCCAGGCCGCCGCCATGGCGACCATCCAGCAGCTCGACCCGATCTACGTCGACGTCACCCAGCCGACCAAGGACCTGCTGCGCCTGCGCCGCGACCTGGAGAGCGGCCAGCTGCAGAAGGCCGGCGACAACGCCGCCAAGGTCAAGCTGATGCTCGAGGACGGCAGCGAGTACGCGCACGAAGGCACCCTGGAGTTCTCCGAAGTCTCGGTGGACGAAGGCACCGGCTCGGTGACCCTGCGCGCCGTGTTCCCCAATCCCGACCACGACCTGCTGCCGGGCATGTTCGTCCACGCGCAGCTGAGCTCCGGGGTCAAGCAGCAGGCCATCCTCGCGCCGCAGCAGGGCGTGACCCGCGACCTCAAGGGCCAGGCCACCGCGCTGGTGGTCAACGCCGAGAACAAGGTGGAGCTGCGCCAGCTGGAAGCGGACCGCACCGTCGGCGACCGCTGGCTGGTGACCAAGGGCCTCAACCCGGGTGACAAGCTGATCACCGAAGGCCTGCAGTTCGTCCGCCCCGGCGCCGAAGTGAAGACCGCCCCCGCGACCAACGTCGCCGAATCGAAGTCGGTGGACCCCGACCTGGCGAAAAGCCAATAAGGAGCGACCTTCATGTCGAAGTTCTTCATCGACCGGCCGATCTTCGCCTGGGTGATCGCGCTGGTGATCATGCTCGCGGGCGGCCTGGCCATCCTCAAACTCCCGATCAACCAGTACCCGAGCATCGCCGCGCCCGCCGTCGGCATCCAGGTCAGCTACCCCGGCGCCTCGGCGCAGACGGTGCAGGACACTGTGGTGCAGGTGATCGAGCAACAGCTCAACGGCATCGACGGCCTGCGCTACATCTCCTCGGAGAGCAACTCCGACGGCAGCATGACCATCACCGCCACCTTCGAGCAGGGCACCAACCCCGACATCGCCCAGGTGCAGGTGCAGAACAAGCTGCAACTGGCGACTCCGCTGCTGCCGCAAGAAGTGCAGCAGCAGGGCATCCGCGTCACCAAGGCCGTGAAGAACTTCCTGCTAGTGATCGGCGTGGTGTCGACGGACGGTTCCATGGACAAGAACGACCTGTCCAACTACATCGTCTCCAACATGCAGGACCCGATCTCGCGCACCAAGGGCGTGGGTGACTTCCAGGTGTTCGGCTCGCAATACGCCATGCGCATCTGGCTCGACCCGGCACGGCTGAACAACTACCAGCTGACCCCGGTCGACGTGAAGAGCGCCATCCAGGCGCAGAACGTGCAGGTCTCCTCCGGCCAGCTCGGCGGCCTGCCCGCCTCCCCCGGCACCCAGCTCAACGCCACCATCATCGGCAAGACCCGCCTGCAGACGCCCGAGCAGTTCGGCGCCATCCTGCTCAAGGTCAACCGCGACGGCTCCCAGGTGCGCCTGCGTGACGTCGCCCGCATCGAGCTCGGCGGCGAGAACTACGCCATCAGCGCCCAGTACAACGGCAAGCCCGCCTCGGGCCTGGCGATCAAGCTGGCCACCGGCGCCAACGCCCTGGACACCGCCAAGGCCATCCGCGAAACCATCGACCAGTTGAAGCCCTTCTTCCCCGCCGGCATGGAAGTGGTCTTCCCCTACGACACCACCCCGGTGGTCTCGGCCTCCATCGAAGGCGTGGTGCACACCCTGGGCGAAGCCATCGTCCTGGTGTTCCTGGTGATGTTCCTGTTCCTGCAGAACTTCCGCGCCACCATCATCCCCACCCTCGCGGTGCCGGTGGTGCTGCTCGGCACCTTCGGCGTGCTGGCGATGTTCGGCTTCACCATCAACACCCTGACCATGTTCGCCATGGTCCTGGCCATCGGCCTGCTGGTGGACGACGCCATCGTTGTGGTGGAGAACGTCGAGCGGGTGATGGCCGAGGAAGGCCTCTCGCCGCTGGAAGCCACGCGCAAGTCCATGGGCCAGATCCAGGGCGCGCTGGTGGGCATCGCCCTGGTGCTCTCGGCGGTGTTCCTGCCGATGGCCTTCTTCGGCGGCTCCACGGGCGTGATCTACCGCCAGTTCTCCATCACCATCGTCTCCGCCATGGCGCTCTCGGTGCTGGTGGCCCTGGTGTTCACCCCGGCCCTCTGCGCCACCATGCTCAAGCCCATCGCCAAGGGCCACCACGCGCCCAAACGCGGCTTCTTCGGCTGGTTCAACCGCACCTTCGACCGCAGCGTGAACGGCTACGAGCGCGGCGTGCGCGCCATCCTCAAGCGCAAGGCGCCGTACATCCTCATGTACCTGGTGATCGTCGCGGCCATGGCCTGGCTGTTCACCCGCATCCCCACCGCCTTCCTCCCCGAGGAAGACCAGGGCGTGCTCTTCGCCCAGGTGCAGACCCCGGCGGGCGCCAGTGCCGAACGCACCCAGGTGGTGGTCGACCAGATGCGCGAGTACCTGCTCGATGCCGAGAAGGACACCGTCAAATCCGTGTTCACCGTCACCGGCTTCAACTTCGCCGGCCGCGGCCAGAGCTCGGGCATGGCCTTCATCATGCTCAAGCCCTGGGAAGAGCGCCCCGGCGCCGAGCACAGCGTGTTCTCCCTGGCCCAGCGTGCCCAGCAGCACTTCTTCAGCTTCCGCGACGCGATGGTGTTCGCCTTCGCCCCGCCCGCGGTACTGGAGCTGGGTAACGCCACCGGCTTCAACTTCTTCCTCCAGGACCGCGCCGGGGTCGGCCACGAGCAGCTCAACGCCGCCCGTGACAAGTTCCTCGAACTGGCGGCGAAGAACCCGGTGCTGACCCGCGTGCGTGCCAACGGCCTGTACGACGAGCCGCAGTACCAGCTGCAGATCGACGACGAGAAGGCCCGTGCCCACGGCGTCTCCCTGGCGGACATCAACAACACCGTGTCCATCGCCTGGGGCGCCAGCTACGTCAACGACTTCATCGACCGTGGCCGGGTGAAGAAGGTCTACCTGCAAGGCGTACCGGAGGCGCGGATGAACCCCGACGACCTCGGCAAGTGGTACGTGCGCAACGACCAGAACGAGATGGTGCCCTTCAGCGCCTTCGCCTCCGGCGAGTGGGTGTACGGCGCGCCGAAACTGGCCCGCTACAACGGCGTGCCGGCCATCGAGATCCTCGGCGAAGCGGCCCCCGGCCACAGCTCCGGCGAGGCCATGGCGGCGGTCGAGGAAATCATCAAGCAACTGCCGGCCGGCGTCGGCTACTCCTGGACCGGCCTGTCCTACGAGGAGCGCCTCTCCGGTGCCCAGGCGCCGGCGCTCTACGCGCTGTCGCTGCTGGTGGTGTTCCTCTGCCTGGCGGCCCTGTACGAAAGCTGGTCGATTCCCTTCTCGGTGATGCTGGTGGTGCCCCTGGGCATCCTCGGTGCGCTGCTGTTCACCAGCATGCGCGGGCTCTCCAACGACGTGTTCTTCCAGGTGGGCCTGCTCACCACCATCGGCCTCTCGGCGAAGAACGCGATCCTCATCGTCGAGTTCGCCAAGGAGCTGCACGAGCAGGGCATGAGCCTGTTCGACGCCGCCATCGAGGCCTGCCGCATGCGCCTGCGCCCGATCATCATGACCTCGCTGGCGTTCATCCTCGGCGTGGTCCCCATGGCCATCTCCAGCGGCGCAGGCTCCGGCAGCCAGCACGCCATCGGCACCGGCGTGATCGGCGGCATGCTCACCGCGACGGTCCTGGCGATCTTCTGGGTCCCGCTGTTCTACGTACTGGTCTGCTCGCTGTTCAAGGACAAGCGCAGCAAAGACGAACTGACCAAGGAGGCCGCCGAATGAGGCAGTCCCTGCTGACCCTCGCCATCGCCAGCGTCCTGCTCGGTGGCTGCTCGCTGATCCCCGACTACCAGCGCCCCGAGGCGCCGGTGGACGGCACCTGGCCCCAGGGCGAGGCCTACACCGCCAACGGCGCGACCCAGACCGAGGTGGCCGCGCCCGACCTCGGCTGGCGCGAGTTCTTCAAGGACCCGGCGCTGCAACGCCTGGTGGAGACCGCCCTGGCCAACAACCGCGACCTGCGCGTGGCCGCGTTGAACATCGACGCCTACCGCGCGCAGTACCGCATCCAGCGCTCCGAGCTGTTCCCCAGCGTCTCGGCCGACGGCAGCGGCACCCGCCAGCGGCTGCCCGCCGACCTCTCCAGCAGCGGTCGCGCCACCACCAGCGGCCAGTACTCGGCCACGGTGGGCGTCAGCGCCTGGGAGATCGACTTCTTCGGCCGCCTGCGCAGCCTCAACGAGCAGACCCTGGAGCAGTACTTCGCCAGCGAGGAAGCCCGCCGCAGCACGCAGATCAGCCTGGTGGCCAGCGTCGCCAACGCCTACCTGACCTTGCAGGCCGACCAGTCGCTGCTCAAGCTGACCCGCGACACCCTCAAGACCTACCAGGAAAGCCTCGCCCTCACCCAGCGCAGCTTCGACGTCGGCGTCGCCGATGCCCTGGCCCTTAGCCAGGCGCGCACCGCCGTGGAAAGCGCCCAGGTCACCCTCGCGCAGTACAGCCGCCTGGTGGCCCAGGACCGCAACGCCCTGGCCCTGCTGCTGGGCAATGGCGTCCCCGGCGACCTGCCGCAAGGCGAGGTACTGGGCGACGACCAGCTCGCCGAAGTGCCCGCCGGCCTGCCGTCCGAACTGCTGCAGCGCCGCCCGGACGTGCTCCAGGCCGAGCACCAGCTCAAGGCCGCCAACGCCAGCATCGGCGCCGCCCGCGCCGCGTTCTTCCCCAGCATCAGCCTCACCGCCAATGCCGGGACCAAGAGCGCCGAGCTTTCCGGCCTGTTCGACGGGGGTTCCGGCAGCTGGCTGTTCCAGCCGCAGATCAACCTGCCGATCTTCACTGCCGGCCGCCTCAAGGCCAACCTCGACTACGCCGAGGTGCAGAAGGACATCCAGGTGGCGCAGTACGAAAAAGCCATCCAGACCGCCTTCCAGGAAGTCGCCGACGGCCTCGCCGCCCGCACCACCTTCGAGGAGCAGCTCACCGCCCAGCGCAACCTGGTACGCACCTCCGAGGACTACTACCGCCTGGCCGAGCGCCGCTACCGCACCGGCGTGGACAGCTACCTGACCCTGCTCGATGCCCAGCGCCAGCTGTTCAGCGCACGCCAGCAACTGATCAGCGACCGCCTCAACCAGCTCACCAGCGAGGTCAACCTGTACAAGGCCCTCGGCGGTGGCTGGAACGAGCGCACCACCAGCGCCCAGGCGGCACCGACCACCCCGCAATCCTGATTCGCGTGTCCAGGCCCATGGATTGGGCCACCCTTGCTGCGCGAGGCCCCCATCGGACTTGATGGGGGCTTTTTTATTGCGCGCGCAAAACATGCGCGCACGCGCCCATCCCACCCGCCCCAAGTTGATGCAGCACTGTTCGATCGGTCAGGTAAGCGCGCCCATAACCGTGCACGGGCACGCCTCCCGCAAGTCGGAAAAACCCGTTGGTCACGAAACAACCGCTTGAAACATCGGGGTTTATCCAGATAATCCCGCGCCCGGGGAAGGCGTCGGAGAAAACTGGCTCCTTTCTTGCTCTGGCAGCCAAGCCTGACCAATCAGACAACTTCTACGCAGATAGAAAGATAACCAAGCACCAGGAGCCCAACCCGAATGAACCGTACCCTCTCCGCTCTCGCGCTCGCCGGTGGCCTGCTGGCCTGCGGCCAAGCCCTGGCCGACGGCCCGCTGCTGTGGCAGAACAACAGCGTCACCTACCTGTACGGCAAGGATTTCAAGGTCAACCCGGAAATCCAGCAGACCTTCACCTTCGAGCACGCCAGCGGCTGGACCTGGGGCGACCTGTTCATCTTCGCCGACCAGATCAATTACAACGGCAAGGCCGACGCCAACGCCGGCAACAACACCTACTACGGTGAAATCTCCCCGCGCCTGTCCTTCGGCAAGCTGTTCGACCAGAAGATCGCCTTCGGCCCGGTGACAGACGTGCTGCTGGCCGCCACCTACGAGCGTGGCGAGAACCGCACCCAGAACTACCTGCTCGGCCCGGGCTTCGACCTGGCCATTCCCGGCTTCGACTACTTCCAGCTGAACTTCTACTACCGCAAGCCCGACGGCATCACCAACAACCCCGCCGGCCAGTGGCAGGTCACCCCGGTGTGGTCCTACACCATCCCCGTGGGCAGCTCGGACATCCTCATCGACGGCTTCATGGACTGGGTGTGGAACAACAAGGACGCCACCAGCAGCCGCCCGAACGACCTGCACGCCAACCTGCACTTCAACCCGCAGATCAAGTACGACCTGGGCAAGGCCCTGGACCTGGGCGCCAAGCAGCTCTACGTCGGTGTCGAGTACGACTACTGGAGCAACAAGTACGCCATCGACGACAACAGCTTCCTCGGTGACGAGATCCTCGGCGGTACCGACCAGAACACCGCCAGCCTGCTGGTCAAAGTGCACTTCTGATCGCCCCCCGCCCCGTCGCCTTCCGGGCGGCGGGGAACCTCGCGCGCCGGGCTCGTGCCGGCGCCGGGTTCGGTGATATGTTTGCCCGGCTTCAGTCCGTGCAGCCCGAGGGATCGATGAGCAGCAACCGCAAGATCGGCATCCGCATCAAGAACACCGAAAAGATCCTCCTGGCCGCCGAGAAGGTCTTCGCCGAGCGGGGCTTCGCCGCCACCTCCATGCAGGACATCGCCCAGGAAGTCGGCCTCCCCAAATCCAACCTGCACTACTACTTCGCGACCAAGGAAGACCTCTACCGGGCCGTGTTGCAGAGCCTGCTGGAAGAGTGGGAGCAGGACGGCACCTGCTTCGAGATGTTCGACGACCCCAGCGTCGCGCTGACCAGCTACATCCGCGCCAAGATGAACCGCTCGCGCACCCGCCCCCACGGCTCCAAGGTCTGGGCAGCGGAGATCATCCACGGCGCCCCCCAGCTCAAGGAAGCCCTCGACGGCCCGCTCTACGAATGGGCCAAGCTGAAGGAAGAAAAGATCCGCCAGTGGGTCGAGAGCAAGCGCATCCTCCCGGTCGAGCCCTCCAGCCTCCTCTACATGATCTGGGCCTCGACCCAGCACTACGCCGACTTCAGCCACCAGGTGACGGTGCTCAACAACCACCAGCCGCTGAACGACCAGCAGTTCGAACGCGCCGTGCAGACCGTCACCGCCGTCATCCTGCGCGGCATTGGCCTGGCGACTTAGAAGCAGCGGCAAGCTTCAAGTTGCAAGCGGCAAGAAAGGGTCCTGAGTGGCTGGGCGTGGGTGCCCAGCCTATGCATGTGAGGGGCTTGGATAGCTGGAAGCCGGAAGCGTATAGCTGGAAGAAATGCCCAAGCGTGGCTGGGAGTGGGTGCCCCCGTAGGGTGGGCCGGGCGGCGCTCCGCTTCAGCCCACCAGCGACGTTACCGGTGGGTTGAAGGTTGAGTCGGGCAAGAGCCAGGATGGCGCCCAAGCACCGCATCGATAGGTTTGCTCCCCCCCCAGGATGCCGCAGCAGCCACAACCCCGCGTAGGGTCTGCCGCGCGCACCGAGAACGCCCCGCGCACCCCAAATCCACAGTGAGCCCCCAAGGGCTGCGCAGCGAAGAGCGGTGGGCTGAAGCCCACCCTACGCATTACGAATCCTCAGGTCACCGACGCGCAGGGTGGACCGCTGATCAGCTCAGGTCACAGCCGCTCGGCGTCGCCCAGGTGGCGGTGGGTTTCTGCGCCTTGACGCTGGCCGGCACGCTGATGCCCACGGCGCTGGTGCCGATCAGGCTTTCCAGCTCGGAAATGCTCTTGATGTAGCTGTTCAGGCTGCCCAGGCCGGCCTGGTTGGGGATGTACCAGCTGATGGCCTTGGTCTGCCCGGTCGCCGTATCGGTGGTGACGATGGTCTTCCAGAAATAGTCCGGCGTGCGGATGCCGTGGGACGAGAGGAAGTAGTCGTTGGAGGTGTCGTTGTAGACCACCCCGCCGTAGACGTAGACGGTGGCCAGGTCGCGGTAGCACTCGGCGACGTTCTCGGCGGCCACCCAGATGCCCTGATTGAAGCTGGCCACCTGCGGCACGATGTTGCTCATGTAGTTGGCGCGCTTGATGTAGGTGGCGTTGTAGTCCATGTGGTTGGAGGTCACCAGGTGGCCACGGTCCCAGCCCGACACCACGCTGGCATAGGACGAGGTCGTGGTCTGCCCGCCGCAGCCGCTGGGCAGGTCCGGGTCCAGGTAGAAGGAAGACGGCCGCGCCGCCGAACCGGTGTCGGTGGTCAGCACGTACTCGTAGCGTACGGCGGTGTGGTTGTCGCAATCGTAGGTCAGGTTGTAGCCGCCCTTGCTCAGGGTGACGGTGGCGGCGAAGGCCGAGGTGAAGGGAACGCAGCAAAGCGACAGCAGGAGGGCGATACGTTTCATTGCTTTTTCTTCCTTGCAGGTGCGGGCCTCCCACGGCGGGAAGCGCTCGGGTGGAAAAAACGAAACCAGGCGATGTCTGTTGCGGTTGAGCTACTGCTGGGCGCCCAGGGCGGGCGCACCGTGCGATGGGCTGCACGGTGGTGGACTGCGACCCGGCGGCACAGGGGCGCGCCGCAGGGCCGGGCAGCCACCGGAGCGGACGATAACCTGTCGTCAATGACAGGTTTGTGAAACCTAGAGCATGGAAGAGGAAACCGGCAAGCGCGCACCTTATTCAATCAAGCCATTGAATATCAATGACATTTTATTTTTCTCACCAAATTGGTGAGCGCCGAACCAAATTGACGCAAAGGTCAATTTGATAAAGCAAACAGAGCGTGAGCCTTGCCTGTCAGGCACTTGGCTGCGCGGAAAACGGGTGGCTTGGGGAACGCGGCAGCGGCGCTGCACCAGTTCGGAACCTACGCGATCGGTCAGAAACCACGACTGGATCACAGAGCCGGGACGCGAGGGGATGGGGAAGGAGACGGGCCCTCCGGGACAGAGGGCCCGGTGGATCAGTTGCCGGTGGGCGCCATCATGGCGTCGGCGCTTTCACCGCGCGGGCGGCTCAGTTGCGGCAGCAGGGAGCCCAGCAGCATGCCCAGCACGCTGAACAGCAGGCCCGCCAGCTGCGGCGGCCAGAAGTCGGTTTCCTGGTAGTTCATCTCCAGGAAGACCCAGGACGCCAGGCCGAACCCTATGGCGACCAGTGCGCCCTGCGTGGTGGCGCGCTTCCAGAACAGGCCGGCGAACAGCGGCACCACGGCGGCGACCAGGGTCACCTTGTAGGCGTTGCCGACCATCTCGTAGATGCTCGCGTCCGAGTACAGGGCGAACAGCGAGGTGGCCACCGTCATGCCCAGCACGCTCAGGCGCATGGCGAGGAGGAACTGGCGATCGTTCATGTCCGGCAGGAAGCGCTTGAGCACGTTCTCGGTGAAGGTCACCGAAGGCGCCAGCAGGGTGCCGGAAGCGGTGGACATGATGGCCGAGAGCAGCGCGCCGAAGAACATCACCTGGGCGAACAGCGGGGTGCGCTCCATGATCAGGTGCGGGAGGATCATCTGCGCGTCCTCCGCCAGCCACTTCTGCACCATCGCCGGGTCGATCATCGAGGCCGCGTAGGTGAGGAAGATCGGCAGCATGCAGAAGCCCAGGTAGAAACAGGCCCCCGCCATGGAGGCACGCGCGGCGATGTTCTCGGTCTTCGCCGACATCACCCGGGCATACACGTCCTGCTGGGGGATGGAGCCGAACATCATGGTCACCGCCGCGCCGAGGAAGGCGACGATGTCGCGGGGCTCGAAGCCGTGCATGAAGGCGAACTTGCCCTCGCTGGCGGCGTGGCTGATCACCACCTGCGGGCCGCCGGCCATGTCGCCGATCAGCCAGGTCAGGTACAGCAGGCCGGCGACGATGATGATCATCTGCATGAAGTCGGTCAGCGCCACCGACCACATGCCGCCGAACAGGGTGTACAGCAGCACGATGCCGGTGCCGATGAGCATGCCTTCGGTGGTGGTGATGGAGCCGTCGGAGAGCACGTTGAACACCACGCCCAGCGCGGTGAGCTGCGCCGCCACCCAGCCCAGGTAGGAACCGATGATCACCAGGCTGGTGATCAGCTCCACGTTGGGCCCGAAGCGCTTCTTGAAGAAGTCACCAATGGTCAGCAGGTTCATGCGGTACAGCGGGCGGGCGAACACCAGGCCCACCAGCATCAGGCAGCCGAAGGAGCCGAACGGGTCCTCGATGATCCCGGCGAAGCCTTCCTCGATGAAGGTGGCGGGAATGCCCAGCACCGCCTCGGAACCGAACCAGGTGGCGAACACCATGGCCGCGACCAGGGGGAAGGACATGCTGCGGCCGCCTGCCGCGAAATCCTTGGAGTTCTTGACGCGAGTGGAAGCGTAGAAGCCGACACCGACGGTGATCAGCAGGTAGACCGCAACAAACCAGATCAGCATTTGTGAGTTCCAGTGGCTCGCCCGTCGTCTGGCTTGCCGGACCTGGGTCCTGGCAAGGGCGCCGCGACTGACAGAATTTTTGTTTTAGGCGCGTCACAACCGGGCGGGATCGACCGTCATGGCTAGAGGGGCCCTGTACGGCTACCGCGACAACCTGCCGCAACGGGGGAGCAGTCTGCCAAAGCCGTCAAATATGTCAAACAGTTACAAGGCAAATGATGACAAAAAACGACAGACGCATCATGAAATTGTCGGACAAGCCGTTGATCTACTGATCAATTCTTCACCAGCGCTCACTGGCCAGTTCCTTATTTTTTACAGGAGGCGTTGCAAAAGCAGAACAGCAGCCAGCCTGCAAAAGCTCTGCTAGCCTCCTCCCGTCCCCCATGGAGCCGCTTCATGCACGCCCTCAGCCCTGAGCAGACCCGCGCCTACCTGGCCCACATCGACCAGCCAGCCCCCACCCTCAGCGACCGCACCGCCCTCGACCGACTGATCAAGGCCCACCTCGACCGGGTCGCCTTCGAGAACGTCGACGTGCTGCTCGACCGCGCCATCCACATCGACACGGACGCCGTGTTCGCCAAGGTGGTCGGGCGCAATCGCGGCGGCTACTGCTTCGAGATCAACGGCCTGTTCGGGCGCCTGCTATTGGCCCTGGGCTTTCGCGTCACCCCGCTGGCCGCGCGGGTGCGCTGGGGGCTGGCGGCGGACGCGCCGCTGACCATCACCTCCCACCTGCTGCTGCGGGTGGATTTCGCCGACGAGGCGGTGATCGCCGATGTCGGCTTCGGCTCCGCCAATCCCACCCGCGCCCTGCCCCTGCGAGGCGGCGACGGGCCGGGCGAGTGGCCCTTCCGCCTGCTGGCTCCGGACGCCACGCACGATGACCATCGCCTGGAGACCTTCCTCAACGACGCCTGGGTGCCGGTCTACCACTTCGACCTGCAGCCCCAGCACTGGGTCGATTACGTGCCACGCAACTGGTACACCTCCACCCACCCGGACAGCATCTTCCGCCAGATGCTGGTGGCCGCGCGCACCGAAGGCGCCGAACGCCTGACCCTGCGCAACGGCACCTTCAACCGCCGGGGGGCCGACGGCCAGGTGACCCAGCGCCTGCTGACGGATGCGGATGAAATCATCGCCGTGCTGCGCGAGCACTTCCTGCTCGGCATCACCGAGGACGAAGCGCCGCGCCTGCGTGAGCGCCTGGAAGGCCTGCTGCGCGGCTGACGACGCGGCGCGCCTACCCTGGCAGGTGCGGCGCATCGCCCTCCTCGACCTTCTTCTCGCCCGGGTTCTTGCCCTCGCGCGAATGGTGCTCGATCACCGCGTTGAGCTCGGCGCCGAGCAGCAACACGGCGGCGGAGATGTACAGGTACAGCAGCAGGATGATGATCGCGCCGATGCTGCCGTACATGGCGTTGTAGTTGGCGAAGTTCTTCGCGTAGTAACTGAAGCCCAGGGACGCCACCAGCCACACCAGCACCGCCAGCACCGAGCCGGGGGTGATGAAGCGGAACTCCTGCTCCACATCCGGCAACAGGTAGTACACGGCGGCGACCACCATCATCAGCAGCAGCACCGCCGCCGGGATGCGCAGCCAGTTCCACAGCACCACCACCGCGTCCTCGATGCCCAGCTGGCCTGCCAGCCAGTTCATCACCTGCGGGCCGGTGACCATCAGCCCCGCCGCCGCCAGCAGGAAGGCCGCGACGCCCACCGTATAGAGCACAGAGAGCGGGATGCGCTTCCAGGTCGGCCTGCCCTCCTGCACGTCATAGGCGCGGTTCATCGCGTCCATGCTCGAACGGATCGCCGAGGACGACGACCACAGCGCCACCACCGCACCGATGGAGAACAGCCCCGGTTTCTGCGTCTGCAACTGCTCGATCGCCGGCAGCACCAGGTCCATCGCCGCGCTCGGCAGCACCAGCGTCGCCTGGGCCTGCAGCCAGTCGAAGAACTCCGGCAGCTCGAGGAAGCCGATCACGGCAATCAGCAGCAGCAGGAAGGGGAACAGCGAAAAGAACATCTGGAAGGCCAGCGCCGAGGCATAGGTCGGCAACTCGTCCTCGATGAATTCGGTCACGGTGCGCACCACGATGGTCCGCCACCCCACATCCCGCAGCCCCAGGGAACCGATCATGTGCCTGCTCGCTCGCTTTCATGCCCATACACAGGCAATGGACGGCATCGCGCCGGTTGAGTTCAGGCTATGCACCGCCACGGCCGTTCCGACGGACGGCAAGCCCCTCGCGATAGACGCCGCCGTTGCGCTTGGCGGCGGGAAATGCGGGGCGAACGGCCCCTCGCGCGGCTCGTCGCAGGGCTACTTTCGTCGGAGGGGGCGGAATGAACGGCCCTGTTGCCTGTCTCTAGCGGTGCACCACCCGTACAGATCGGAAGCACGACATGAAGCCACTCATCCTCTCCATCCTGCGCCTCGGCGGCCTGCTCATCGTCCTCGGCCTGTCCGGCTGCAGCACGCTCGCGCCACGCGACCCGGTGCGGATCGACCTGGTGGGCATGGAGCCGGTGCCCGGCCAGGGCCTGGAAATGCGCTTCATGGTCAAGCTGCGGGTGCAGAACCCCAACGACACCGCCATCCGCTACAACGGCATCGCCCTCGACCTGGACATCAACGACCAGCCCCTGGCCAGCGGCGTCAGCGACCAGGCCGGCGAAATCCCGCGCTTCAGCGAAGCGCTGGTCAGCGTCCCCGTGACCATCTCCGCCTTCTCCGCCATGCGCCAGGCCTGGGGCCTGGCCAACAGCCACAGCACCGGCCGCCAGCCCGGCGTCCCCTATACCGTGCGCGGCAAGCTCGGCGGAGGCTTCTGGAACACCGTGCGCTTCAACGAGGCCGGCCTGCTCAACCTGCCGGAGCCGGCAACGGTGTATTGATCACCGCCCATCGCGAATGAATTCGCTCCCACATGCTCCCCGCCCCCATGCCGGCCGCTGACAGCATGCGTTTGCAGGGGCGAATTCATTGGTTCTGTCTGCGTTAAGTGTTGCTAGAGAATTTGGAGCCCGGTTGATTGCCGAGTCTTGCTGATGGTTTCTGGGGTGGACGCCGTGGCTGGCGGCTTTCGTAGGATGGTGTAGAGCGAAGCGAAACCCATGCAGTGGGTGTGACAGGAATCCAGAATCGTCCTAAAAGTACCGTTCTTGAGCCTTTTCGTTGAATCCACAACAGCTAACGCAGACAGAGCCAACTCATTCGCCCAAGCAGACCGCTCACGCCGTAGCCCAGGCTTCATCAGCCCGGGAAGCAACGCATCCACGACTCCGGGATTCCGAGCGCGACTCGGACTCACCCTGTTGGGCTTCGTACCTCAGCCCAACCTACGGCCGCGGTAATGGGCATGGCATCGCCTGCGGTGCCTACTCCCCCACCACCAGCGCCACCAGCCACGAGGTCGCCTCGATCACGTCCACCTCGTCGGTGTCGATCTCGCAATCGGCGTCGGTGGGCGCTTCGTAGGGGCTGTCGAGGCCGGTGAAATTCCGGATGCGCCCCTGCAGCGCCGCCTCGTAGAGGCCCTTGGGATCGCGACGGGCGCAGGTTTCGAAGCTCGTGCTGACGTAGACGCTGTGGAACTCGTCGGCGCCGAACAGCGCCCGCGCCGCCTCGCGATCGGCGCGGAAGGGCGAGATGGCGGCGACGATCACCACCAGCCCCGCGTCCACCATCAGGCGCGCCACCTCGGCGATGCGCCGGATGTTCTCGCGGCGTGACGCATCGTCCATGCCCAGGTCGCGACAAAGGCCCTTGCGCACGTTGTCGCCATCGAGCACGAAGGTGTGCACGTTGCGCGCGTTCAGCTCCACTTCCAGGGCGTTGGCCAGGGTCGACTTGCCGGCACCGGAGAGCCCGGTCAGCCAGATGCAGCAGGGGCGCTGGTGCTTGATCGCCGCCCGCGCCGCGCGCGTCAGGGCCTGGCCAGGAGCAGGGGCCTCGGGCGACGAGGCAGTGGGATTGTGCTTTTGCATAGCCGAGCAACTCGCAGTCACGTGGGTAGGCCCGGCGCACGCTCTCCCGCGTGCATACCGAGCGGATGTCTTTCACCGGCAACGCCTCGCACCACGGTGAGGGGCAGAGCCGCTGGCAGCCTAGCAGCTCGCGGGGCGCCGTAAAATCGCGCGCCGGGTGTTCACGATGGCCGCATCAGCGCGTCGGGAAACAGGCCCGCGGCAGGTCGGAGCCGCCCCCCTGGGAATGGCTCCCACCCTTCGCCAAAGCCGGGCGGCGATCGACCAGAAGCAGCAGGCTAGCAAGGCGACCGCCACCGACTATTCCATCTTGGTCAAGACGGTAAGCGGCCCGATACACAGGCCACCCTTGCGCCAGCCCGGCAAAGCGAGGGAAAACCCTATACAATCTGCGGTCTTTTTCTTCACCCGATTGCGAGATACGCCGTGAGCACCCTGCCTCCCTGCCCCCAATGCAACTCCGAATACACCTATGAAGACGGCCAGAACCTGGTCTGCCCGGAGTGCGCCCACGAATGGTCCGCCAACGCCGCCGAAGCCCCGGCCGATGAAGGCAAGGTGATCAAGGACTCCGTCGGCAACGTGCTCCAGGACGGCGACACCATCACCGTGATCAAGGACCTCAAGGTCAAGGGCTCGTCCCTGGTGGTGAAGGTCGGCACCAAGGTCAAGGGCATCCGCCTGGTGGACGGCGACCACGACATCGACTGCAAGATCGACGGCATCGGCGCGATGAAGCTGAAGTCGGAATTCGTGCGCAAGGTCTGAACCTTCCGCAGACGAAAAAGCCCGGCATATGCCGGGCTTTTTCATGCCTGCAGAAACCGCCGCCGGGACGCCTGGCTATTCGCCCGGGCTGAAGTGCCCCATGAAGATCACTTCCTTGATCTCGCGCATGTAGGGCTGGAAGCGCGAGTCGGCGCCGTTGAAGGCGCGTGCCGCGCTGAGCGCGTTCTCGTGGGACGACCACTCGGCGAGGTCGGCGAACACATGGCTGCCTTCCACCGAAATGAAGCTGCGAAAGCCCAGGAAGCCGTCGCAGGTCTTCAGGGCCTCGCGCACACCGGCACGGATCTCGGCGATGCGCTCTTCGCGGCCGGGTTTAGTCTTGAACAGCACCAGTTCCAATACCGAAGAATCTTGCATGGCGATCGCCCTTCCGTTGGTTGAGACGGCCCAGCCTATGCCTCCTCTGCTGACAACGTTCTGTCAGTGGCCTGCGCCTCGCAACTGCGGTGGCGCATGTAGCTGGCCAGGCTGAGGCCCTCCGGTAGCGGCGGCGCGTCGGCCAGGCGCGCCAGATTGCGGATGCGGTCGACACGGAAATCGCGGTACTCGCCGCGCAGCTCGCACCAGGCGCCCACCGTCCACTTGCCCACCCAGTAGAACAGGCCGAGGGGGAAGATCACCCGCTGCGAGGCGCGCTCATCCAGGCTCAGGTAATCGATGCGCACCGCCGCCTGCTCGCCGATGGCGCGACGCAGGCTGTCCCAGTGACGCAGCTGTTCCGGGGTGAAGGGGCTGACGAAGGCCCGCACCGGGGCGCTCTGCGGGTCGAGGGCATGCTCCGGCACCGCCGCCTGGATCTTGCTCAGCAGCGAACGCGCGGCATCGGCCATCTCGTCGCCCACGGTGCGCGAGATCAGCTCCACGCCCAGCAGCAGGGCATCCAGCTCGTCGCGGTTGAGCGCCAGCGGCGGCAGCTCGAAATGCTCGTCCAGCGCATAGCCCACACCCGCCTCGCCGTAGATCGGGATGCCGCTCAGGGAAAGGTCATCGACATAGCGATAGATGGTGCGCGTGGACACCCCCAGCCGCTCCGCCAGGCGCTGCGCAGTGATGGGCTGGTGGGTACGGATCAGGTTGACGACCTGGAACAGGCGATCGGCCTTGCGCATGGAAGGGAGCCGTATGGTGTGGGAAGTCGGCAGGCATTTGCGCATAGCGCCCGGGGAAAAACCAGCGCCGCCGAGCCGGTCCGCGCCCTGGCACCGTCACCCCCGCCAACGCGGGGGCCCGCTGAACGACCCGCACGGGAACGCCACCTGCCGCGCTCGCAGGAGCCGAGGCTCGGCTGAATCCCGTTTCTTCCACCCACCGCCTGCCCTACTTACCGCCTGGCGCAACCCAGCTTGCCACCGCGGTGATGTTGTCCAGCACGCCCCCCCTCCTATCCTCGCCAGACCCGCCGTCAGGGCGGACCCGAGCCTAGAAAAACAACAAAGGAGCAGCACCATGGCGGTCGACTACGTGACGATGTTGATTTACGTGCTGGTGATGGCGGGCCTCGGCTGGTGGGGCATGCGCAAGGCCAGGACCCGTGATGATTTTCTCCTGGCCGGGCGACGCCTCGGGCCAGTCCTCTACCTCGGCACGCTCTCCGCGGTGATGCTGGGCGGGGCTTCCACCATCGGCTCGGTGCGCCTGGGCTACCAGTACGGGATATCCGGTCTCTGGCTGGTCTTCATGCTGGGGCTGGGCATCATCGTACTCAGCCTGGTGTTCTCGCGGCAGATAGCCCAGTTGAGGGTCTTCACCGTCACCCAGATCCTCGAACAGCGTTACCAGGCCTCCTCGCGCCTGATCGGCGGCGTGGTCATGGTGGCCTACGACCTGATGGTGGCCGTAACCGCCACCATCGCCATCGGCTCGGTCACCGAGGTGGTATTCGATATCCCGCGCATTCCCGCCATCCTCTGCGGCGGCGGGCTGGTGATCTTCTACTCAGTGATCGGCGGCATGTGGTCGCTGACGCTCACCGACATCATCCAGTTCGTGATCATGACGCTGGGCATCTTCTTCGTGCTGCTGCCCATCAGCGTGGGCGAGGCCGGTGGCCTGGCGGCGATGCAGGCCAATTTGCCGGCGGGCTTCTTCGAGCTGGGCAACATCGGCCTGGACACCATCGCCGCCTACTTCCTGCTCTACTTCTTCGGCGCGCTGATCGGCCAGGACATCTGGCAGCGCCTGTTCACCGCCCGCAGCGAGGGCGTGGTGCGCTACGCCGGCCTCGGCGCTGGCTTGTACTGCATGCTCTATGGCGGCGTCTGCGCGCTCATCGGTGCCGCCACCCGGCTGCTGCTGCCGGACCTGTCGGTGGCCGAGAACGCCTTCGCCGAGATCACCCGCAACGTACTCCCAGCCGGCCTGCGCGGCCTCGTGGTAGCTGCCGCCCTGGCCGCCATCATGTCCACCGCCAGCGCCTGCCTCCTGGCCGCAGCGACCGTACTCAAGGAAGACATCTACAGTCGTTTTCTCAGTCGTGACGGCGAAGACCACCTGGCCAGCAGCCGGTGGATAACCTTCACCCTCGGCGCGGCGATGCTGGCCATGGCCTGCCTGGTCAACGACGTCATCGCCGGCCTCTCCATCGCCTACAACCTGCTGGTGGGCGGCCTGCTCGTACCGATCATGGGCGCCCTGATGTGGCGCCGCGCGTCCGCCGTGGGCGCCATGGCCTGCATGGTCACCGGCAGCCTCACCGTCATCGCCTTCATGGTCCGTGACGGCATCCTGGCCAACACCCCCATCTACTTCGGCCTCCTCGTCAGCCTGCTGACCTTCGTGGTCACCAGCCTGCTGACCCAACCCGCTCCTGATCTGCGCACCGCGACCGATTGAAGACCATCCAGGGCGCCCATGAGGCGCCCACTACCCGTGAGATAGAACCCATGACCCATGACTTCCCACAGCCGCTCGATGCTGCGCTCATACCACGCTTCGCCGGCATCCCGAGCTTCATGCGCCTGCCGATCTTCAACGACCCAGCCGACCTGCAACTCGCCCTGGTGGGCGTCCCCTGGGATGGCGGCACCACCAACCGCGCCGGCGCCCGTCACGGCCCGCGCGAAGTGCGCAACATGTCCAGCCTGATGCGCAAGGTGCACCACGTCAGCCGCATCGCACCCTATGACCTGGTGCGCATCGGGGACCTCGGCGATAGCCCCGTCAACCCCATCGACCTGCTCGATTCGCTCAAGCGCATCGAGGGCTTCTTCCATGAAATCCACCAGGCGGGGACCGTGCCCCTGTCGGTGGGCGGAGACCACCTGGTGACCCTGCCGATATTCCGCGCCCTGGCCCGCCATCGCCCCATCGGCATGATCCACTTCGACGCGCACTCCGACACCAACGACCGCTACTTCGGTGACAACCCCTACACCCATGGCACCCCCTTCCGCCGCGCCGTGGAGGAGGGCCTGCTGGACCCCAAGCGCACCGTGCAGATCGGTATTCGCGGCTCCATCTACTCCGCCGAGGACGAAGCCTTTGCCGAGGAATGCGGCATACGCGTGATCCACATGGAGGAGTTCGCCGAACTCGGCGTCCAAGCCACCCTGGCGGAGGCTCGCCGGGTCGTGGGTGACGGCCCCACCTACATCAGCTTCGACGTCGACGTGCTCGACCCGGCATTCGCACCCGGCACCGGAACCCCGGAAATCGGCGGCATGACCACCCTCCAGGCCCAACAGATGATCCGTGGCCTGCGCGGCCTGGACCTGGTCGGCGCGGACGTCGTGGAAGTCTCCCCACCGTTCGACCAGGGCGGAGCGACAGCCCTGGTGGGCGCCACCATGATGTTCGAACTGATGTGCATCCTCGCCGACGCTATCGCCACCCGCTGACCCCAGCGCCACGAGTTGGTAGGCTCATGCCGGGACCGCGCCACAGACGGCCCCGGCAACCGGCCTGGAGGTGGGCATGCTGGGCAACCTTTCCGATATCGACCTGCGCATGCTGCGGGTCTTCTGCGCCATCGTCGACGCGGGAGGCTTCACCGCAGCCCAGGCCAGCCTCAACACCAGCCTGTCGCGCCTGAGCGTGGTGGTCCGCGATCTGGAAGAGCGCCTCGGATGCTCCCTCTGCCGGCGCGGCAACAGCGGCTTCCAGTTGACCGAAGAAGGCCAGGAACTGTTCGACCTGGCGCAACTGCTGTTCGGCGATATCGAACGGTTCCGCACCCAGGCCAACCGCCTTGGGGGGATGGCCAGGGAAAGCCTGCAGATCGGCACGGTGGACAGCCTCATCAGCTTCGAGCGCGCCCCCCTGCCGCTGGCCATCAGGCTGTTCCGCCAGCGCCTGCCCGAGGTACGCCTGAACCTGCACATGCTGCGCCCCGATGAACTGGAACGCGCGGTACTGGAAGAACGCCTGCACCTGGCCATCGGCGCGTTCCATCACCAACTCTCAGGCCTCAACTACCAGCCACTGTTCGAGGAAGAGCAGAATCTCTACTGCTCCGCCGGCCACCCCCTGTTCCACCGCGCCGAAGCAGACCTGAGCCTGGCGGACATTTGCGCGGCGGAGTACGTGGGCCGTGGCTACTTGACGGAAAACCAGCGCCCCCACGGCCTGCACTTCACCCAAACGGTCAGCGCCTACGCAATGGAAGCGATCGCCACCCTGATTTTCTCCGGCACCTACCTGGGCTACCTGCCCACGCACTACGCCGCTCACTGGGTGGAGCGAAACCAACTGCGTGCGTTATTGCCAGAGCGGCTGGCCTATCGCTCGGCCTTCCACTGCATCACCCGCCAGGGCCAGGTCCCCAAGGCGGCCCTGGCAGGCTTTCTCGATGCACTGGACGCGGCGCACCGCCAGTTGGCGAATAAAGCGTAGGTTGGGCGGGACTCGACGAAGCCCAACAGCAGGGCCGGCCGCTGCAACAGTTCTTTGCATCACCTTCCCCCCCGCCGCCAGGAGACAGTGCTGCTCCGAGCGGGTCGCGCTTGTAGGCCTCGCCCATCGGCGGCCCACGTGCGATGCCCTACCCTCGGGAACGCCACCCGCCGCACGGAAAAATCCCACCTGCCCTTCTATGCTCCCTGGCGCCGCCAACCAGGGAACGCCCATGTCCAGCAAGACGGAAATCATCCAGCAGTTCATCGCCTCCGGCGAAGCCGACTTCGCCGAGGCCAACAGCTCCAACAGCTACTACTGCAGCCACCACCCCAGCATCACCCCGCTGGTGAAGAAGCCGCCGAAGGAGCTCGATGACGCCACCCTGCAGGCCTTCTACTACTACCTGCTGCTCAATGGCGGCACGCCGCCCGCCGCCAGCGAACATCACCTGCAGCTGCTCTTCCGCGCGGCCAGGGACGCCGCGGGGGTGCTGGCCGAGCACGGTTACCCGCGCTGCCGCCTCAATCGCTGGGAAATGGTCCTGCTGTTCGACGGCGAGATGAGCCTCGACGCCCATACCCGTCGCCTCGCGCTGCTGGCCCAGGTCGGCCGCTTCGCCCACCAGCCCGGCATGCTGGCCAAGAAGCAGAAGCTCAAGGACGAGTTCGCTGGCGACGCCTGGCTGCACGGCGAGATCGCCCGCGTGCTGCGCACCGTGCCCTTCGCCCGCCTGACCTTCAACCGCGACAACTTCGACCTCAGCCTGCCCCTGGTCGGCATGCTCTTCATCTACCTGCTCGGCGCCGACGAAGCCGACCAGGGCGAACTCTTCGCCTGGTTCAAACAGGCCACCGACGCCATCCACGACATCCCCAACTACAAGACCCGGGAGCAACTCGTGCGCGGCCTCGCCTGGGTGCTCTTCCGCTTCGCCGAAGCCGCCAAGGCCAAGGTGCTGGAGCAGGCCCTGCTCGCCGAGTACGGCGAAACCTGGTGCCGTGAATACACGTGATGGCGGAAAAACGACCAGCCACCTGAACACCACGGGCGGCCTGCTCCACAGCCAACCATTCAGAACTTATCCACAGCTTGCCCCACAGAAATTGTGGGCAGCCCATCGGGGTTCCACACCCGTAGCCCGGGGAAGGCATCGGACGCAATCGGAGCCGATCGCGCCACGCATGCTTTAACCTGCTCTCTCCAACTTCGAGCCGGAACGCCAGCGACATGACCGCCGACCAAGGCTTCTCCCCCATTACCCGCGCCCGACTGGTGGCACTCAAAGGCGTCGGCCCGACCGTGGTCGACCGCCTGGAACAGATCGGCTTCCGCACCCTGGAACAACTGGCCGGTTGCGAAGCCGCCGATCTCACCCGGCAGATTTCCCAGATGATGGGCTCCACCTGCTGGCACAACAGCCCGCAAGCGCGAGCGGCCATCCAGGCGATCATCGACTTCGCCCGGCAGCACGCCGGCACCGCCTGACGAAAATTCGAGCGGCCGCGCATAACCGCCAACCCGCCTGGTCCGCAGCGATCCGCCCAGAAGATATCCACAGCTTTTCCCACAGAAACTGTGGGTAGCGGGGAGGATGCCGGTCGCACACGTATCGAGGAGCGATGGAGGGTAATCGCCGGCACTGGCAGCCCCCATCAAATACCCCCCATCGCGAGGAAATTTCCCAAACCCTCCGCAACCCCTTGTTAGCCCCCGAGCTGCTCCCTAAGTTCGCCCGGTCGCGGTCAATCTGCGGCCGGGTTTAGCGACCTGAAACCACATGCGTGTTTTGCCTACGGTGCTGACGGGAAACAACGGACGTTTCCCGTGGCACCTGAGCAGCGCGCAGTTTTTTAAACTGCACGCCCTCCATGGCAGACCGCACGGGGAGACCTTTCGAGGTCTGCCGGCCGTGGTCCGGTTCGCTAACCCCGTTGCGGTCTGCCACCCTTTCGTTTAGCGACGTAGGTGGCAGCTCCTTAACCGACCACGGGAGCTCCACGATGCATGACGCATACATCCCCACCACCTTCCTCCGCCATAACCGCCCCCTGCGCGGCGTGATGATCGACAACCAGCCCTGGTTCTCCACCTACGACTTCGCCCGCCTGCTCGGCCTGCATCATCCACAGGCCCTGCACCGCCGCCTCAAGCCCCACGAAACCCGCCGCATACGCCTGTATCACCGCCGCAGCGGCGCCGAAGAGACGATCGATGCGATGAGCGAAGCCGGCCTCTACAAGGCGCTGATCCGCTTCGGCCATCCCGAATGCCAGCAGCTCGATGAATGGCTGACCCGCGAGGTGATCCCCACCCTGCGCGACCAGCAGGACACCCACGCCCACACGCCCCGCCGCGTGATGATCGGCTGGCAGAACGAGCGGCTGCTGTTGCTGGAATGGCAGGGCGAGTTGTGGATGCAGTGGGAGAAGGTGCCGCGTTACCTGGAGAGCTGACCCAGGCTCAGGACTTTCTCGTAGGGTGCGCTGTGCGCACCGCCGAATGGCCGAGGTGGCAAGGCGTGTGCCCGCTGGAACATCGCCGGTGCGCGCAGCACACCCTACACGAGGCCTGCCGGTAGCTCGCGAGCGATGCCGAAGTCACCGGCACAGAAAGCCGTCGCCCACGCATACCGCGTGCTGATCGGCTGGGAGAAGGAGCGGCTGCTGTTGCTGGAATGGCAGGGCGAGCTATGGATGCAGTGGGAGAAGGTGCCGCGGTACCTGGAGAGCTGACCCAGGCTCAGGACTTTCTCGTAGGGTGCGCTGTGCGCACCGCCGAATGGCCGAGGTGGCATGGCGTGTGCCCGCTGGAACATCGCCGGTGCGCGCAGCACACCCTACACGAGGCTTGCCGGCGCTCACGAGTGACATCGAACGGCTGAATCGCCGCCAACAAAAAGGCCAGTCAAACGACTGGCCTTTTTGCTATCTCACCCGATCACTCAGGCGTTGTTGCTCGGGAACGCGAACTGCGCGGCCTCGTGGCTGGCGCGTTGCGGCCAGCGCTGGGTGATGGCCTTGCGGCGGGTGTAGAAGCGCACGCCGTCCGGGCCGTAGGCGTGCAGGTCGCCGAACAGGGAGCGCTTCCAGCCGCCGAAGCTGTGGTAGCTGACCGGCACCGGCAGCGGCACGTTGACGCCGACCATGCCCACTTCGATCTCGTCGCAGAACAGGCGGGCGGACTCGCCGTCGCGGGTGAAGATGCAGGTGCCGTTGCCGTATTCGTGGTCGTTGATCAGCTGCATGGCGTCTTCCAGGCTGCCGACGCGGACGATGCACAGCACCGGGCCGAAGATCTCTTCCTGGTAGATGCGCATGTCGGCGGTGACGTTGTCGAACAGGGTGCCGCCGACGAAGTAGCCGTCTTCATGGCCGGCGACGCGGTAGCCGCGGCCGTCCACCACCAGCTTGGCGCCGGCAGCGACGCCGTCGTCGATGTAGCCGACCACCTTGTCGCGGGCGGCGGCGGTGACCAGCGGGCCCATGTCGAGGCCGCAGCTGGTGCCGGCGCCGATCTTCAGGCCCTGGATCTGCGGGACGATCTTCTGCACCAGCGCATCGGCGATCTGGTCGCCCACGCACACGGCCACGGAGATGGCCATGCAGCGCTCGCCGCAGGAGCCGTAGGCAGCGCCCATCAGCGCACTGACGGCGTTGTCGAGGTCGGCATCGGGCATCAGCACGGCGTGGTTCTTGGCGCCGCCCAGGGCCTGGACGCGTTTGCCGCGCTTGGTGCCTTCGGCATAGATGTATTCGGCGATCGGGGTCGAGCCGACGAAGCTGATGGCCTTCACTTCAGGCGCTTCGATCAGGGCGTCCACCGCTTCCTTGTCGCCGTGCACCACGTTGAGCACGCCCTTGGGCAGGCCGGCGTCGTGCAGCAGCTGGGCGATCAGCAGGGTGGAGCTGGGGTCGCGCTCGGAAGGCTTGAGGATGAAGCAGTTGCCGCAGGCGATGGCCAGCGGGTACATCCACAGCGGCACCATGGCGGGGAAGTTGAACGGGGTGATGCCGGCGACCACGCCCAGGGGCTGGAAGTCGCTCCAGGCGTCGATGTTGGGGCCGACGTTGCGGGTGTATTCGCCCTTGAGGATTTCCGGGGCGGCACAGGCGTATTCGACGTTCTCGATGCCGCGCTTGAGTTCACCGGCGGCGTCTTCGAGGGTCTTGCCGTGCTCTTCGCTGATCAGGCGGGAGATTTCCGCTTCGTTCTGCTCCAGCAGTTGCTTGAAGCGGAACATCACCTGGGCACGCTTGGCCGGCGGGGTGTTGCGCCAGGCCGGGAAGGCGGCCTTGGCCGAGTCGATGGCCTGTTGCACGGTGGCGCGGCTGGCCAGGGCGACCTTGCGGGTGGATTCGCCGGTGGACGGGTTGAACACGTCGGCAGTGCGGCCTTCGCCGGTAACGAGCTCACCGTGGATCAGGTGCTGGATGGTGCTCATGGTCATCTCTCTTGTAGGGCTTTGTCGGGGTGGTCCTTGGGCGCGGGCACCGGGCTCGCGCCGGGCCTCTCCTCACGGGGAGAGGGTGGACGTCACTTGATTTCGGTTTCGATGAAGACGATCTCGTGGTCGCTGGCGTTGATCACGTTGTGCTCGACGCCGGCCTTGCGGAAGTAGCTCCGGCCGGCCACCAGGGGGGCGAGCTTCTCGCCCTCCGGGGTTTCCAGCAGCAGGGTGCCATCGGTCATCGGCACCACCACGTAGTCATGGCCGTGCAGGTGGCGACCGGTCTCGGCACCGGGGGCGAAGCGCCACTCGGTGACGATGACCTCGTCGGTGTCCACCTGCACGGTGGGCATAGCCTGGGGCCGTGCGCTCATCAGCTGACGCCTTGCAGGGCCTGGCCGACGGCGTCGAACACGCGGTCGAGGTCTTCCGGCTTGGCGTTGAAGGTGGGCCCGAACTGCAGGGTGTCGCCGCCGAAGCGGACGTAGAAGCCGGCCTTCCACAGGGCCATGCCGGCCTCGAACGGACGGACGATGGCGTCGCCGTCACGCGGGGCGATCTGCAGGGCACCGGCCAGGCCGCAGTTGCGGATGTCGACCACGTGCTTGGCACCCTTCAGGCCGTGCAGGGCCTTCTCGAAGTGCGGAGCCAGCTCGGCGGACTGCTGGATGAGGTTTTCCTTCTCAAGCACCTCCAGGGCGGCCAGGCCCGCAGCACAGGCGACCGGGTGACCGGAGTAGGTGTAGCCGTGGGTGAACTCCACCGCGTATTCCGGGGTGGCCTGGTTCATGAAGGTCTCGTAGATCTCGCGGGTGGCGATCACGGCGCCCAGCGGGATGGCCCCGTTGGTGATCTGCTTGGCGACGTTCATCAGGTCCGGGGTCACACCGAAGTACTCGGCGCCGGTCCACTTGCCCATGCGGCCGAAGCCGGTGATCACTTCGTCGAAGATCAGCAGGATGTTGTGCTGGTCGCAGATCTCGCGCAGGCGCGGCAGGTAGCCCACCGGCGGCACGATGGCCCCGGCGGAACCGGACATCGGCTCGACGATCACGGCGGCGATGTTGGAGGCGTCGTGCAGTTCGATCAGCTTGAGCAGTTCGTTGGCGAGCTCAACGCCACCGGTGGCGGCCATGCCCTTGGTGAAGGCCATGCCCGGCTGCAGGGTGTGGGGCAGGTGGTCGACGTCCATCAGTTGGCCGAACATCTTGCGGTTGCCACCGATGCCGCCCAGGGCGGTGCCGGCGACGTTCACGCCGTGGTAGCCACGGGCACGGCCGATCAGCTTGGTCTTCTGCGGCTGGCCTTTCAGGCGCCAGTAGGCACGGGCCATCTTGATGGCGGTGTCGGCGCACTCGGAGCCGGAGCCGGTGAAGAACACGTGGTTCAGCTCGCCGGGGGTCAGGCTGGCGATCTTCTCGGCCAGCTTGAAGGACAGCGGGTGGCCGAACTGGAAACCGGGGGAGTAGTCGAGGGTGCCGAGCTGCTTGGCGACGGCTTCCTGGATTTCCTTGCGCGAGTGGCCGGCGCCGCAGGTCCACAGGCCCGACAGGCTGTCGTAGATGCGACGGCCCTGGTCGTCGATCAGCCAGCTGCCTTCGGCGGCCACGATCAGGCGCGGGTCACGCTGGAAGTTGCGGTTGGCGGAGAACGGCATCCAGTGGGCGTCCAGCTTCAGCTGGCTGGCCAGGGAGGGAGTGGAGGTCTGCGGCATGTTCATTCTTGTCTGCCTCGCGATGGGGCGTGGGTTGTGGGGGAGAACCCAGTGGTTCTTGCAGTCGACATTGCCACGGGCATAAAGTCATGAAAATTCAACTTTTCATATCTTCAGATCACGGAACACTAAACTTATGAGCACCCGTCGCCCGGAAGCGCTGGCCCAGGTCAGCGACTTCGATATCCGCCTGCTGCGCATCTTCCGCAGCGTCGTCGAGTGCGGCGGCTTCTCTGCCGCCGAGAGCGTGCTGGGCATCGGCCGCTCGGCCATCAGCCAGCAGATGAGCGACCTGGAGCAGCGCCTCGGCCTGCGCCTGTGCCAGCGCGGCCGCGCCGGCTTCGCCCTGACCGAGGAAGGCCGCGAGGTGTACCAGTCGTCGCTGCAACTGCTCAGCGCCCTGGAGAGCTTCCGCACCGAGGTCAACGGCCTGCACCAGCACCTGCGCGGCGAGCTGAACATCGGCCTCACCGACAACCTCGTCACCCTGCCCCACATGCGCATCACCCATGCCCTGGCGCGCCTGAAGGAACGCGGGCCGGACGTGGTGATCAACATCCGCATGACCCCGCCCAGCGAGGTGGAGCAAGGCGTGCTCGACGGCCGCGTGCACGTCGGCGTGGTGCCGCAGACCGTGGCGCTCTCGGGGCTGGAATACCAGCCGCTGTACGACGAGCGCTCGCTGCTCTACTGCGCCGTGGGCCACCCGCTGTTCTACGCCGACGACGCCCAGATCAGCGACGCGCGCCTCAACGAGCAGGAGGCCATCGCCCCCACCTTCCGCCTGCCTGCCGACATCCAGGCCCACTACCAGGCGCTGCATTGCACCGCCAGCGCCTCCGACCGCGAAGGCATGGCCTTCCTCATCCTCACCGGGCGCTACATCGGCTACCTGCCGGACCACTACGCCACCTTCTGGGTGCAGCAGGGCCGCCTGCGCGCCCTCAAGCCGAACAAGCGCTTCTACGACCTCAGCCTCGCCACCGTCACCCGCAAGGGCCGGCGCCCGCACCTGGTGCTGGAGAGCTTCCTGGAGGCGCTGGCAGCGACGGGTTGAGAGGCAACCCGCACTCTCGACCGAGCACCGCAACGCGCCCAGCGATCCGGTGAGCCGTAGGGTGGACATCGCTCTTTATGTCCACCAAGCGGAGCCGCACGCCCGAGTGCACCTGCCGCCCCGCTCGGTGGACCGGTGGAGCGGGGCCCACCCTAAGAAGCGGAGCGCCCCAGAGCACCGCAGCACGCCCACCAATGAAGCGCCGTACCCCGATTTGGTGCAGGAAAAACCATCCGGTCACGCCCCACGCAGCGCACATGCATGACCCGTAGCGCCCGCCCGCGATGGGCTTTGCGGGGCGGCGAGCGAAAAAACCTGCGCACCTGGTCAATTTTTTGCAATGAGCCGGCATCTGCCCCGGCGAGCCGCTCCGGTTCGTCGCTCCCACCTGCCGAGGCCTGCATGCACGCTGAAGAATCAAGCCATTCCGAACTCATCTACGGCCTGGACGACAAGCCGAAACCGCTGCTGGCGTTCTGCGCCGCGTTGCAGCACGTGCTGGCCAGCTTCGTCGGCATCATCACGCCGCCGCTGGTGATCGGCGCGGCGCTGGGCCTGGGCGAGCACCTGCCCTACCTGATCAGCATGGCGCTGATGGTTTCCGGCGTCGGCACCTTCCTCCAGGCGCGTCGCCCGCTGGGCATCGGCGCGGGGATGATCTGCCTGCAGGGCACCAGCTTCGCCTTCCTCGGTGCGGTGCTGTCGGCGGGCTTCCTGGTGAAGAGCCGCGGCGGCAGCCCGGAGGACATCCTGGCGATGATCTTCGGCGTGTGCTTCTTCGGCGCGTTCGTGCAGGTCGTGCTGAGCCGCTTCATCGGCCACCTGCGCCGGGTGATCACCCCGCTGGTGACCGGCATCGTCATCACCCTGATCGGCGTCAGCCTGATCAAGGTCGGCATCACCGACATCGGCGGCGGCTTCAAGGCCCCGGACTTCGGCGCGCCGGGCAACCTGGCCCTGGGCGGGCTGGTGCTGGCGACCATCATCCTGCTCAACCGCTCGCGCAATCCCTGGGTGCGCCTGTCGTCGATCCTCATCGGCTTGGCGGTGGGCAGCGTCGTGGCCTTCTTCAGCGGCAAGCTGGTGCCCCAGGCGCTGCCCGACCTGCCGCTGGTGAGCGTGCCGGTGCCCTTCAAGTACGGTTTCGCCTTCGACTGGACGGCCTTCGTCCCCGTGGCGCTGATCTACCTCATCAGCACCATCGAGACCGTGGGCGACCTGACCGCCAACTGCATGATCGCGCGCAAGCCGTTCAAGGGGCCGGAGTACGAGGCGCGACTCAAGGGCGGTGTGCTCGGCGATGGCGTCAGCTGCCTGCTGGCGGCCACCTTCAGCGCCTTCCCCAACACCACCTTCGCGCAGAACAACGGGGTGATCCAGCTGACCGGCGTCGCCAGCCGCCATGTCGGCCTGTACATCGGTGCCGTGCTGTTCATCCTCGGCCTGTTCCCGCTGATCGGCGCCGTGCTGCAGCAGATTCCCAAGCCGGTGCTCGGCGGCGCCACCCTGGTGATGTTCGGCAGCGTCGCGGCGGCGGGCATCCGCATCCTCGCCCAGGCGCGACTGGACCGCCGCAGCCTGCTGGTGATCGCCGGCTCCTTCGGCGTCGGCCTGGGCATCGCCGCGCAACCGACCCTGCTGCACCAGCTGCCGCCGATCGTGCAGAACCTGTTCGACTCGGCCATCACCTGCGGCGGCATCACCGCCATCCTGCTCAGTCTGGTGCTGCCGGAAGAGAAGCCCGCCGCCCGGACGGACGGTGCCGCCGAGCGCGCCTGAAGGCCGCCGCACCAGGCCCTAGACGGGGTCTGGCGCGGTGCGCGACGGGGAAAAACCGACCCATCATGGTGCAGGCCCGACAAAACCTGTGGATAACCTGACCGCCGCAACAGTTTTGTCTTGTCGGCGGCCCCACGCTTGGGTTATCAGTGCATTCGCCCGCTTCCTGATACCTCTGGATGACCTATGACTGTCCTGGTCCCCGCCCACAGCCCCAGCTCCACCGGCAAGCCCGCCGGCCGCATCCGCCAGAAGAACGAAGAGACCATCCTCGCCGCCGCCGAGGAGGAATTCGCCAAGCACGGTTTCAAAGGCACCAGCATGAACACCATCGCGCTGCGTGCCGGCCTGCCCAAGGCCAACCTGCACTACTACTTCAGCAACAAGCTGGGCCTCTACGTGGCGGTGCTGAGCAACATCCTCGAGCTCTGGGACAGCACCTTCAACACCCTGACGGTCGATGACGACCCGGCCGAGGCGCTGGCCCGCTACATCCGCGCCAAGCTGGAGTTCTCGCGACGCTTCCCGCTGGCCTCGAAGATCTTCGCCATGGAGGTGATCAGCGGTGGCGCCTGCCTGGAGAAGCATTTCGATCAGGACTACCGCGACTGGTTCAGGGGCCGCGCCGCCGTGTTCGAAGCCTGGATCGCCGCCGGCAAGATGGACGCCGTCGACCCCACGCACCTGATCTTCCTGCTCTGGGGGAGCACCCAGCACTACGCCGATTTCGGCTCGCAGATCTGCCGCGTCAGCGGGCGCAAGCGCCTGACCAAGGACGACTTCGAAATCGCCGCGCAGAGCCTCACCCACATCATCCTCAAGGGCTGCGGCCTGACCCCGCCGACACCCGCCCGCTGATGCCCTTCACCCTTGCCGCGCCCTGCGAATACCGCGAGGAAATCCGCAAGAGCCGCTTCATCGCCCTCGCCGCGCCGGTCACCAGCGCGGCCGAGGCCCAGGCCTTCATCACCGCCGCCAGCGACCCCGCCGCCTCGCACAACTGCTGGGCCTGGAAGGTGGGCAACCAGTACCGCTTCAGCGACGACGGCGAACCCGGCGGCACCGCCGGGCGCCCCATGCTGGCGGCCATCGAAGGCCAGGACATGGACCAGGTCGCGGTGCTGGTGATCCGCTGGTACGGCGGCATCCAGCTCGGCACCGGCGGCCTCGCCCGTGCCTACGGCGGCAGTGCCGCCAAGTGCCTGCAAGGGGGTGAACGCCTGCCGCTGCTGCGCCTGTCGCGCTTCCGCTGCCACCTGGCCTTCGCCGAACTGGCGCTGTTCAAGGCGCGCCTGGCCGACCTCCAGGCCCAGCTCGAAAGCGAGGACTACGACGCCGAAGGCGCCTGGCTGCAGCTGGCCCTGCCGGCCGCCCAGCGCGAACCGCTGCAGCGCCTGCTCGGCGACATCAGCCGCGGCCGCAGCCAACTCGCCGCCATCGAGGACCCGGCGCCATGACCGGCAAGCTGCGCATCCACTCGCCCGCGATCCACTATTTCGACATGGTGCGCCGCTGCAACTCCATCCGCGAGGCCGCGCGCCGGCTCAACGTCGCCTCCTCGGCGGTGAACCGGCAGATCCTCAAGCTGGAGGACGAGATCGGCGCGCCCTTGTTCGACCGCCTGCCCGCCGGCCTGCGCCTGACGCCGGCCGGGGAGATCCTCACCCGCCACATCACCGTGGTGCTGCAGGACGTCGAGCGCGTGCGCTCGGAACTGGACGCCATGCAGGGCCTGCGCACCGGCCACGTGGAGATCGCCACCGTCGAAGGCGTGACCATTGACCTGCTGCCCCGCGTGCTCAAGGCCATGCACGAGCGCTATCCACGGGTGACCATCGGCGTCACCGCGATGGGTTCGCAAGCCATCCCCGAGGCGGTACTGAGCGGCGCCGCCGACCTCGGCCTGGCCTTCTTCCTGCCCCGCAGCGCCGAGTTGCAGCAGCTCAGTGTCGGCCACTTCCGCCTCGGCGCCATCGTGCCGCGTGGGCATCCGCTGGCCTCGTTGCACGAAGTGAGCTTCGCCGCCTGCGTCGAGCACGGCCTGATCCTGGCCAAGCGCGAGCTGTCCATCCACCACCTGCTCGGCCCGCTGCAAAAGCGCATGAGCCTGGCCGACAGGCCCGTGCTGGAAAGCAGCTCGGTGGAGCTGGCCCGACAACTGGTCAAGCGCGGCATGGGCGTGGCCTTCCAGACCCGCATCGGTATCGAGGCCGACCTCGAGGCCGGCGACCTGGTGCACCTGCCGCTGACCGACAACGGCGGCATCTTCAACGACCTTGGCCTCTATGTGCGTGGCGGCCGATACCTGCCCGTCGCGGTGGATGCGCTGGCTCGACAATTGACCGAGGAAATCACCTTGCGTGAGCGCGAAGAGCGGCCACAGCCCCGGAGCACCTCGGGCAACCGCCCGTAGGACAGGTCCCCGCCCACTTTTTTCATGCCCCCGGCCCGCCGCGGCCTCTCGCGGGCTGCACGGCTGCAGCCCGCGCGCTAGAGCCATCTGCGCTCGCGCTTTGTACACAATCCCGCTAAAGCCCTGAAAATACTGACTTTCAAGTCAATCCAGTGATGCCGTATCGGCATCGGGATGCTCTACATTCTGTTCTTTGGTGATCAATCCAGATGTGCTGATACTTGCGCCCTCGGTGCCCGAGCCACGGCATCGAGATCCCAGGAACAGGAGCCATAACAATGAAAAAAGCACTGCAGGGAGCCACGGTCGCTCTCGCCCTATTCACGGTCGGGGAAGCCTCCGCGCTGGAGTGGATGAACAACAGCATCGGGTTCCGCTACGGACAGCAATTCACTAACCCGAACAACCCGAACAAGTTCGCCAAGCGCATCTACAGCTTCACCCACGCCAGCGGCTACCAGTACGGCAGCAACTTCTTCAACCTGGATGTCTTCCTCTCCGACAACCGCGACCCGCGCAAGGGCACCGACCACGGCGGCAGCGAGGTCTACGCGGTGTACCGCCACCAGTTGTTCGCCTCGCGGGTGTTCGACCAGAAGCAGGGCGACGGCCTGATCAAGGACTACGCCTTCACCGCCGGCTTCGACGTCAACCGCAACAACAACCGCGCCTCGTCCAACAAGCGCGCCATCGTGTTCGGCCCCACCCTCAAGTTCAACACCGTCGGCGTGCTCGACCTGAGCCTGCTCTACTACCGCGAGCGCAACCAGACCGGCATCCCCGGCGCGCGCCACGAGGAGATGACCTTCGACGGCACCTACAACCTCAACCTCACCTGGCTGCGCCCCTTCCAGGTCGGCGACCACACCGCCAAGTTCCAGGGCTACATCAACCACGTCGGTGAAAAGGGCGAGGACTACAACGACAGGGACACCGCCTCCGAAACCCTGATGCGCACCTCGCTGATGGTCGCCGCGCGCCCGGGCAAGAACATCAAGCCCAACCTCTGGTTCGGCGTCGGCTACGAGTACTGGCACAACAAGTTCGGCGTCCACGGCGGCCGTGGCAGCCGCACCTCCACCCCGACCCTGAACATGGAGTTCAGTTTCTAAGTCAGCACGGAGCCCCGCTCCCGGGCTGAAGCCCGGGCTACGGCATCCGCCAACTCCATTGCATCGGGTCGACTCAGTCGGTGGACATGAAGAGCGATGTCCACCCTACGCAGCACCAACCTCCTCCCACGCCGGACGCTTCGTAGGGTGGACCACGCTTCATCGGTCCACCGTGCGGTGTCGCAGGTGTCCTCGCAATTCCTCCGAACCCCATTTCCCTCATGGACGTGGCTGCCCACCATGAGCCATGCATCGTTGGGCCGCGCTGCGCTTGGCACCCACCTACGGGAGCGACCGGAACCCGTCTTGGAACCGCCCACACAAAGCGTGGACAAGCCTGTGGATAACCTTTTGAGCAATCGCCCGGGCCAGCGCCGGCCGCCGCTTTGCCGGGGCTGCTCGTTTCGTGACCAGTGTGCGAGGGGCCCCGTGTCTACCGCGTAAGCACCTGAAGGGTCTAGCTTTATTTTCGCCCGCCAGAAACTCGGGCGCCGGGATACCGTCGCAGCGCACCGCCATTGTCCACACAGCCCGTGGACATTCCTGTGGATAACCTTGGGAACAACTTCTCTGCGCCAGTCGCCACGGGCGCTGCGGGAAGGTGGTTGAAATTCGTCCAATCGCCGCTGCGCCATTCGGAGCCGCAGCGCCCCGAAAGCGTGCAGGAAAATGCCCCCGCACTGCCCATTCCACCCGTGGATTTCCCGCAGGCGCTCACGCACGCGGGCCGGCACGGGCCTTCCTGACCCGGTGGCCAGCTTTTTGCTTTGTCAGGCAAGCTCTCTTTCCGGGAAAGACCACGATGAATAGCCCCACTCCCCCACCGCGCCTGGAGATGCTCGGCATCACCAAGCGCTACCCCGGCTGCCTGGCCAACGACCGCGTCGACCTGCGCATCGAGCCCGGCGAGATCCACGCCCTGCTGGGCGAGAACGGTGCCGGCAAGAGCACGCTGATGAAGATCATCTACGGCGTGGTACAGCCCGATGCCGGCGAGATCCGCTGGCAGGGCGAGGCGCTGCGCGTACGCGACCCGGCGCAGGCGCGGGCGCTGGGCATCGGCATGGTGTTCCAGCACTTCTCCCTGTTCGAGACCCTCACCGTGGCCGAGAACATCGCCCTGGCACTCGGCCGCGAGGCCGGCACGCCCAGGCAGCTGGAGCCGCGCATCCGCGAGGTGTCGCAGCGCTACGGCATGGCCCTGGAGCCCGGGCGCCTGGTGCATGCGCTGTCCATCGGCGAGCGCCAGCGGGTGGAGATCGTCCGCTGCCTGATGCAGGACATCCGCCTGCTGATCCTCGACGAGCCCACCTCGGTGCTCACCCCGCAGGAGGCCGACGAACTCTTCGTCACCCTGCGCCGCCTGGCGGCCGAGGGCTGCAGCATCCTCTTCATCAGCCACAAGCTCGGCGAGGTGCGTGCGCTCTGCCACAGCGCCACGGTGCTGCGCGGTGGCCGCGTGTCCGGCCACTGCGTACCGGCCCAGTGCAGCGACCTGGAGCTGGCGCGGCTGATGGTGGGCGACGCAGAAGGCCTGGTCGCCAGCTACCCCAAGGTCAGCGGCGGCGCGCCCTTCCTCAGCCTGCAAGGCCTCGACTGGCACAATCCCGACCCGTTCGGCATGTCGCTGAAGAACCTCGGCCTGGACGTGCGCAGCGGCGAGATCCTCGGCATCGCCGGGGTCGCCGGCAATGGCCAGGACGAGCTGCTCGCGCTGCTCTCCGGCGAGCGTCGCCTGCCCGCCGGCAACGCCGGCGCCATCCGTTTCGCCGGCCAGCCGGTGGGCCAGTTGCCACCGGATGCGCGCCGCGCCCGGGGCCTCGCCTTCGTCCCCGCCGAACGCCTGGGCCACGGCGCGGTGCCGGACCTGAGCCTGGCCGACAACGCCCTGCTCACCGGCTTCCAGCGCGGGTTACTGAGCCGCGGGATGATCCGCCGCGGCAAGGTGCTGGCCTTCGCCGAAGCGATCATCCAGCGCTTCGCGGTGAAGACCCCGGACGCCCATACCGCCGCCCGCAGCCTCTCCGGCGGCAACCTGCAGAAATTCATCCTCGGCCGCGAAATCCTCCAGCAACCCAAGCTGCTGGTGGCCGCCCACCCGACCTGGGGCGTGGACGTCGGCGCCGCTGCCGCCATCCACCGCGCACTGATCGCCCTGCGCGATGCCGGCGCGGCGATCCTGGTGATCTCCGAAGACCTCGACGAGCTGTTCCAGATCAGCGACCGCATCGGCGCCCTGTGCGGCGGCGAGCTGTCGGCGCAAAAGCCGGTGACGGACACCAGCCCGCAGGAGGTCGGCCGCTGGATGGCCGGCCAGTTCGAATCGACCCAAGCCGCCTGAGCGCCCGGAGCCTTTCATGTTGCTATCCCTGGAACCCCGCACGCAGCAGTCGCGTGTGATGCTCCTGCTGTCCCCGGTGCTCGCCGGCCTGCTGACCCTGGCCTGCGGCTCGGCGCTGTTCGTCGCCCTCGGCCATGACCCGCTGGAAACCCTCCATGCGCTGCTGGTGGCGCCCATCAGCGATCTCTACGGCGTCTCCGAGCTTCTGGTGAAGGCGCTGCCCATCCTGCTCTGCGCCCTGGGCCTGGCGGTGGCCTACCAGGCGCGCATCTGGAACATCGGCGCCGAGGGCCAGCTGCTCATGGGCGCCCTGGCCGGCAGCGCGGTGGCGGTGCACCTGATCGACTGGGAAAGCCGCTGGGCCCTGGTCCTGGTGCTGGGCGCCGGCATCCTCGCCGGAGCCGCCTGGGGCGCACTGGCGGCCTGGTTGCGCACGCGCTTCAACGCCAACGAGATCCTCACCACCATCATGCTCAACTACGTGGCGCTGAACCTGCTGCTCTTCGCCGTGCACGGCCCGCTGAAGGACCCGGCCGGCTTCAACTTCCCCGAGTCGGCGATGTTCGGCGACGCCTCGCGGCTGCCCCCGGTGTTCGAGGACCTGCGCCTGCACATCGGCCTGTACTTCGCTCTCCTCGCCCTGGTGGCGGTGTGGGTGCTGCTGCACAAGAGCTTCCTCGGCTTCCAGATCAAGGTGCTGGGCCTGGACAAGCGCGCCGCCGGCTTCGTCGGCTTCCGCGAAAAGCGCCTGGTCTGGCTGGCCCTGCTGGTCAGCGGCGGCCTGGCGGGCCTGGCCGGCGTCGGCGAAGTCACCGGTCCCATCGGCCAGCTGGTGCCGCAGGTGTCGCCGGGCTACGGCTACGCCGCCATCACCGTGGCCTTCCTCGGCCGCCTCAACCCCTTCGGCATCCTCGTCGCCGGGCTGCTGATGGCGCTGCTGTTCCTCGGCGGCGAAAACGCGCAGATGGCCCTCAACCTGCCGCAATCGATCACCCAGCTGTTCCAGGGGATGATGCTGTTCTTCCTGCTCGCCTGTGATGTGTTGATTCTGTATCGGCCACGCTTGGCGTGGAGCTACAAGCTGCAAGTGGCAAGCGCCAAGAAGCGTGCCGCCGCATGAGTCACTCCCACACCCGTTCTTCAACTTGTAGCTTGCGGCTTGCCGCTCGAGGCTTCCTTCCATGGATCTAGATCTGCTGACCAACATCCTCTACGCCATGGTCCGCTGCGGCACGCCGCTGCTGCTGGTCGCCCTGGGCGAGCTGGTGTGCGAGAAGAGCGGCGTGCTCAACCTCGGGCAGGAGGGGATGATGCTGTTCGGCGCGGTGGTGGGCTTCATCGCCGCCATCGGCACCGGCAACCTATGGCTCGGCGTGCTGCTGGCGATGGCCGCGGGCATGCTGCTGTCCGCCCTCTTCGCCCTGGTCGCCCTCGGCTGCAACGCCAACCAGGTGGCCACGGGGCTGGCGCTGACCATCTTCGGCATCGGCCTGTCGTCCTTCGTCGGCGCCGCCTGGGTGGGCAAGCCCCTGCAGGGTTTCGAGCCGGTGGCCATCCCGCTGCTCAGCGGCATTCCGCTGCTGGGCAAGATGCTGTTCAGCCAGGACCTGATGGTCTACCTGTCCTTCGCGCTGTTCGCGCTGATCGCCTGGGCGCTGCTCAAGAGTCGCATCGGCCTGGTGCTCCAGGCGGTGGGCGAGAACCCCGATGCGGCCAGCGCCATGGGCCTGCCGGTGCTGCGCGTGCGCACCCTGGCGGTGCTCTTCGGCGGGGCCATGGCGGGCATGGCGGGGGCCTACCTGTCCCTGGCGTACACGCCGATGTGGGCGGAGAACATGACCGCCGGGCGCGGCTGGATCGCACTCGCCCTGGTGGTGTTCGCCAGCTGGCGGGTGTTCCGCGTGCTGCTGGGGGCCTACCTCTTCGGCCTGGCCAGCATCCTCCACCTGGTGGCCCAGGGCGTGGGCCTGGCCATCCCCGCCAACCTGCTGGCGATGCTGCCCTACGTGGCGACCATCCTGGTGCTGGTGCTGCTCTCCCGCGATGCCGTGCGCACCCGCCTGTTCGCCCCCGTGTCCCTGGGCCAGCCGTGGAAGGGCGGCCACTGATGGTGCAAGGCTCCCGGGCTGAACGACCGTAGGTTGGCGCCGAGCGCAGCGAGGCCCAACGGTGCGATACCCACCCTCGCTGCGTTGGGCTTCGTACCTCAGCGGAACGCCACCCGGCCCACCTGCATCGACATCCCACGCGGGCGCTCAATAAGCGGCTACTCTTGCCGGTCTTCACACGCAGAGGACCGCACATGAGCAGCACACAAACCGCATTGATCATCGGCGCCTCCCGGGGCATCGGCCTGGGCCTGGTCAAGCAACTGCAGGCCGCCGGCTGGCAGGTCACCGCCACGGTGCGCAACCCGCAGGGCGCCGGCGACCTGGCCGCGCTGGAGAACGTCGAGGTACGCACCCTGGAGCTGGACAGCGTCGCCAGCCTGGAGACCCTGGCCGGCGAACTGGATGGCCGCGCCTTCGACCTCATCCTGGTCAACGCCGGCGTCTACGGCCCGGTGCACCAGTCCGCCGTGCAGGCCACCGAGGCCGAGATCGCCCAGCTGTTCCTCACCAACGCCGTCGCCCCCATCCGCCTGGCCCAGCGCCTGAAGAGCAACCTGCTGCCCGGCGGCACCCTGGCCTTCATGAGTTCGGTGCTGGGCAGCGTGGCCGGCAACGATGCCGGCGGCCTGGCGCTGTACCGCGCCAGCAAGGCGGCGCTGAATTCCATGACCCGCAGCCTGGTGGCCGAATGGGCGGAAGCCGCGCCCACGGTGCTGAGCCTGCATCCGGGCTGGGTGAAGACCGACATGGGCGGCGAGTCCGCCGAGATCGACGTCGCCACCAGCGTCCAGGGCCTGGTGCAGCAGATCGAGGCGTATGCCGGGCGCGGCGGCCACCACTACATCGACTACCAGGGCCAGGCCATTCCCTGGTGACGCACCAGCAGGCGGCGGACAGCGCCCGTCGTGCACCATCCGCGCTCGCGGGCGGTGCACATCGCCTGCATCGAGGGGCCTGGCACGCGGCTTTGCGCGCCGCCTGTCCAGTTGGTCAATTTTTTGCAATCGCCTGGTCAGCCCACAGGGCACAGCACAGAACAACAGACCAGGAGCCCCATCCCCCATGTTCGATTCCAAGAAGAACCTGCTGCGCACGCTCGTCGCCGCCATCGGCTTCAGCGCCACCCTCGGCGCCTCCGCCGCCGACCCGCTGAAGGTCGGCTTCGTCTACGTCGGCCCCATCGGCGACCACGGCTGGACCTACCAGCACGAGGAAGGCCGCAAGGCGCTGGTGGCCAAGCTGGGCGACAAGGTCGAGACCAGCTTCGTGGAGAACGTCGCCGAAGGCGCCGACGCCGAGCGGGTCATCCGCAACATGGCCAAGGGCGGCTACGACCTGATCTTCACCACCTCCTTCGGCTACATGAACCCCACCGCCAAGGTGGCCAAGCAGTTCCCCAAGGTCACCTTCGAGCACGCCACCGGCTACAAGCAGGACAAGAACCTCGGCACCTACCTGTCGCGCTCCTATGAAGGCCGCTACGTCGGCGGCTTCCTCGCCGCGAAGATGACCAAGAGCCACAAGATCGGCTACATCGCCTCCTTCCCCATTCCGGAAGTGATCCGCGACATCAACGCCATCCAGCTGGCGCTGAACAAGTACGACCCGCAGGCCGAGATCAAGGTGGTCTGGGTCAACTCCTGGTTCGACCCGGGCAAGGAAGCCGACGCCGCCAACGCGCTGATCGACCAGGGCGTGGACGTGGTCTTCCAGCACACCGACAGCCCGGCGCCGATCCAGGCCGCCGAGCGCCGTGGCGTGTACTCCGTGGGCTACGCCTCGGACATGGCCCACTTCGGGCCCAAGGCCGTGCTCACCTCCATCGTCAACAACTGGGGGCCACACTACATCCAGGCCGCCGAAGGCGTGATGGCCGGCACCTGGAAGTCCCAGGACTACTGGGGCGGCCTGGCCGAGGACACCATCCAGCTGCCCATCAGCGACCTGGTGCCGGCCGACGTGAAGGCCGAGGCGGAAAAAATCATCGCCAGCATCAAGAGCGGCGAGTTCCACCCCTTCACCGGCCCGATCAAGGACCAGAGCGGAGCCATCAAGCTGGCCGACGGCGTGGTCGCCACCAATGCCGACCTGGCGGGCATGAACTACTACGTCGAAGGCATCAAGGCGGAACTGCCGAAGTAAGCGAAGCCCTCTCCCCTGGCGCCAGGGGAGAGGGTATTGAACCCTGCGCTCCAAGGATCACCCGATGAACCAGCTTCCCCTCATCGACATCGCCGCGCTCTACGGCGACGACCAACAGGCCTGGCAGCAGGTCGCGGCGCAGATCGACGCCGCCTGCCGCGACTGGGGCTTCTTCTACATCACCGGGCACGGCATCGCGCCCGAACGCATCGAGGCGTTGACCCGCGCGGCCAAGACCTTCTTCGCCCTGCCCGACGCCGAGAAGCTGCGGATCGACATCACCCGCACTGCGCACCATCGCGGCTATGGCGCCATCGCCACCGAGCAGCTCGACCCGAGCAGGCCGAGCGACCTGAAGGAAACCTTCGACATGGGTTTCCACATGGCCGCCGACCACCCCGAGGTGCTGGCCGGCAAGCCCCTGCGCGGGCCCAATCGCCACCCCGACCTGCCCGGCTGGGCGGCGCTCATGGAACAGCACTACGCCGACATGCAGGCCCTGGCGCAGACCCTGCTGCGGGCCATCGCCCTGGCACTGGGCATCGAGCGCGACTTCTTCGATGCGCGCTTTGCCGAGCCCATCAGCGTGTTCCGCATGATCCACTACCCGCCGCGCCACACCGCCAGCTCCGCCGAGCAACAGGGCGCCGGCGCGCACACCGACTACGGCTGCGTCACCCTGCTGTACCAGGACGACGCCGGCGGCCTGCAGGTGCGCAACGTCCACGGGGAATGGATCGACGCCCCACCGATCACCGGCAGCTTCGTGGTCAACATCGGCGACATGATGGCGCGCTGGAGCAACGACCGGTACACCTCCACGCCGCACCGGGTCATCAGCCCCCTGGGCGTGCACCGCTACTCCATGCCCTTCTTCGCCGAGCCGCACCCGGACACCGAGATCAGCTGCCTGCCGAACTGCTCCAGTGCCGACAACCCGCCGAAATACCCGCCGGTGAGCAGCGCCGAGTACCTGCTCTCGCGCTTCGCCGACACCTACGCCTACCGGCGGGAGGAGACGGCCTGAGCGACGCCCGATGAACACGAGCGCCCCTGCTGTTCAGGCGCTCGCTCGGCGAAATCCTGTCCGGGAAGTTAAACTTGCAGGCGACCTTGCCTGATAACGAGAAACCACCATGTACGACTGGCTCAATGCCTTGCCCAAAGCCGAACTGCACCTGCACCTGGAAGGTTCGCTCGAGCCCGAGTTGCTGTTCGCGCTGGCCGAACGCAACAAGGTCGCCCTGCCCTGGCACGACGTCGAGACCCTGCGCCGCGCCTACGACTTCGGCAACCTGCAGGAATTCCTCGACCTCTACTACGCCGGTGCCGATGTGCTGCGCACCGAGCAGGACTTCTACGACCTGACCTGGGCCTACCTGCAACGCTGCAAGGCGCAGAACGTCATCCACACCGAGCCCTTCTTCGACCCGCAGACCCACACCGATCGCGGCATCCCCTTCGAGGTGGTGCTGAACGGCATCCGCCACGCCCTGGACGACGGTCGCAAGCAGCTCGGCATCAGCTCCGGGCTGATCCTCAGCTTCCTGCGCCACCTCTCCGAGGACGAAGCGCAGAAGACCCTCGACCAGGCGCTGCCCTTCCGCGACGCCTTCGTCGCCGTGGGCCTGGACAGCTCCGAGATGGGCCACCCGCCGAGCAAGTTCCAGCGTGTGTTCGACCGCGCCCGCGCGGAAGGCTTCCTCACCGTCGCCCACGCCGGCGAGGAAGGCCCGCCGGAATACATCTGGGAGGCCCTGGACCTGCTGAAGATCGAGCGCATCGACCACGGCGTGCGCGCCATCGAGGACGAGCGCCTGATGCAGCGCATCATCGACGAACAGATCCCGCTGACCGTCTGCCCGCTGTCCAACACCAAGCTGTGCGTGTTCGACCACATGAGCCAGCACAACATCCTCGACATGCTCGAACGCGGCGTGAAGGTGACGGTGAACTCCGACGACCCGGCATATTTCGGCGGCTACGTCACCGAGAACTTCTTCGCCCTGCACGAGCACCTGGGCATGAGCGAGGAACAGGCCCGGCGCCTGGCGCAGAACAGCCTGGATGCACGGCTGGTGAAGTGAACGAAAAGGGCCGCGATGCGGCCCTTTTTGCAGATGGACATGGAGGAGCGGTGGGCTGAAGCCCACCCTACGCCCACCCTACGCACACCCTGCAAGCCCGTAGGATGGGTAGAGCATGGCGAAACCCATGCTGCCGGCCCAACACAGAAGCCATACCTGTACCGGTTACTGATGGGTTTCGCTTCGCTCGCGGAACGTCGCCCGACCCATCCTGCGGCCCCTGCGAGGAGCTTCGCGAGCAGAGCTCGCTCCTACGACCTAGGTGAAGCTCAGGCGGCGCTTTCGCTGCGCGGGGTGATGGCGCGGAGGATGCCGTTGAGCAGCACGCCGTAGAGCGGCACGAACAGCACCAGGCTGACGCTGAGCTTCACGCCGTAGTCCACCGTGGCGATCTCCACCCAGTGCTCGGCCATGAAGGGGTTGTCGCTGTGCCAGAAGGCCACCGAGAAGAAGGTGAAGGTGTCCAGCAGGTTGCCGGCGATGGTGGACACCACCGGGGCGATCCACCACTGACGCATCCTGCGCAGGCGATCGAAGACCTGGATGTCGAGAACCTGCCCCAGCACGTAGGCGAGGAAACTCGCGAGCGAGATGCGTGCGACGAACAGGTTGAACTCGCCCAGGGCGCCGAAGCCCTGGAACGCCGCGTCCTGGAACAGCACCGAGACCACGTAGGAAGCCGCCAGCGCCGGGAGCATGACCCGGGCGATCACCTGGCGCGCCGCCTGCTTGCCGAGCAGGCGCACGGTCAGGTCGGTGGCGAGGAAGATGAACGGGAAGCTGAACGCGCCCCAGGTGGTCTGCCAGCCGAACAGGGTCATGGGCAACTGCACCAGGTAGTTGCTGGCGATGATGATCAGGATGTGGAACGCGATGAGGCCGGTCAGCGCGGGGCGCCAGACCTTGGGGAGAGCTGCGGGCATGGTGGTTCACGTCCTTTTTGCCGATGGGGTGAGGGAACCCATGTCGCAGCCCCATGGCCACGACGGCGCGCATTCTAACTTGACCCGCGCGTCAAAAAAAGCGTCCGCGCGGTGGTTTCGTCGGCGGCTTTCTCAGCCGTGCTCCAGTGCCTCGACATACACCGCCATGCGCCCGCGCCCGCCATGCTTGGCCCGGTAGCAGGCGATGTCGGCCTGGCGCAGCAGCTCGGCCGGCTCGCTGTTGCCAGCGTGCAAGGGCGCCAGGCCGATGCTGGCGCCGACCTGGAAGGTGCGGCCTTCCCATTCGAAGCGCAGGCCGCGCACCTGCTCGATCAGCCGATCGGCGAGGATTTCCGCCTGGGCCAGGGGACAGCTGCGCAGGATCATGGCGAACTCGTCGCCCCCCAGGCGCGCCACCAGGTCGCCGCTGCGCACCTGTTCCTGCATCAGTCGCGAGATGCGCCGCAGCAGTTCGTCGCCGGCGGCATGGCCGGCGCTGTCGTTGACCTGCTTGAAGAGGTCCAGGTCGATGAAGAACAGCACGCTGTGCCCGGCGTTCTGCGTCACCTCGCGGCAGCTTTCCGCCAGGGCGTCCTCGAAGGCCGAGCGGTTGAGCAGGCCGGTCAGGGCGTCGTGGCTGGCGGCATAGCGCAGGTGCTTCTGCATCGCCCGCGCCTCGCTGACATCGGTGAACACCAGCACGCTGCCGAGCAGCTCGCCCTCGGCGCTGCGTACCGGCGCCGCCTGGCCACGCAGGGCGATCAGGCCGCCGGCGGCATGGCGCAGGGACGAGAGCCCGGGGATGCTTTCCTCCGTGCCGCGCTCCAGGCACAGGCGCACCGGGCTCGGCACCGGCCGGCCCTCCTCGCTCTCCAGCGGCAGCACCCGCTCGATCTCCTGGTTGCGCGCCGCCGCCGTGCTCCAGCCGCTGAGGCGCTCGGCCACCGGGTTGAGGAAGCGCACGCGGCCATCCAGGTCCGTGGTGATCACCCCGTCGCCGATGCAGTTGAGGGTCACCTGCAGGCGCTCGCGCTCGTCGTTCAGCCGCTCGGTGAGTTCGCGCAGCTGGGTCACGTCCCAGTTGGTGCCGATCATCCGGGTCGGCTTGCCCTCGGCGTCGAGGGCCAGGCTGCCGTGCCCGCGCAGCGCACGCGTCTCGCCGTTGGGCAGGGAGATGCGGAACTCCACGTCCAGCCGCGCCAGGCCTTCGCGCACCCGCTGCAGCTCGCGGTGCAGGGCTTCGGCGTCGCCCGGGTGGACGAAGCGCGACCACTCCTCGTAGCTCACCGGCCGCCCCAGCGGGCGCATGCCGTAGAGGCGGAACAGGCTGTCGTCCCAGATCATGTCGTCGCTGACCAGGTCCCACTCCCAGACGCCCACGCCACTGGCGTCGGTGGCCAGGGAATAGCGCTGGGCGAGCTCGGCCAGCTCGGCCTCGGCACGCTTGCGCCGGTCGATGTCCTCGATCTGGGCGATGAAGTACAGCGGCTGCCCTTCGGCATCGCGCACCAGGGACACCGCCAGCAGCGCCCAGACCTCGGAGCCATCGCGGCGCAGGTAGCGCTTCTCCAGCCGATAGCTGTCGCGACGGCCAGCGAGCGCTTCCTGCACCCGCTCCAGGTCATCGGACAGGTCCTCGGCCTGGGTGATGTCCTGGAAGCTCATCGCGACCAGTTCGGCCGGCGTGTAGCCGAGCATCTCGCACAGCGCGCGGTTGACCCGCTGCAAGCGGCCATCCAGCCCCACCAGGGCCATGCCGATGGCCGAGTGCTCCATGGCGTCGCGAAAACGCGCCTCGCTGATGGCCAGCTCGCGCTGGCGTCGCCGGCCCTGCTCCACGGCAGCGGCCAGCAGCAGCGGGGGCAACAACGACAACAACAGCGGCAGGTAGAGGGTGATCTCCTGCCACAGGGGCGTCACCGGCTGCAGCAACAACCCTCCCATGGCGACCATCAGGCCGCCGCTGAAGGAGGTCAGGGTCACCAGCAGCGCGGTGCCGGCGAAGGGCAGCCGCACCGCCGCCAGCAGCAGCGGCAGCGACAGGTAGACGAAAGGCGTCGGCAGCAGGCGCAGGGATACCAGGGTCACCAGCAGCACCAGCGGCACGTAGAAGAAGAGTTCGTTGGGGCGCTTCGGCGAGCGCAGGGACTGCAGGCCATGCTGCTGCAACTGCACCGTCAGCGGCAGGATCGACAGGGTGCCCAGCACCGCGCCCTCGTACCAGGACAGCCAGACCCGGCCGAAGCCGGCGTAACCGATGCTCTGCACGATCAGCGCGCCCAGGGTGGAGCTGACCAGCGGCGGCACCATGGCCCCGAGCAGGATGAAGCGGAGGAAGGCCGACGGGCTGCGGCTCATGTTCAGGGCCACGCCGGTGCGGCGCAGCAGGAAGGCGGCGAGCGCCATCTCCAGCATGTTGGCCGGCAGGAAGCTGGCGGACATCGCCAGGGTGTCGCCCATCACCTGACCGGCCAGCATGTTGGCCACCAGCATCACGCCGAGCAGCGCCGGCCAGCGACGCAGCGGCTGGTTCCAGAGGAAGGTGATGCCGAAGGCGTTGGCGTACCAGAGGGTGGCGATGGTGCCCGGCTGGCGCGCCAGCCAGACGGCGCCCAGGGCGAGCACCAGGTAGCCGAAGAAGACCAGCGCCAGGGTCGGGCCGAGGCGCGCCGGAACGGGCGGCAGGGCGTTCACGACCATGCGCGTCGACAAGGGCAAGGGGCTGGACGGCTGGGGATCACGGCTCATCTCCAGGGCTGGACGGCGGATAGGCGGGCTCGCCCTAGCAACAATAGCGAATGGCGCGGCCCGCACAACAGCTGGCTGTGACGCTCAGCGCAGAAGCCGGGCCACGCCCTCCCAGGGCGCGCCGACCAGCAGCTCGCCACAGCGCTGGCGGAGGAACTCGCGCAGCAGGTTCACCGGCTTGCTCAACTGGGCACGATGGGGGCAGATCAGGTTCAGCGGCGTGGGCTCGCCCAGGTGATCCTCCAGCGCCAGCTGCAGGCGCTCGGCCCGCACATCGGCGGCCACGTCGAGCCAGGACTTGTACACCAGCCCCTGCCCGGCCACCGCCCAGCGGCGCACCACGTCGGCGTCGTCGCAGACCCGGTCGCCGGCCACGGTGACGGTCTGGCTGCGCCGGCCCTCGTGGAATGTCCACTGGTCGTGCACGCGGCCGCCCAGCACATAGAGCAGGCAGTTGTGCCGGTGCAGTTCCTCCGGCGTGCGCGGGTGGCCATGCCGGGCGAAGTAGCTCGGTGCGCCGCAGAGCACGCGGCGGTTGCCCGGAGCCAGGGGCAGCGCCACCAGGCTCGAGTCCTCCGGCTCGCCGGAGCGGATGGCGATGTCCACCGGCTGGCGGAACAGGTCGGCCACCTGGTCGCTGAGAAACAGACGGACGGCGAGGCGCGGGTGCTCGGCCTGGAACTCGTCCAGCCAGGGCAGCAACACGTTGCGGCCGAAGTCCGAGGGTGCCGACAGCTGCAGCAGGCCGCCGATATCGCTCTTGCCGCCGGCCAGCTGCCGGCGGCCCTCGTCCAGGCTCTGCAACGCGGCGCGGGCGTGCGCCAGGTACTGCTCGCCCTCGGCGGTCAGGCGCAGGCTGCGGGTGGAGCGGGCGAACAGCCGCGCATCGAGACGCTGCTCCAGGCGCTTGAGCGCGGCGCTGGCCACCGCCGGGGAGATCTCCAGCTCGCGCGCAGCGGCCGAGAGGCTGCCGCGGTCGGCGGTACGGACGAAGACGGTGAGGTCGTCGAGGCGCAGCATTTTCAAAATTCCTTTGAAAGACTGTCGCCTTCTAGCTGATTTTTCTGCGCCGCGAAATAGCCCAACCTATGTGCCATCTTTCCCGGAGAGCCACCATGACCACGCCTCTGCACCTGATCGCCCACATCGACGCCCAGCCCGGCCAGGCCGAGGCGGTGGAAGCCGCCCTGCGCGAGCTGGTCGCCGCCAGCCGCAGCGAACCCGGCTGCCTGCAATACGACCTGCACCGCGACCGCGCCGACGCCCTGCGCTTCGTCATGCTGGAGACCTGGCGCGACGCGGCCGCCCTCGACGCGCACAAGGCCACCGCCCATTACCGCCACTTCGGCGACGCCCACGGCAGCCGCCTCAAGGGCGTCACCCTCACCCTTCTCGATCGCCTCGCCTGAGCCCAGGAGCCCCCGATGAAAGCCATCGCCTATTACCAGTCCCTGCCCATCGACCACGCCGATTCGCTGCAGGACATCGAACTGCCCGCGCCCACGCCCGGAGCCCGTGACCTGCTGGTGGAGGTCCGCGCCATCTCGGTGAACCCGGTGGATACCAAGATCCGTCGCAACGTGCAGCCGGAGAACGGCCAGGCCAAGGTGCTGGGCTGGGACGTCGCCGGCGTGGTCAAGGCGGTGGGCAGCGAGGTGAGCCTGTTCCAGCCCGGTGACGAGGTGTTCTATGCCGGCGCCCTGACCCGCCCGGGTGGCAACGCCGAGCTGCACCTGGTGGACGAGCGCATCGTCGGCAAGCGCCCGCAGGGCCTGGACTTCGCCCAGTCCGCCGCCCTGCCGCTGACCGCCATCACCGCCTGGGAACTGCTGTTCGACCGCCTCGGGATCACCGAGGGCCGCGCCGACCAGGGCCAGAGCCTGCTGGTGGTCGGCGCGGCCGGCGGCGTGGGCTCCATCCTCGTGCAACTGGCCCGCCAGCTCACCGGCCTGACCGTGATCGGCACCGCCTCGCGCCCGGAAACCCAGGCCTGGGTCCGCGAGCTGGGGGCCCACCACGTCATCGACCACAGCCAGCCGCTGGCGGCCGAGCTCAAGCGCATCGGCATCGACAGCGTCACCCACGTCGCCAGCCTGACCCAGACCGACCAGCACCTGGAGCAACTGGTGGAAGCCCTCGCGCCCCAGGGCAAGCTCGCCCTGATCGACGACCCGGCCGGCCTCGACGTGCTCAAGCTCAAGCGCAAGAGCATCTCGCTGCACTGGGAGTTCATGTACACCCGCTCGATGTTCGAGACCCGCGACATGATCGAGCAGCACAAGCTGCTGGACCGCGTCAGCGAGCTGATCGATGCCGGCGTGCTGAAGACCACCGTCGGCGAACACTTCGGCCGCATCGACGCCGCCAACCTCAAGCGCGCCCATGCGCTGCTGGAGAGCGGCAAGGCCAAGGGCAAGATCGTGCTCGAAGGGTTCTGAGATCCGCCCGTCGCCGGGGTGCCCTCCCGGGCGCCCCAGCGCGAATGAATTCCCACAACGGCGAACCCATGCGTGGACATGACCACTGCGTAGGGTGGAGGTCGCTTTTTACCTCCACCAAGCGAGGCCGGGAATGGCATGTCGTTTTGCCTGAAGCGCTGCACCGATGGGTTTCGCCGGGCTCGCGGAACGCCGCCCGACCCATCCTACGAATACGCCGAGCCCACGAGGGAGAGAGAGCGAGGCGAACCCCGTGCTGGCAGGGTGCACTTTGTGGGCACAGCGCCCTCCGTCGACGGGCCAGGCACCACCAGTCGGCCACTTGACCCGGATCATTTTCTGTCATCTACCCGGGTCTACACTGGGGGCTCACTTTCTCAGGGAGAGGGCACCATGAAAATCATAGTCCGACCGCTCCGCACCACCCAGGGCAACAGCTGGCAGGTCTGCATGGACCAGCACGCGGTGAGTTTCCGCAGCGAGGCCGAGGCCCGGCGCTTCGTCGCCACGCTGGAAGCGCGCCTCAAGGCGCCCCACGTCCTGCCCGAACCTGCACGACGGGCCGCGAGCTAGCCGAGCACCGACGGCTGGCCCCGGGTCAGCCGCCAGGTGATCAGCGACGCACACACGGCTCCGGCGCCGCACAGGCAGATCACCATCGCCATCGGCATCGCCGAGCCATCGTGCAACACCCCGACCAGCGCGGCGGCGCCCGCCGCCACGCTGAACTGCAGGCTGCCCATCAGCGCCGACGCACTGCCGGCATGGCGGCCCTGGCCGGCCATCGCGCTGGCCGAGGCGTTGGGGATGATGATGCCCAGGCTGGCGATGCAGCCGAACAGCGGCACCAGCAATGGCCACAGCGCCTCGGTATGCGCGTGGGCCACCGCCAGCAGCGCCAGTGCGCACCCCAGGTAGAACCACACCACCCGACGCATCCAGTAGGCCGGCCCGCCGAAGCGCATCAGCCAGGCGTTGACCTGGGCCACCAGGATGAAGCCCAGGGCGTTGCCGCCGAACAGCCAGCCGTAGTGCTCCGCCGGCACGCCGTAGAGTTCGATGAAGACGAAGGGCGAGCCGGCGATGTAGGCGAACATGCCGGCCATCGACAGGCCGCCGGTCAGGGCGTAGCCGATGAACACCCCGTCCCCCAGCAACCGCTTGTACTGGCCCAGGGCACCGCGCAGCGGCGGCCGCTCGTCGCCCGTGGTCAGGGTCTCCGGCAACCACAGGTAGACGCCGGTGAGCACCAGGGCGCTGAACAGGGTCAGCCCGTAGAAGATCGACGGCCAGCCGAACAGGTCCAGCAGCAGCCCGCCGCCCAGGGGCGCGAGGATGGGCGCCAGGCCCATCACCAGCATCAGTTGCGAGAACACCTTGGCCGAGGTGATGGGGTCGCACAGATCGCGCACCACCGCCCTCGAGACCACCATGCCCGCGCAGCCGCCCAGGGCCTGGACGAAGCGCGCGCCGATCAGCCACTCCAGGCTCGGCGCCATCGCGCAGGCCACCGACGCCAGGGTGAACAGGCTCACCCCCACCAGCAGCGGCAGGCGCCGGCCGAAGCGGTCGGCGATCGGCCCGTAGAGCAGTTGCCCGATGGCCAGGCCGATGAAGTAGGACGCCAGGCTCAGCTGCACGTGCTCGACGTCGGTGGAGAAGGCCAGGGCCAGCGCCGGGAAGCTCGGCAGGTAGAAGTCGATGGCCATCGGGCCGAAGGCACTGAGCGACCCGAGGATCAGCAGGATGCGGAAATTCATGGTTCACCTGAAAACAGGGCGCCGCCCCGAGGGCGGCGCCGTTGACTGCAAAAGAGACCGTGGAGCGGGCGTGCGGTTCGATGTCCGGTGGCCTCCCGCGTGCGCGGGGATGGCGCCGGACGTCACTCGGCGGCCGGTGCCTTCTTCTTGCGCCCCAACCTGTCGGCGGCGGATTCCACCAGCAGATAGAACATCGGGATGAGGAAGGTTGCCAGCAACGTGGCGGCAAGCATACCGCCAATCACGCCGGTACCGATCGAATGTCGGCTCGCCGAGCCCGCGCCGCTGCTGATGGCCAGCGGCACGCACCCGAGGATGAAGGCCAGCGAGGTCATGACGATGGGCCGGAAGCGCAGCTTGGCCGCCTCCAGCGCCGACTCGAAGATGCCCATGCCCTCTTCGCGGCAGAGCACGGCGAACTCGATGATGAGGATGGCGTTCTTCGCCGCCAGGCCGATCAGCGTCACCAGCCCCACCTGGAAGTACACGTCGTTGGACAGCCCGCGCAGCCACACCGCGAGGATGGCGCCGAACACCGCGAAGGGCACCGCGGTGACCACGGCGATGGGCAGGGTCCAGCGTTCGTACTGGGCGGCGAGGATGAGGAACACCAGGATCAGGCCGAAGACGAAGGCCTTGCTGCCCGAGCCCTGGGTCGCCAGCTCCTGGTAGGCCGAGCCGATCCAGCCGATGCTGTAGTCCTCGCCCAGCACCTCGTCCGCCACCTCCTGCATCGCCGCCAGTGCCTGGCCGGAGCTGTAGCCCGGTGCCGGTCCGCCGAGGATCTTGGCCGCCGGGTAGACGTTGAAGCGTGCGTAGGAGTCCGGCCCGAGGATGCGCTGCACGCGCACCAGGGACGACAGCGGCACCAGGTCGCCGGAGGCCGAGCGCACGTACACCTGGCTCAGGTCCTCGGGCTTGCGACGGAACTCGGATTCGGCCTGCAGGCTCACCTGCCAGGTGCGCCCGTAGAGGGTGAAGTCGTTGACGTAGTAGCTGCCGAAGGTGGACTGCATGGCGGTGAACACATCGTTCACCGCCACCCCCAGCGCGCGCGCCTTGGTGCGATCCAGGTCGACGTAGTACTGCGGCACGTTGGCGTTGAAGGTGGTATTGACCCCCACCAGCTCCGGGCGCTTGGAGATGGCGCCGATGAACTTGGTGACCGTCTCCTCCAGCTGCGCGACGCTGCCGCCGGAGCGGTCCTGGATGTACGCCTCGAAGCCGCCGGTGGTGCTCATGCCGGTGATCGGCGGCGGGTTGAAGGTCATCACCACGCCGTCCTTCTGCCCGGCGCCCATGGCCATGAAGGCGGGCGGCAGGTTGCGCGCGTCCAGCTCGTCGGTGGTGCGTTCCTTCCAGTCCTTCAACGGCACGAAGGACACGCCGGCGTTGCTGCGGGTGCCGAAGGTGAGCACGTCGAAGCCGGCGAAGGTGACCACGTCCTGCACCGCCGGGTGCTTCATCAACTGCTCGGTCACCGCGCTGGTGACTTCCTCGGTGCGAGTCAGGGAGGCCGCCGGCGGCAGGAAGTAGGCGTTGATCACGTAGCCCTGGTCCTCGTCCGGCACCAGCGAGCCGGGCACCCGGCCGAACAGCAGCACCATCAGCGCGATCATCCCGCCGAACAGCAGCACGCCGATGAGGCTGCGCTTGAGGAAGAAGCGCACGCCGGCGGTGTAGCCGTCGGTGGCGCGGTCGAAGAAGCGGTTGAACCAGCGGAACGGCGCCGCCGGTTCGTGATGGGTGGGCTTGAGCAGCAGGGCGCAGAGCGCTGGCGAGAGGGTCAGCGCGACGATGCCGGAAATCACCACCGACACCGCGATGGTGATCGCGAACTGCTTGTACATCTGCCCCGCCAGGCCGCCGAGGAAGCCCACCGGGATGAACACCGCGCAGAGCACCAGGACGATGGCGACGATGGGCCCGGTGACCTCCTCCATGGCCTTGATCGAGGCGTCGCGCGGGCTGAGCTTCTCGGTGCGCATCACCCGCTCGACGTTCTCCAGCACCACGATGGCGTCGTCCACCACGATGCCGATGGCCAGCACCATGCCGAACAGGGTCAGCAGGTTGATCGAGAACCCGAGCATGTACATGCCGGCGAAGGTGCCGATCAGCGACACCGGGATGGCCAGCACCGGGATCAGCGTGGCGCGCCAGTTCTGCAGGAAGATGAAGACCACCAGCATCACCAGGATCAGGGCCTCGACGAAGGTGTGGATCACCTCCTCGATGGAGACCTTGACGAACTTGGTGGTGTCGTAGGGGATCTTGTAGGCGATGCCGTCGGGGAAGCGCTTCTCCAGGCGCTTCATGGTGGCCTCGACCGCCTCGGCGGTGTTCAGGGCGTTGGCGCCGGGCTGCAGGTAGATGCCGAAGGCGGCGTTCTGCTGGCCGTTCAGCGAGGTCATCAGCGAGTAGTCCTGGGCACCCAGCTCGACCCGTGCCACGTCCTTGAGCAGCAGGCTGGCGCCGGTTGCGTCGGTGCGCAGGATCACGCTCTCGAACTCCTTCGGCTCGGTGAAGCGTCCCTTGGTGGTGACGGTGTAGGTGAAGTCCTGGGGCTGGTTCAGCGGCTGCTTGCCGAAGCTGCCGGCGGCGAACTGGGAGTTCTGCTCCTGGATGGCCTTGACCACGTCGGTGGGGGTCAGGTCGTACTGCGCCAGCTTGTCCGGCCGCAGCCAGATGCGCATGGAGTAGTCCTTGGAGCCGAACTGGCTGGCATCGCCCACGCCGGGGATGCGCTTGAGCTCGTCGATCACGTTGATCAGCGCGTAGTTGCTGATGTAGATCGGGTCGCGGGAATTGTCCGGGGAGAACAGCGTCACCACCTGGAGGATGTCGGAGGACTTCTTCTCCACCTTCACGCCCTGCCGGCGCACTTCCTCGGGCAGCTTGGCCAGCGCCGCCTGCACCTTGTTGTTGACGTCGATGGTGGCCTGGTCCGGGTCGGTGCCCACCTGGAAGTACACGGTCAGGCTCATGGCGCCGTTGCTGTCGGAGTTGGACAGTTGGTAGATCATCCCCTCCACGCCGTTGATCTGCTGCTCCAGCGGCGCCGCCACGGTCTCGGCGATGACCTGGGAGCTGGCGCCCGGGTAGCTGGCGGATACCGATACCTGCGGCGGCAGGATCTCCGGGTACTGGGCGATGGGCAGCGCGCGCATGGCCGCGAGGCCGCCGAGGATGATGACGATGGAGATGACCGCGGCGAACACCGGGCGGTCGATGAAGAAGCGTGAGATCACGGCGGACGCTCCTCAGGACTGTTTCGGCTGGTCGGCGGGCTTGTCCTGCGCTTCGACGGCCTTGACCGGCGAGTCGGGCCGCACCTTCGGCAAGCCCTCGACGATGACCCGGTCGCCTTCGGCGACGCCGGACTCTATGACCCAGCGCCCCTCGGAGGTGTCGCCGGTCTTCACCTCGCGTACCCGTGCGACACCGTCCTTGTCCACCACGAAGACGAAGGTGCCGCGCGGCCCCTGGGCCAGGGCGCGCTCGGGCACGGTGATCGCCCTGGGCCGGCTCAGGCCCTTGACCAGCACCCGCACGAACTGACCCGGCAACAGCTTCTGCTCGGGGTTGGGCACCACGGCGCGGGCACTGACGGTGCCGGTGCCGGTGTTGACGAAGCTGTCGGTGAAGTCGACGCGCCCCTCCAGCGGGTAGGTGGAGCCGTCGCCGAACTTGAGCACGGCGGCCATCTTGCCGCCCTCGGGCAGGGTCAGCTTGCCGGTCTGCACCTCCTCGCGGATGCGCTCGGCCTCGGTGTCCGGGTAGCCGAAGTTGACGTAGATGGGGTCGAGCTGGGTGAGCTGGGTCAGCAGGCTGGAGTTGGGATCGCCGGCCACCACCAGGCTGCCCTCGGAGCGGGTCTCCTTGCTGGTCATGCCGGTGATGGGCGCCTCCACCGTGGTGTAGTCGAGGTCGATCTGCTTGGCCTGCACGTTGGCCTCGGCGGCCTGCACGTTGGCCTTGCTCTGCTCGAAGTTGGAGACGGCGTTGTCCAGCTCGCTCTCGCTGGCGAAGCCCTTCTTCTGCAGCTCGCGGATGCGCTTGAGGTCACGCTCGGTCTGGCGGTAGCGCGCCTGCTCCTGGGCCAGCGCGCCCTTGGCGCTGGCCAGGGCGGCCTGGTAGGTGCGCGGGTCGATGCGGAACAGCACCTGGCCCTTCTGCACCTTGCTGCCCTCCTGGTAGGTGCGCTCCTGGAGGATGCCGCTGACCTGGGCACGGACCTCCACCTCGCGGTAGCCGGCGGTACGCCCGGCATATTCCAGGGTCATCGGCAGGGGCGCCGCCTTCACCGTTTCCACCAGCACTTCCGGGGGCGGCGGGGCCGCCTTGGCCGGAGCGTCGGCCGCCTCGGCGACCAGGCTCAGCGAGGCCAGGGCGAACGCGCAGAGCCGCAGGGAAAAGGTGAAAGAGGGTGATAACGGCATCGTGCGTCTCCATTCCATGACAGCGCCTGGTTGGCAAAAACAGGAATCAGGTCAAGGCTGGATACATGCGTTCACGCTGGTAAAAGCAGTATCCGACCGCAAAATCGGTAAACTCTGGCCCCCGAGCAAGAAGCCTAGACAGTATTCGTCCAACTGCTATGCGCAGAACCAAAGAAGAAGCGGAAAAGACCCGCACCGATATCCTGGCCGCCGCCGAGGTCCTGTTCCTCGAAAACGGCGTCGCCCACACGTCCCTCGAGCAGATCGCCCGGGCGGCGGGCGTCACCCGTGGCGCGGTCTACTGGCACTTCCAGAACAAGGCCCACCTGTTCCACGAGATGCTCAACCAGGTGCGCCTGCCACCGGAGCAGATGGCCCAGCGACTGCACGGCGCCGAAGGTCGCGACCTGCTGCAGTCGTTGCTGGAGCTGTGCGTCGAGGCCATCACCAGCCTGGCGCTCGACCAGCAGCGCCATCGCATCTTCACCATCCTCCTGCACCGCTGCGAGTTCACCGAGGAACTGCGCGAGGCGGAGGATCGCCATAACGCCTTCGTCAACCAGTTCATCGACCTGTGCGAGGCGCTGTTCGCCCGCCCGGGCTGCGTCGAGCGCCTGCTGGACGGGCTCACCCCGCGCCTGGCATCGCGTGCCTTGCACGCGCAGATGATCGGGCTGTTCACCGACTGGACGCGCGACCCCGAGCTGTTCGACCCGCAGCGCGAGGCCGGCGTGCTGGTGGGCACCCTGTTCCGCGGGTTGTTCCGCGACTGGGACCAGGGCGCCTGACCGGGCCTCAGGCCGCTTCGGCCGCGTAGCCTTCCTCGCGGATGGCCGCCAGCACCTCGTCCAGGGACAGCCGGCTGGCCACGCGCACCTCGCCCGCGCCCAGGTCGACCTGGACCTCCGCCGCCGGGTCGCGGCTCTGCAACGACTGGGTGATGGCGCGGACGCAGTGGCCGCAGGACATGCCGCTTACCTTGAGAATCTGCATGATCGACTCCTTGCTCGATGGGACTGGAGCCAGTCTCGGGCTTGCCACCGTGGCAAGGTCAAGCGTGCCGCGATCCCCTACACTCGATGCATGCCGTCCCGGAGTCGCCGCCATGTCCCCCACCCGCCTCTGCCTGCTCGCCCTGCTCGCCCTCGCCGGCTCGGCGCAGGCCCAATCCCCCATCGACTACGGCGTGCTGATCGTCAGCCGCGAACGCGTCGAACTGCCCACCAGCTGCGACGTCGGCCTCTACCTGCAGGACCAGCTCGCCGCGCGCCTGGTGCAGGGCGAAAGCATCGCCTTCAACCTGCCGCCAGGCCCGGTCGCCATCCGCCTCGGCCTGCTCGGCCCCGTCCGCTGCAAGCCCGGCATCGAGCAGCAGCGCCTGCAGTCCATCAGCCTGGAAGCCGGCGAAGTCCGCAGATACCGCCTGGCGATGAACACCGCCGGCCTGTACCTGACCCCGGCGCTGGCCAATCCCTGACCGACAGCACCCGCCCAGGCGGGGCCTCCCGGCTCGCGAGGATGCAGGTGAACGCACCGTCACTCCAGCGAACGCGGGAACCCACTGGAAAAGGGGGGCCGGGCCATCGCGGATGAATCCGCTCCCACAAAGAAGCACGTGCCCATGAGGGCGCCGTGTGCGCCGGGTGGATCGCTGGGCGAATGAATTCGCCCCTACGGATGGGGCACCGAAGCGGTGTGACAACTCGCCGCTTGACCTTGCCCTCGTGTCAAGGTCGATCCTGTGGGCAATCCAGGAGGAATTGCCCCATGAGCCCATCCGTTTCGTTCGACCTGCCCATCGCCGGGATGACCTGCGCCAGCTGCGCCGGGCGTGTGGAGCGCGCCCTGGCCAAGGTGCCGGGCGTGGAGACCGCCAGCGTCAACCTCGCCACCGAGCGGGCCCGCGTGCAAGCGCCGGGCGACAGCCTGCCGGCCCTGCGCGCGGCGGTGGAGGCTGCCGGCTACGAAGTGCCCGGCCAGCGCCTGGAGCTGGCCATCGACGGCATGACCTGCGCCAGTTGCGTGGGCCGCGTCGAGCGCGCCCTGGCCAAGGTGCCGGGGGTCGGCGAGGTGACGGTGAACCTCGCCACCGAGCGCGCCCACCTGCTGCTGCTCGGCGAGGTGGAACGCAGCACGCTGCTGCAGGCCGTCGAACGCGCCGGCTACCAGGCCCGCGCCCTGGATACGGATGCGCCGCGCGGCGATGACAACGCCAGCCGCCTGCGCCACGAGCGCTGGGCGCTGCTCGTCGCCCTCGCCCTGGCCGCTCCGCTGGTGCTGCCGATGCTGGTGGAACCCTTCGGCCTGCACTGGATGCTGCCGGCCTGGGTGCAGTTCGCCCTGGCCACGCCGGTGCAGTTCCTCCTCGGCGCGCGCTTCTACCGCGCCGCCTGGAAGGCCGTGCGCGCTGGCGCCGGCAACATGGACCTGCTGGTGGCCATCGGCACCAGCGCCGGCTACGGCCTGAGCCTCTACCAGTGGGCCACCGCCCACCCCGGCCACGTGCCGCACCTGTATTTCGAAGCCTCTGCCGTGGTCATCGCCCTGGTGCTGCTGGGCAAGTACCTGGAGAGCCGCGCCAAGCGCCAGACCAGCGCCGCCATCCGCGCCCTGGAAGCCCTGCGCCCCGAGCGCGCCATCCGCCTGCGCGGCGGCCGCGAGGAAGAGATCGCCATCGCCGAACTGCGCCTGGGCGACGAGGTACTGGTGAAGCCGGGTGAACGCTTCCCGGTGGACGGCGAGGTGCTGGAAGGCCAGAGCCATGCCGACGAGGCCCTGATCAGCGGTGAGAGCCTGCCGGTGCCCAAGGCCCCCGGCGACCGCGTCACCGGCGGCGCCATCAACGGTGAGGGGCGCCTGCGGGTGCGCACCACCGCCCTGGGCGGCGAGACGGTGCTGGCGCGGATCATCCGCCTGGTGGAAGACGCCCAGGCGGCCAAGGCGCCGATCCAGAAGCTGGTGGACCGGGTCAGCCAGGTGTTCGTCCCGGCGGTGCTGCTGATCGCCCTGGCCACCCTCGGCGGCTGGCTGCTGGCCGGCGCGGCGCTGGAGACGGCGCTTATCAACGCCGTCGCCGTGCTGGTGATCGCCTGCCCCTGCGCCCTCGGCCTGGCCACGCCCACGGCGATCATGGCGGGCACCGGCGTCGCGGCCCGCCACGGCATCCTGATCAAGGACGCCGAAGCCCTGGAGGTGGCCCATGCCGTCACCGCCGTGGCCTTCGACAAGACCGGCACCCTCACCTCCGGCACCCCGCGCATCACCAACCTGGCGGCCGCCGATGGCGACGAAGCCGCCCTGCTGCAATGGGCCGGTGCCCTGCAGCGCGGCAGCGAACACCCTTTGGCCAAGGCGGTGCTGGACACCTGCGACGAGCGCGGCCTGACGGTGCCCGAGGTGAACGACAGCCAGTCCCTCACCGGGCGCGGCATCCAGGGCCGGGTCGAGGGCCGCCTGCTGGCACTGGGCAACCGCCGCCTGCTGGAGGAACAGGGGCTCGATGGCGGCGCCCTGCTGGAATCGGCCACGGCCTGGGAAGCCCAGGGCCGCACCCTCTCTTGGCTGCTGGAACTGCAACCCGAGGTGCGGGTGATCGGCCTGTTCGCCTTCGGCGACAGCCTCAAGGACGGTGCCCGCGACGCCGTGCAGGCCCTGCGGGAACGCCACATCGCCAGCCACCTGATCACCGGCGACAACCGTGGCAGTGCCCGGGTGGTGGCCGAGGCGCTGGGCATCGACGACGTGCACGCCGAAGTGCTGCCCGCCGACAAGGCCGCCGAAGTGGCGCGGCTCAAGGCCGGCGGCGCGGTGGTGGCGATGGTCGGCGACGGCATCAACGACGCCCCCGCCCTGGCCGCCGCCGATGTCGGCATCGCCATGGGCGGTGGCACCGACGTGGCCATGCACGCGGCCGGCATCACCCTGATGCGCGGCGACCCGCGCCTGGTCCCCGCCGCGTTGGAGATCGCCCGGCGCACCTATGGCAAGATCCGCCAGAACCTGTTCTGGGCCTTCATCTACAACCTGGTGGGCATCCCGCTCGCCGCCGCCGGCATGCTCAACCCCGTGGTCGCCGGCGCGGCGATGGCGCTCTCCAGCGTCAGCGTGGTGAGCAACGCGCTGCTGCTGAAGACCTGGAAACCGGCCGGGTACGAACCCAAGGAAGACTGAAGCCAGGACGCTGTTCTGGTAGGGGCGAATTCATTCGCCAAGCGCCCCGCAAGGGGCGCCCAGACACCTCAACCCAAGAGGACAGATGCATGAACATCGGCCAGGCCGCGAAGAAGAGCGGGCTCACCGCGAAGATGATCCGCTACTACGAATCCATCGGCCTGCTGCCGGAGGCCGGTCGCAGCGACAGCGGCTACCGCCAGTACAGCCAGCAGGACCTGCACAGCCTGGCGTTCATCCGCCGTTCACGGGACCTGGGCTTCTCACTGGAGGAAGTCGGCAAGCTGCTGCAACTGTGGCAGGACCGGGGCCGCGCCAGTGCCGACGTCAAGGCGCTGGCCCGCGACCATATCGACGAGCTGAACCGCAAGATCGCCGAGCTGGCCGGCCTGCGCGACACCCTGCAGGAGCTGGTGGACCACTGCCAGGGCGATCACCGCCCCGACTGCCCGATCCTCAAGGACCTGGAGTCGGGCGGCTGCTGCCACTGACCAGGCGGCCGAACAGCCCCTTGGGCAGCACGGTGATCGCCAGGCCGACGAAGACGATGACGCAGGCCAGCCAGCCCGCCGGGCTCAGCGCCTCGTCCAGCAGCAGCCAGCCGGACAGCAGCCCGGAGATCGGCACCGCGAGGGCGAAGGGGGTGACCAGGCTCGCCGGGTGGCGGCTGAGCAGGAAGCTCCAGATGGCAAACCCCAGGGTGGTGGCACCGAAGGCCACGAACAGCAGCGAGCCATAGCCCACCAGGGTGGCGTGCTCGAAGGCCGCCGCCATTGCCTGCGGCCCCTCGAACACCCAGGACAGCGCCAGCAGCGGCAAGGGCGGCACCAGGCTCACCCAGCAGATCAGCCGCAGCATGTCGGTGGCGCCCGCGCGCTTGGTGGCGATGTTGGCGAAGGCCCAGGCCAGCGCGGCCACCAGCACCAGCGCGAAGGCCAGCAGGCTGTCACCCATGGGCCGCTCCAGGCCGATCAGCACCAGGCCGGAGGCGGCCAGGGCCAGGCCGAGCATGCCGCGCCGGCTGGGCCGCTCGCCCAGCAGCAGGGCGGCGATGAGGATGGTGAAGAACACCTGGCTCTGCAGCACCAGGGAGGTCAGTCCCGCCGGCATGCCGATCTTCATGCCGATGAACAGCACGCCGAACTTGAACACCCCCAGCAGCAGGCCGATCTGCACGATCCGCCACAACGGTGCCGGCATCGGCCCGCGCAGGAACAGCAGCGGCGTCGCCGCCAGGGCGAAGCGCAGGGCGCAGAACAGCAGCGGCGGGAATTCCGCGAGGCCGAGCTTGATGACGACGAAGTTGACGCCCCAGACCAGGGTGACCAGCAGGGCGAGGAGGATGTGCGGCAAGGGCATGGCATGCACTCGTAGGGCGGGCAGGCAACGCTAGCAGCTCATCGGGCACCTGTATGGATACAGATGCCCGCAAATGGCGTGATACAGGGATACGGCCATGAAAAAGCCCCCGGAGGCGCGTCTCTCGGGGAGACGCCCCTCCGGGGGCTCGGCATGAGTCGGTGCGGGCCCGATCAGGCCTGGGATTGCAGGTAGTTCTCCAGGCCCACGCGGTCGATCAGGCCCAGTTGCTGTTCCAGCCAGTAGGCGTGGTCTTCCTCGGTGTCCTGCAGCTGCAGGGCGAGGATGTCGCGGCTGACATAGTCCTTGTGCTTCTCGCACAGGGTGATGCCCTTGCTCAGCGCGGCACGGACTTCGTATTCGAGATTGAGGTCCGAGCGCAGCATCTCCGGCACGGTGGCGCCGGGATGGATGGCCTTGGGCGTCATGTCCGGGGTGCTTTCGAGGAAGAGGATGCGCTTGAGCAGGGCATCGGCGTGCTCGGTCTCCTCCTCCATCTCGTGGTTGATGCGCTCGAAGAGCTTGGTGAAGCCCCAGTCCGCGTACATCCGCGAGTGCAGGAAATACTGGTCGCGAGCGGCCAGCTCGCCGCGCAGCAGATCCTTCAGGTATTCGACGACTTCGAGTTGCCCTTGCATGCGTGTTCTCCCCTGCAAACGCGGTGATCCGAGGGCGCAATGGTCCTGCGCGGATCGGCCCCGGTCAAGCGAGCCGATGCCGCAGTGTCAATTCTGCATCCAGGGCGGGGGCGGCGGCTCGTCGCGGGCCTTGTCCTCGTCCTCGTTGAGCAGCGCCTGGCGCCGGGCTTCCTCGGCCAGGGCGGCCTTGATCTCGCGCATCACCGCGTCGACGTCGGCGGAATCCTCCGGCTCGGCGAACTCGCCGGTGAGCTTCGAATCCGGTGTCAGCTTGCCGTCCTCGTAGAGCGCCCACATTTCCTTGGCATAACGGGTGTAGAGCAACTCGGGGGCGAACTGGCCGAAATAGGACGCCATGTTGCCGACATCGCGCTCCAGCATGCGGAAGGCGTGGTTGTTGCCGGCGGCATCCACCGCCTGCGGCAGGTCGATGATCACCGGGCCGTACGGGTCGAGCAGGACGTTGAACTCCGACAGGTCGCCATGGACCAGGCCGGCGCAGAGCATCTTGACGATCTCGCCGATCATGAAGGCGTGGAATTCGCGGGCATCCTCGGGCGTCAGGTCGACATCGTTGAGGCGCGGCGCGGCATCGCCGTAGCCGTCGGTGACCAGCTCCATCAGCAGCACGCCATCGAGGAAGTCATAGGGCTTGGGCACGCGCACGCCCGCCGCGGCCAGGCGGAACAGGGCCGCGACCTCGGCGTTCTGCCAGTTCTCCTCCTGCTCCTTGCGTCCGTACTTCGAGCCCTTGGCCATGGCCCGGGCGTCACGGCTGTTACGTACCTTGCGGCCCTCCTGGTACTCGGCAGCCTGGCGGAACCCGCGCTTGTTGGCCTCCTTGTAGACCTTCGCGCACCGCAACTCGCCGCCACAACGCACAACGTAGACCGATGCTTCCTTGCCACTCATCAGGGGCCTGACCACTTCGTCGATCAGGCCGTCTTCCACCAACGGTTCAATGCGTTTTGGAGTCTTCATGCTGCTTTGTAGCCAATCCTCTGTTTGCGGGCGGACATCGTCCGACTTTATACGGCATGCGGGCCCGCGCGACTATCCGCGACGCGCCAGACTGTGGCGCAACGCATCCATGGCGTAGCGCACCTTGGCCGGCTGGGCGTCGCGGCGCGGGGTGACGATGTAGAGCCCGATGGTGCCGGGCTGCCAGTCCGGCAGCACACGCAGCAGGCGACCGCTGGTCAGTTCCTCGCTGACCTCCGGCTCCGGCTGCAGCGAGAGACCGAAGCCGGCCAGGGTGAAACTGCGGGTGGACAGGATGTTGTTGCACACCACCCGGCTCTCGATGCGCAGGCGCTGCACCTCGCCGCCCGGCCCGTGCAGCGTCAGCGGCCCCTGGTGGCGATCGCTGCCGAGGGTCACCCAGTCCAGCGCCAGCAGTTGCTCCGGGCGCTGGATGCCGGGGTGCCGGGCCAGGTAGGCCGGTGCGCAGCACAGCAGCATCGGCCAGTCGCCGACATGCCGCGCCACCAGGCTGGAGTCGTCCAGGGTGCCGACGCGGATGGCCAGGTCGATACGCTGCTCCACCAGGTCGATCTGCTCGTCGTGGAAGAACAGCCGCAGGCTCAGCCCCGGGTGCGCCTCCAGCAGGGGAGCCAGGGCGTCGGTCACCACCCGGCCGGAAAAGCCCACGGGCGCTGCGATGCGCAATTCCCCCACCGGCGCGTCGCGCAGCTCCGCCAGGCGCTGCTCGGCCTGCTGCGCCAGTTCCAGCACCTGGGCGCAGCTGCGGTAGAACAGGCTGCCGGCCTCGGTCAGGGTCAGCTTGCGGGTGGTGCGATGGAGCAGGCTGACCCGGGTCGATTCCTCCAGCCGGCGGATCTGCTGGCTGACCGCCGAGGCACTCATGCCCAGCGCCTCGCCTGCGGCGACCATCGAGCCCTTCTCCACGACCATGGCGAACACCGCCATGCGTTTGAGCTGCTCCATTCGTAAGCCCTGCTTAATTGTGAAAGCGCTTTCTGCCACTTTTTCCGCTGATTATCCAGAAGTCATGATTCATCACCTCGAATCACCACTTAGATCCCTGGAGAACAGCATGAAGATCGCCCTCATCGGTGCCACCGGTTTCGTCGGCTCCGCCGTGCTCACCGAAGCCCTGCAACGAGGCCACCAGGTCACCGCCCTGGTCCGCCACCCGGAAAAGCTCGCCGCCCAAGAACACCTGAAGGCCGTAAAAGCCGACATCCACGACGCCGCCGCCACCGCGCCGCAACTGGCCGGCCATGACGCGGTGATCCATGCCTTCAACCCGGGCTGGGGCCGCGACGACATCCGCGAGCAGTTCATCGCCGGCACCCGTTCGATCTTCGAAGCCGTGAACCGGTCCGGCGTGCGCCGCCTGCTGGTGGTCGGCGGGGCTGGCAGCCTCTATGTCGCCCCGGGCCTGCAACTGATCGATACCCCGAACTTCCCCGCCGAATACAAGGAAGGCGCCGAGGGTGCGCGCCAGGCGCTCAACCTGATCCAGGCCGAAACCGCGCTGGACTGGAGCTTCATCTCGCCGCCCGCCCTGCTGCAGCCCGGCGAGCGCACCGGCCGCTTCCGCCTCGGCGGCAACGAGCTGCTGATGGACGGCGACCACCCGGCGAGCCTCTCCGTGGCCGACCTGGCCGTGGCCATCGTCGACGAGCTGGAAAACCCGCAGCACATCCGCCAGCGCTTCACCGCGGGTTATTGAAGGTTTTCCAGCGGGCCCCGCAGGGCGGGGATGACGACGGGGCACTCCAGCCGTGGCGTCACCCTCGCGAACGCGGGGGCCCGCTGAACAGCCCGCCGCTCCACACGACGAACAGGAACCCAGCATGAGCCTCATCGCCTCCGCCCACGTCGCCACCGACACCCCGGCGCGCTACATCAGCCGCCTGTGCAAGCACTTCGCCCACCGCATCCCGGTCAGCTTCGACGAGCACCAGGGACGCATCGAGTTCGACTTCGGCCTCGGCACGCTGCACGCCGAAGCCGGCGGCCTGACCCTCATGGTCGAAGCCGCCGACAACGAGAAGCTGGAACGGATGAAGGACGTGATCGCCAGCCACTTCGAACGTTTCGCCTGGCAGGAAGCCCTGCAGCTGGACTGGCGCTGAGCCTCACTCCGGCAACGTCAGCTCGATGCTCTCGGCGATGGAATCCTCAAGGCGCTGCAGCTCGCCCTCGATGGCGCTGCGGCTGTCGGCGTGGCGTTCCGCGATGCGGGCGAAGCCGTCGGCCACCTCGAGGAAGGCCAGCACCACGAGCGGGTCGAACTCACTGCCACTGCCGGCGCTGATGCGCATCACTGCCTCGTCGCCGCTCAGGCGGCTGCGGTAGGGGTGATAGCGGGTGAGCTCGTCGTAGCAATCGACCAGGGCCATCAGGCGTGCGGACAGCGGGATCTGGTCGCCACGCAGGCCCTGTGGATAACCCGAGCCGTCCCAGCGCTCGTGGTGGCCGTACTGGATCTCCTTGGCATAGGCGAGGAAGCTCTGCCCCACCCCACCCAGGCGCGCCTCGGCGCGCTCCAGCGCTTCGCGGCCGAGCCGGGTATGGCTCTGCATCAGGCGCAGGTCGTCGCCCTCCAGTTGCCCCGGGTTGAGCAGCACGCGATCGGGCAGCGCCACCTTGCCGATGTCGTGCAACAGCGCCGACTTGGCCATCAACGCGATGCGTTCCTCGGTCAGCTCGTCCGCCATCCCCGGCTGCTGCCGCGCCAGCGCGCCAGCCAGCAGGCGCATGTACAGTTCGACGCGCAGCAGGTGGTTGCCGTCGGGGTTGTCGCGCATGTCGGCCAGGCCGGCCAGGGCCTCGATCGTGGCGTAGTGCAGGTGATGGATCTCGCGGGTGCGGCGGCGCACCTCCAGTTCCAGGTACTCGCTCTTGTCGCGCAGGAAGTCGGCCGTGGCCTTGAGCTGCAACTGGGCCTGGACCCGCGCCAGGACGATGGGCGGGCTGATCGGCTTGGTGATGTAGTCCACCGCGCCGAGGTCGAAGCCCTTCTGCTCGTCGGCGATCTCGCTGCGGGCGGTGAGGAAGATCACCGGGATGTCGCGGGTGGCGGCATCGGCCTTGAGCCGCGCACAGACTTCGTAGCCGTCCATCTCCGGCATCATCACATCCAGCAGGATCAGGTCCGGGCGCATGTTCCCGGCAGCGATCCTCAGGGCCTTGGCACCACTGCCGGCGACCTTGACCCGATAGCGGTCCATCAGCAGCTCGCTCATGAGCTCGAGGTTGTCCGGGGTGTCGTCCACCACCAGGATCACCTCGCGATCCGGTCTGTCCAGCATGCCGCCCATGTGGCGCACCTCGTCAGAGTGAAATGTCGCGTTGCCCCGCCATCTCCCGCAGCACCGCCAGGGCGGTCTCGAAGTCGTAACCCCGCACCGCCGCCTCCAGGGGGCCATAGCCTTCATTGAAGGCGCTGCGCAGCAATTGCGCCTGTTCTTCGAAGAGCTTTCCGGCGCGCGGATCGTCGTCCTCGAACAGCTGCGCCAGGCGCTTGCACAGGGGCACCAGGTGCGTCGGGTCGCAGGCGGCGGCCTCGGGCTCCGGGCGTTGCTCACGCAGGAGTTCATCGATGGCTCCGACCAGCGCCAGCAACGGCGGTTCCAGCTCCAGCAACGGGCGCTCCAGCTGGGCCAGGCGCGCCCCCTGGTGGATGCCGCGCTCCAGCTCACCGGCCTGGGCCTGCAACTGCGCCGCGCCCAGGTTGCCGGCCAGCCCGCGCAGGCTGTGGGCCAGGCGCTCGGCGCGCTCGCGGTCGCCATCGCCGAGGGCCTGGCGCAATTGGCCGACGAACTGGCGCTGGCCCTTGGCGAACTTGCCCAGCAGCCCCAGGTAGGCCTGCTGCTTGCCCAGCACCCGGCGCAGGCCGCTGGCGAGGTCGATGCCCGGCAGCCGCCAGTCCGGCAGGCCGACGGCGGCGGTCGTCTTCACCTCGCTCCGCACACCGTCGCTGGGCAGCCAGCGACGAAGGGTGGCCCACAGTTCCAGGGGCTCGATGGGCTTGCCGACGTGGTCGTTCATGCCCGCCTGGAGGCAGCGCTCGCGGTCACCGGGCAGGGCGTTGGCGGTCATGGCGATGATCGGCAGGTCGCGCAGGCGCGGGTCGCGGCGCAGCTCGCGGGTGGCTTCCAGGCCGTCCATCTCCGGCATCTGCATGTCCATCAGCACCAGCGCGTAGTAGTCGGGCGGCTGCCAGCGCAGACGGTCGATGGCATCCAGCCCGTTCTCCGCCTGGTCGATGCGCAGGCCGCTCTCCTCCAGCAGCGCGGTGGCCACCTCGCGGTTCAGTGCGTGGTCCTCGACCAGCAGCACGCGCTGGTTCTCGAAGCGCGGCATGGCCTCCAGCAGCGCGGCGGTGCCGGTCGGCTCGGGGCTGCGCCGCCGCCCCAGGCTGCTGAGGGAGGCTTCCAGCAGCACCGACGGGTTCAGCGGCTTGTGCAACACCTCGTCGATGCCGGCCTTGTCGGTGTCGCCCAGGTCGTCGAAGCCATGGGCGGTGACCAGCAGCAGGCGCGGCGGCTTGGCCAGGCCCAGCAGGCGCAGGCGGCGTGCGGTCTCCACACCGTCCAGCCCGGGCATCTGCCAGTCGATGAAGACGATCTCGAACGGGTCGCCCTCGCGCTCGGCCTCGGCGACCCGCAGCAGCGCCTCCTCGCCGGACTGCACCGCCTCGACCCGCAGCGCCAGGCTGGCGAGCATGTCGTTGATCACCTGGCGCGCGGCGTCGTTGTCGTCCACCACCAGCACCCGGCGATCGAGCAGGTCGGGCTGCAGCAGCAGCTCGTGGGGCTGGCGCGCGGAAACCTGCACCGGCAGCCGGCACCAGAACAGGCTGCCGACGCCCACCCGGCTGTCGACGCCGACCTCGCCACCCATGGCCTCGGCCAGGCGCCGGCAGATGGCCAGGCCCAGGCCGGAGCCGCCATAGCGCCGGGTGGTGGAGTTGTCCGCCTGCTGGAAGGATTCGAACAGGCGCCCCTGCTGCTCGGCGTCGAGGCCGATGCCGGTGTCGCGCACCGCCAGGTACAGCTCCAGCTCGCGCCCGCCACGCGGCTCGCCGCGGACGATCACCTCCACCTCGCCCTGCTCGGTGAACTTGACCGCGTTGTTTGCGTAGTTGATGAGGATCTGGCCGATGCGCAGCGGGTCGCCCACCAGTTGCAGGGGCAATTGCGGGTCGACGTTGAACACCAGTTCCAGCTGCTTGCAGGCGGCCTTCTCGCTGACCAGCCCGGAGAGGTTCTCCAGCACCTGCTGCAGGTCGAAGTCGATGCGCTCGATGTTCAGCTTGCCGGCCTCGATGCGGGAGAAGTCGAGGATGTCGTTGATCACCCCCATCAGGTGCTGGCTGGCCTGCTGGATCTTGCCTAGGTACTCGCGCTGCCGGGGTTCGGGGCTCGCCCGCAGGGCCAGGTGGGTCATGCCGATGATGGCGTTCATCGGGGTGCGGATCTCGTGGCTCATGTTGGCGAGGAAGTCGGCCTTCGTCCGGGCCGCTTCCTCGGCCAGTTCCTTGGCCTGGGCCAGGGCCTCTTCGCTGTGCTTGCGCGCGGTGACGTCGCGGCTGACGCCCACCAGGCCCAGCAAATGGCCCTTGTCGTCCTGGAAGGTGGCACGGATGGTGTCGAACAGCACCTTGCGTCCATCGCGCTGCACCACCCAGTCCTCGCTCTCGAACGGCAGGCTCAGGGCCAGCGCCGCCTGGTCCTGGATCAGCCGCATGCGCGCCCGTTCGGTGGGCAGCAGTTCGGCATCGGTGCGCCCCTGCAGTGCCTCGCGGCTCTGGCCGATGAGGTCGGCGAAGGCCTGGTTGGCGCCAAGGTAGCGGCCATCGGCGTCCTTGAACCAGATCGGGTCGGGGATGGCGTTGACCAGCGCCAGCAGGGTGCTGCGCTGGCGTTCCGCCTCGGCCTCGGCGCGGCGGCGTTCCTCCACCTGCACCGCCAGGCGGCGGTTCCACAGCAGCACGAAGCCCACCAGGGCGATCACCCCCAGTGCATAGGGCCAGCCCACTTCCGCGGCCTTGCGCCAGTTGAACTCGGTGAGCGGCGGCAGCCAGCGATCCATGATCGCCTCGCGCTCCTCGCGGTCGATGCTGGCCAGGGCGTGGTCGATCAGCCCGGCCAGCTGCTGCCAGTCGCGGCGCACGGCGAAGTGCAGCTGGCTGCTGCCCAGGCCGGACTCGCCGCGCAGCTCCAGGTTGCTCAGGTTGAGCTGCCGGATCAGGTAGCTGGCGACGATCATGTTGCCCACGTAGGCATCGGCGCGCCCGGAGGACACGGCACGCAAGGCCGCCTCGGTGTCGGCCGCCTCCACCAGCAACAGCCCCGGGGCACGCTCGCGCAGCTTGCCCTGCACGGCGTAGCCACGCTCCACCGCGACACGCTTGCCGGCCAGGTCGCCCAGCCCCTGCCACGCACTCTCGCGACGGGTGAAGAGCAGGCTGGTACTGACCAGGTAGGGCTCGCTGAAGGCCGCCCAGGATTCCCGCGAGGCCACCTTGGCCATGGATGGCAGGACATCGACACGGCGCTCGCGCAATGCATCCTGGGCCTGCTGCCAGTCATCGAAGAGCACCGGCTCGATGCCCAGGCCGAGGCGCTCCCCCACCAGGCGCAGGAAGTCGGCACTGATGCCCTGGTAGCTGCCGTCGGCGTCGACCAGGTCGAACGGCGGCCAGCCATGGCGCGGCACGCCGACGCGCACGCGTGGGTGGTCCTGCAGCCAGGCCGCCTCGCCCGCATCGAAGTCGAGCCGCTCGGACCCGCCCAGCACCAGGGGCGCCAGCAGCATCAGCACCAGCCAAACAGAGACACGCAACATGGGTCTGTCCTTGTGCTCGTCCACCGCAATTCAGCTTAGCCAGCGGCCGGCGGTTGGAAAGGCGGGGCCCGGCGTTCAGTGGAGTCGAGCGCCCGGGTGCGCCTGCAACTCCGCAGGGAGGGTCGAGCGGAGCGAAACCCATGGCTCTGTCTGCGTTAAGTGTTGCTAGGAGATTGAGCCCAGCTGATTGCCGAGCGCTGGTGATGCTTCTGGTTTCGCCCACCCGGGCGAGTCCCTTTTGACAATCGTCGGGGTGCCGAACCACCCAAAAGGAACCAAAAGGGCTTGCCCCATCATCCGGCCCGACTGCGTCGGGTGCCCTCACTCCATCGTCGTTACTCGCTACGCTCGCCCTTCGGGCCGCACTGAAGTGCGTTCGCCACAAGTGGCGTCTGGGGGCCGACGCGATGGGCCATCCATGGCCTGGCGCGCCTCTCGCGGCATCCATGCCGCTCGTCCCCCGGCGCAACGACTCCGTTCGGCCTCCTGGAGGGGCGTTGGCGGCTGCTACAACTTTCTTCGTCCACGCATCACGACGTGGTGCGCATGGACTTCCGTGAGACGGAGCGGGCGGCGTCAGCGGAACAGCTCACCCGGCGTCACCCCGAACAAGCCCTTGAAGGCAGCGATGAAGGCCGAGGGCGAGTCGTAGCCGCTGCCGAGGGCGACCTGGGTGACGCTGTCGCCCTGCTCCAGCGGTTGCAGGGCGGCGAGCAGGCGCAGGCGCTGGCGCCATTGGCGGAAACTGAGCCCGGTCTCGCGCTGGAAGGCGCGCATCAGGGTCTTTTCCGACGTGGCGAGCAGGCCGGCCCATTCGCTGAGGGGGCGGGCCAGGTCGGGCTGGGCCACCAGTTCGTTGCACAGGCGCAGCAGGCGCGGCTCGCTGGGCATGGGCAGGGAGAAGCCCGCCTCCGGCAGGGCACGCAGCTGGTCCAGCAGCACCGCCACCAGGCGGGCTTCGGGGCTGTCGCCCTCGGGGTATTCCACCGGCAGTTCGCAGAAGCCCTTGATCAGCTCACGCGCCAGCGGCGTCACCTCCAGCACCCGGCAGTGGTCCGGCGCCCAGGTGCAGGCGTCGCGGCGCACGTAGAGGCTGCGCATCTCGGCATGCATGGAGGTGACCACCTCGTGCTCCAGGCCCGCCGGCACCCAGATCGCCCAATGCGGCGGGGCGAAGAAGCTGCCGGCGGCGGTGTGCACCCCGAGCACGCCGCTGATGGCGTAGGAGAGCTGCACCCAGTCATGGCTGTGGCGCGCCGTCCAGGAGCCGGCGCGCAGGCTTTCCGCACGGGCGTAGAGGGGTCGGGGCAACGCGCTGAGGTCGGGGATGCTGCGTTGCAGGTCGAGCTGTCCGTTTGGCGACATCTTCTGATCCGCTGTCGTTAGACGGCCGGATTGTGCGCCCGTTAACCTGCCGCCTCAATCCCATCGGCTGCCCGGAGGTTCCATGTCGGCACTCAAACCCCTCAAGCGCCTGGTCACCGACTGGTTCCTCGGCGGCATGCTGCTGGCCGTGGCGCTGGCCTGGCTGTTCCCGGACATCGGCCGCCACGGCGGCGCGCTGCATGCCGAGAGCCTGATCAACGCCGGGGTGTTCCTGGTGTTCTTCCTGCACGGGATCAACCTGTCCACCGAGCAGATCCGCAAGGGCCTGAGCAACTGGCGCCTGCACATCATGGTGCAGGTGTTCACCTTCGCCCTGTTCCCGCTGGCCTGGCTGGCGGTGGACCGGTTGTTCGGCACGCACCTGCCGCCAGCGCTGATGCTGGGCTTCTTCTACCTCTGCGCCCTGCCCTCGACCATCTCCTCCTCGGTGGCGCTGACCGGCAGCGCGGGCGGCAACGTACCGGCGGCGATCCTCAACGCCAGCCTGTCGAGCCTGCTGGGGGTGTTCCTCACGCCCTGGCTGATCAGCCTGGTGGCCGACGCCAACGGCGGCATCGACCTGGGCGAGACGCTGATCGACCTGAGCCTGCTGCTGCTCCTGCCGCTGGTGCTGGGCCAGGCGCTGCGCCCGCTGTGGGGCAGGTTCTTCGCCCGCTACAAGCGCTACACGGCGGTGTTCGACAAGCTGGTGATCCTGCTGCTGGTGTTCGCCTCGTTCAGCGATTCGGTGGCCGGCGGCATCTGGCAGCAGCAGGGGCCGGCCACCCTGGTCATCGCCTTCGTCGGCAGCGCCCTGCTGCTGGCGGCGATGCTCTGGGCCACCACCCGTTCGGCACGGGCGCTGGGCTTCAACCATGAGGACGAGATCGCGGCGGTGTTCTGCGCCACCAAGAAATCCCTGGCGGCCGGCGCGCCCATGGCGGCGATCATCTTCGGCGCCAACCCGGCGCTGGGCCTGATCCTGCTGCCGATCATGCTCTACCACCAGATGCAGCTGATCGTCTGCTCGGTGATGGCCGAGCGCTACGCCAGTCGCGGCCACGCATTGGCCAGGGCGCAGGCAAGCGCCGCCTGACGCAGGCTGGCCCGGGCATCGCACCGTTGGGCCTCGCTGCGCTCGGTGCCAACCTGCAGCGCGTGCGCCCTCGAAAAACGGGCGAAAAAAAGGGCGGCCCAACCAGTGGGCCGCCCTAAATCACGGAGTTGCTTACATCACGCGGCCAGCGATGAATTGCGGCCACGGGTATTGGATTACTTTTCGAGGATCGCGGTCACACCCTGACCGCCTGCGGCGCAGATCGAGATCAGCCCGCGCCCCTTTTCCGCCACCGAAAGCAGCTTCGCCAGGTTGGCGACGATGCGCCCGCCGGTGGCCGCGAAGGGGTGGCCGGCGGCCAGGGAGCTGCCCTTGACGTTCATCTTGCTGCGGTCGATCGAGCCCAGCGGCTGGTCGAGGCCGAGGCGGGTCTTGCAGTAGTCGGCGTCTTCCCAGGCCTTGAGGGTGCAGAGCACCTGGGCGGCGAAGGCCTCGTGGATCTCGTAGTAGTCGAAGTCCTGCAGGGTCAGGCCATTGCGTGCCAGGAGGCGCGGTACGGCGTAGACCGGCGCCATCAGCAGCCCTTCCTTGCCGCTGACGAAATCCACCGCCGCCGCCTCGCCGTCCTTGAAGTAGGCGAGGATCGGCAGGCCGCGTGCCTTGGCCCACTCCTCGCTGGCCAGCAGCACCACCGAGGCGCCGTCGGTGAGCGGGGTGGAGTTGGCGGCGGTCAGGGTGCCGCGCGGCCCCTTCTCGAACACCGGCTTGAGGGTGGCGAGCTTCTCCGGGTTGATGTCCGCGCGCAGGTTCTGGTCGCGGGTCAGGCCGAGGAAGGGGGTCAGCAGGTCGTTCTGCCAGCCTTCGGCATAGGCCGCGGCGAGCTTCTGGTGGCTGGCCACGGCCAGGGCGTCCTGCTCGTCACGCGGGATGGACCAGGTCTGCGCCATCAGCTCGCAGGACTCGCCCATGGACAGCCCGGTGCGCGGCTCGCCGTTACGCGGGATGTGCGGCGCCAGGTGGCGCGGGCGCACCTTGAGCAGGCTCTTGATCTTGTCGCCGGTGGTCTTGCCGCGGTTGGCCTCCAGGAGGATCTTGCGCAGCTCCTCGTGCACGCCGATGGGCGCATCGGAGGTGGTGTCGACGCCGCCGGCGATGCCGCTGTCGATCTGCCCGAGGGCGATCTTGTTGGCCACCAGGATGGCGGCCTCCAGGCCGGTGCCGCAGGCCTGCTGGATGTCGTAGGCGCTGGTCTCCGGGGCCAGGCGCGAACCCAGCACGCATTCGCGGGCCAGGTTGAAGTCACGGGAATGCTTGAGCACGGCACCGGCGACGAACTCGCCGATGCGCTCGCCGTGCAGGTTGTAGCGCTCCACCAGGCCTTCCAGTGCGCTGGTGAGCATCTGCTGGTTGGTGGCGGTGGCGTACACCGTGTTGGAACGGGCGAACGGAATGCGATTGCCGCCGACGATGGCGACCCGGCGCAGCTGGGTCATGGGTGACTCCTTGCCTGGGGAATGGATTGCGGTGCGCAACGTTGGCCACAAGACTAGCCGCCCGCCTGGCCGTCGCATTGGCCGCCTTGCCAACAGAGTGGTCAACACGGTCAATTGCGCGATTGTGTTGTCTGCGTAGAGTGAGCCCCACTTCTTATGCGTGCAGGAGCCTGCCCCCATGTCCGACCGTTATCTCGCCTTCGCCAACTCCAATGCCGGCCGACGCCTGGTCGGCGCCCTCGGGCTGCCCGCGCCGATGCGCCTGGAGCGCTGGATGGCGGGCCGCACCCGGCCGGTGGATGGCGCCCTGCTGCTGGGGGGTGAAGGGGCCCTGGCCGAAGCCGCCAGCACCGTGCTGAACAAGCTCACCGACCAGTCCTTCGCCGCCGAGGAGGGCCGCTTCGGCCTGGCCCGCTGGACCGCCGAGCACGGCCCCAAACTCAAGGCGCTGGTGTTCGACGCCAGCGGCCTGACCCGTTTCGAGCAACTGATCGAGCTGCGCAACTTCTTCCAGCCGGCCTTCAAGGGCCTGGGCAAGTGCCCGCGCGTGGTGGTCCTGGGCCGCCCGCCGGAGTCGCTGAAGGACACCGTGGCCGCCGCCGTGCAGCGCTCGCTGGAAGGCTTCACCCGTTCCCTGGGCAAGGAGATCCGCCGCGGCGGCAACGTGCAGCTGGTGTACGTCGGCAAGGGTGCCGAGGACCAGCTCGAAGGCGCCCTGCGCTTCTTCCTCTCGCCCAAGAGCGCCTACGTTTCCGGCCAGGTGCTGCGCCTCTCGGCCAGCAGCGCCCAGGTCAAGGACTGGAGCCGCCCGCTCAATGGCCTGAAGGCACTGGTCACCGGCGCCTCGCGCGGCATCGGCGCGGCCATCGCCGAAACCCTCGCCCGTGACGGCGCCGAGGTGGTGCTGCTGGACGTGCCCCAGGCCAAGGAATCCCTCGACGCCCTGGCCGCACGCCTGGGCGGGCGCGGCATCGCCCTGGACATCTGCGCCGCCGGCGCCGCCGCGCAGCTGGTGGCAGCGCTGCCGGACGGCCTCGACATCGTGGTGCACAACGCCGGCATCACCCGCGACAAGACCCTGGCGAAGATGAGCGACGCCTTCTGGGACTCGGTGATCAACGTCAACCTCAACGCCCCGCAGGTGCTGACCCAGGCCCTGCTCGACGCCGGCAAGCTGCACGACAACGGCCGCGTGGTGCTGATCGCCTCCATCAGCGGCATCGCCGGCAACATGGGCCAGACCAACTACGCGGTGAGCAAGGCCGGCGTGATCGGCCTGGCACAGGCCTGGGCCCCGTCCCTGGCCAAGCGCGGCATCACCATCAACGCCGTCGCCCCGGGCTTCATCGAGACCCAGATGACCGCCGCCATCCCCCTGACCATCCGCGAAGCCGGCCGCCGCATGAACTCCATGAGCCAGGGCGGCCTGCCCCAGGACGTCGCCGAAGCCGTGGCCTGGTTCGCCCAGCCCAGCTCGGGGTCGCTGACCGGGCAGGTGATGCGGGTGTGTGGGCAAAGTTTGTTGGGGGCCTGACGTCAGCTGCAAGCTTCAAGTTGCAAGCGACAAGCGACAAGAAAAAGCCGGGACCTGTGCCCGGCTTTGATGTTGCGGTTTAACCGGTGGGCTGAAGCCCACCCTACGCGCGGCCCTTGCTTGCGGCTTGAAACTTGCCGCTTGTAGCTAGTTCCCCACTGGCCTCCCCCGTCGCCGGAACTCCACCGGCGTCTCCCCCACCCAGCGCTTGAAGGCGCGGTAGAAGGTGCTCGGTTCCGAGAAGCCGGTGCGCTCGACTATCACTTCGATGCGCTCGTCGGTTTTCAGCAGCAGTTCCTTGGCCAGCCGGCAGCGGTAGTCGGTGACCAGGTCGTTGAAGCGCACGCCGGCCATGGCCAGGCGTTCGCGCAGGCGGCGGGCGGGCATGTTGAGGCGGGCGGCGACCTGTTCCAGGGTGGCGCCGCCGTCTACCAGCAGTTCGCCGATCAGCTCGCGCACCTTGCGCACCAGGTCCAGGCGTTCCACTTCGGCCAGTTGGCGACGGGCCAGGGATTCGTGCATGCGCAGCAGTTCCGGGGCGGCGTGGCGCGAGGGTTTGTCCAGCACGGCGGCATCGAACACCAGCGCGTAGCGCTCGGCGCCGAGGCGCGCGGGGCAGCCGTACACCGCCAGGTAACGCTCGGCGGCCGCGCCCTCGGTGTGCATCAGCTGCACTTCGCAGGCCTTGAAATCGCCCTCGGTAAGGGCGTCGAACAGGCGGATCACCGCGCCGGCGAGCATCTCCGGGAAGTGGCGGTTGATGCTGGCGTCCTGGCCCAGGGACAGCACGGCGCGCTCACCCTCGACCTCCAGGCGCGCGTTGAGGGTGTCGGACAGCAGGCGCACGTAGCGCAGCGCATGGCGCAGGCCTTCGCCGAAGGTCTCGCTGGAGAGGAAGAGGTATTCGAGCAGCAGCCCGTGGAAGGCCGGCAGGTGACCGGCCAGGTGCAGGCCGACGTGTTCCTCGGCGCACTCCTCGGCGGCGGCCTTCCAGAACTGGGTCTGCGCCGCATGGGGGAAGCGGCCGGCGGGCAGCCCGCCCGGCGGCAGGCCGACACGCACCAGCACCTTGTCAGGGTCGGCACCGCTGGCTCGCAGGGCGTCGATCACCGGGCGCATCAGCGCCACGTCGTCGGTCAGATCACGCATCATTTTCTGAATATTCTTGTTATGCGGGGCGGGGGCCATCTTATGCATCTTCAGGCCCCCCGCTCAAGGCGCGGATAGCGATTGCAGACGGATTGACTCGCCTGCCAGCGCCCCCTGCCCCACGGCCAATGCACCCCGCCTGCGGGCGGCTAAGCTGCACCGGTCCGCAACGAGGAGACTGCCCATGGCCACCGACTGGCTCGACCTGCCCGCACCACCCGCCCTGCCCGGCCTGTTCGCCCGCGCAGCCCTGCGCCGTGGCGCCACCGGCCGCACCCTGCCGGACCTCGGCCTGCGCAGCCAGGTGGACGTGGACGCCCGGCACCTGGCGCGCTACCGGCAGGTCTGCGGCTTCAAGGACAACGGCCAGCTGCCGCCCACCTACCCGCACATCCTCGCCTTCCCGCTGCAGATGCAGCTGCTCACCGACAAGCGCTTCCCCTTCCCGCTGCTGGGCCTGGTGCACCTGGAGAATCGTATCCGCGTATTGCGCACCCTCGGCGGCCTCGGGCCCTTCCGCGTCAGCGTCGCGGTGGAAGGCCTGCGCCCCCATGACAAGGGCGTGACCTTCAGCCTGATCACCCGCCTGGAAGACCAGCTAGGCCTGCTCTGGGAAGGCGACAGCCGCATCCTCTTCCGCGGCATGCGCCTCGATGGCAACGCCCCCGAGCGTGCGGAAAGCGAGGCCCTGGCGCTGGAAGAGATCGACCACTGGCGCGCCCCGGCGGACATCGGACGGCGCTACGCCAGGGTCGCCGGCGACTACAACCCCATCCACCTCTCGGCGCCCACCGCCAAGCTGTTCGGCTTCCCCCGCGCCATCGCCCACGGCCTGTGGAACAAGGCGCGCACCCTGGCCGCCCTCGCCTCGCGCCTGCCCGATGCCGGCTACGAAGTGGAGGTGCGCTTCCAGAAGCCGGTGCTGCTGCCCGCCGAGGTGCGCCTGCTGGCCAGCGCGCCCGCCGCCCTGGGCCAGTTCGCTCTGCGCGGCAAGGACGACCTGCCGCACATGGCCGGCAGCTGGAGCCCGCTGCAGGGCTGACGGCCGACGCTTGCGCGGCGCCAGCCGCCGCACCAAGCTATGCGGCTCCAGGAGAGCCGCATGAACCTCGCAGAACTGACCCAACGCCTGCACGCCATCCGTGACCACAACGATTGGCGGCCATTCCACAGCCCGAAGAACCTGGCCATGGCCGCCAGCGTCGAGATGGCCGAACTGGTGGAAATCTTCCAGTGGCTGAGCGAGGACCAGTCCCGCCAGCTGCCCGCCGACACGCTCGAACACGCCGGCCAGGAAGTGGGCGACATCGTCCTCTACCTGCTGCTGATGTGCAGCGAACTGGGCATCGACATGGAGCAGGCGGTCCGCGCCAAGCTGGCCGACAGCGAGAGGCGCTTCGTCCGATGAGCGCCCCGACTCCCGACGACCGCCACTTCGACGAACTCGCCACGCGCTTCGCCGAGAAGATCTATGGCGGCGCCAAGGGCGCCATCCGCCTGGCGGTGCTCCAGGCCGACCTCGCCGAGACCCTGCCCGAACGCCCGCTGCGGGTGCTGGATGTCGGCGCCGGCCTCGGCCACATGAGCCTGTGGCTGGCCCAGCGCGGCCACCAGGTGACCCTCGCCGAACCCGCCGAGCCCATGCTCGAAGGCGCCCGTGCGCGCTTCGCCGAGGCCGGCGTCGAGGCCACCTTCATCCAGGCGCCTTGGCAGGACTTGCTCGGCCAGCTCACCGAGCCCTATGACCTGGTGCTCTGCCACGCCGTGCTGGAATGGCTCGCCGAGCCCCACGCCATCCTCCCCGTGCTGCACCAGCTGACGGCGCCGGGCGGCTGGTTGTCCCTGGCGTTCTACAATCGTGATGCGCTGATCTACCGCAACCTGCTCAAGGGGCATTTCCGCAAGCTGCGGCGCAACCGCTTCGCCGGCGAAGGCCAGAGCCTGACCCCGCAACAGCCGCTGGACCCGAGGGAGCTGGCCGGGCAACTCGACGGCCTGTGGCAGGTCGAAACCCGGAGCGGCGTGCGGGTCTTCCATGACTACATGCCGAGTGAATTCCAGGCCAAGGCCGAGCTGGTCGACCTACTGGAAATGGAGCTGGCCCACCGTCGCCACCCGAGCTTCATGGGGTTGGGGCGGTACCTGCACTGGATCTGCAGACCCCAATAAGAGAGCCCGCTGCGGGCTCGCCTCGACGGAGGCCCCATGAAACGCACTGCCCTTCCTGCATTCACCGCCCTCGCCCTGCTGGCCCTCGCCGGCTGCCAGAGCGCCAACCCCTACAAGGCCGAATCCAGGCCGATGCCGCCGGCCCCGCCGGAGGCGGCCACCACCTTCGACCGCTCCGCCTACCCGGCGCCGCCGCGCGACTTCGGTCGCTACCGCAACTGGACCTGGCTCAACGGCCGCCTGCCCGCCGGCAACAGCTGGGCGACGCCGGAGCAGATGGTCGACATCGTCAACTCCGGCCTCGACCAGCACGGCCTGCGCCAATCCCGCGAGCCCGCCGCCGCCGACCTCAAGGTCGCCGCCAGCCTGCGTTTCGAGAAGCGCCTGCGCCAGTACAACGACTCCAGCGGCGCCTACTACGGCAACGGCCCCTACCGCGACCAGTACGGCGCCTGGGCCACCGTGCCCCTGGTGCGCACCTACGAGCAGGAAGTGGCCGTGGTCTACCTGGAGTTCTACGACGCCCGCGACAACCAGCCGGTGTGGAGCGGCAGCGCCGAGAGCGACGCCAGCGGCAGCCGCAGCGACCGCACCACCGCGCTGCGCGAAGCCATCAGGGAAGCCCTGGAGAACTACCCGCCGCGCTGAGCCGTTACGGCGACCCGACCACCGCTTCGCGGCCCGAAAAACGGAACCGCCGCGCGCCGTAACGATCCACATGCACGCCATTGCCGGCCTGCACGAAATCTTCTTGCCGGCCGCTCTGGCTTGCGCTTGGATAGTGATTCCGGCAGAGGAGAGCCAACCATGTTCCGCCGTCTGTTCATCGCTTCCGCCCTCCTGCTCCTGGCCGCCTGCCAGAGCTACGAGATCAACCGCGACTTCGACCGCAACCGCGACTTCGCCGCCTACCGCAGCTGGAGCTGGAAGGAGCCCGCGCTGCAGTACAGCCCCGACGACCCGCGCATCAAGAGCGACCTCACCGAGCAGCGCATCCGCGAGGCCGTGGCCCAGCAGCTCGACCAGCGCGGCCTGCGTCCCGCCGCCAACGGCGCGGCCGGGGACCTCAAGGTGCAGAGCTGGCTGATCGTCGACGATCGCCAGCAGCAGGTGACCACCGGCTACGGCGGCTACTGGGGCGGTTACTGGGGCAACTACTGGGGCGGCCCGGCGATGACCGAGACGCGCACCTACGATTACAAGGTCGCCACCCTCCAGGTCGACCTCTACGACGGCAAGGACGGCAAGCTGGTCTGGCGTGGCAGCGCCGGGCAGATCATGCGCACCGACCCGCCGACCCCGGCCGAACGCGAAGCCGCGATCCGCGAGACCGTCGCCAAGGTCCTCGCCCAATACCCTCCGCAATGACCGAGCACCGATGACCGCACTCAGCCACCGCCCCGCCCAGGCCGCCGATCTCGACGAGGTCGTCGGCTTCCCCCAGGACCGCGACGAACTGTTCTTCTGCTACCCCAAGGGCATCTGGCCGCTCACCGTCGGCCAGCTCGCCGCCGTGATGGCCGAGCGCCGCGACAACACCGTGGTGCTGCTGGAGGGCCGCGTCGCCGGCTTCGCCAACTTCTACCAGTGGCAGCACAACGACTTCTGCGCCCTCGGCAACCTCATGGTCGCGCCCTGGGCGCGGGGCCACGGCGTGGCCCAGTACCTGGTCGGCGTCATGGAGAACCTCGCCCGCGAGCACTACCACGCCACCCGCCTGCGCATCTCCTGCTTCAACGCCAACGCCGCCGGGCTGCTGCTCTATGCCCGCCTGGGCTACCAGCTCAACGGCATCGCCGAGCGCCAGGACCCGGACGGCCGTCGCGTCGCCCTGGTGCTGATGGACCGCGCACTGACCCCGAGCGACTGAACGCCATGCCAGGAACAGGGATGACCCCGCCAGCCGATGAACCCACCTTCGACGGCACCCACTGGAGCAATGCAGACAGCGACCGCATCGAGGTGGTCGACCCGGACCCCGACTGGCCCCGCCGCTACCGCGAGGAAGCCACCGCCATCAGCGACGCCCTGGCGATCCAGGGCATGCGCCTGGAGCACTTCGGCAGCACCTCGGTCCCCGGCCTCGCCGCCAAGCCGGTGATCGACATCCTCCTGCTGCCCCCGCCCGGCTACGACTGGCAGCGCCTGGTCGCCCCGCTGGAAGCGCTCGGCTACCAGTTCTGGCGCGACAACCCGGCCACCGACCGCATGTTCTTCGTCAAGGGCATGCCCCCCAGGGGCAGGGGCCGTACCCACCACGTCCACGTGATGACCCAGGCCAACGCCGTGCGCCACCTGCTGTTCCGCGACCACCTGCGCAACCACCCCGAGGACGCCGCCGAATACGCCCGGGTCAAGCGCGACCTCGCCGAGCGCTTCCCCACCGACCGCGACGCCTACACCGACGGCAAGGACGAGGTGGTCGGCGCCATCCTCGGCCGCGCCACGGCGGCCATGCATGAAGCGGGCGGGATACAGGGTGGCGATGAAGGCGGGCCGGTGAGGGGCTGAGATCGAAAGCCAAGTGAGGTGCTGACGCAGAAAAATGAATCGGTGCCGACCATCGCTGCCGCGACATCACCTATGATCCGCTGCCCTCTCACAGGCAAGGATCGTGGCCATGCTGGAATGGAACTCCCTCAACCTCAGGCAGCGCGTCTCGGTGCTCTGCCTTCTCGGCTTCGCCCTGACCTACGCGCTGATCACCCTGCCGTTCATCGCCGCCCTCGAAAGCCCGTCCATGGTGGTGCGCAGCCTCTGTGAATGGCTGGCCATCATCGCCCTGTTCAGCGCCATCGCACTCGACCCGATGTTCGTCAGGGGGCAACTGCTGCAACTCCGCCCCCGCCGCTTCCCGTTCGTCTGCAAATGCCTGTGGGTAGCGGTCATCCTGCTGTTCGGGCTGGGGAACATTGTCCGGCTCCTCGCCGGATGAGTGCGGAGGCCTCCGCCAGCCCAATCCAATCAGGGGCGCGAGCCAATCGGGACATCGACGAGATCATCCGCTACCACCTGAGTGAAGACGCCGGGCACAGCCACCCTTGACCGAAATGCCTGGCGATGCCGTCAGCCGGGCCGTTCACCGCGCCCACGCATCTTTCTATCGTGAGGGTCCGTTCCCCTTGCAGACGGCGCCCCATGCACAGCCCATCGCCCTACCCGCATCTGCTGTCTCCCCTCGACCTCGGCTTCGTCCAGCTGCGCAACCGCGTGGTGATGGGCTCGATGCACACCGGGCTGGAAGACCGCCTGTGGGACTTCGGCAAGCTCGCCGCCTACTACCGCGAGCGCGCCCGGGGCGGCGTCGGGCTGATCATCACCGGCGGCTTCGCGCCCAACCGCGAGGGCTGGTTGCTGCCCCTGGGCAGCAGCCTCACCGGCGGCATGGAGGTGCCCGCCCACCGGCGCCTGACCCAGGCGGTGCACGCCGAGGGCGGGCGCATCCTGTTGCAGATCCTCCATGCCGGGCGCTATGGCTACCACCCGCTGGTGGTCTCGGCCTCGCCGCTCAAGTCGCCCATCAGCTGGTTCGCCCCGAGGGAGCTGAGCGAGCGCGGCATCGAGAAGACCATCCGCGCCTTCGTGCGTTGTGCGCGCCTGGCCAAGGCGGCGGCCTACGACGGCGTCGAGGTGATGGGCAGCGAGGGCTACCTGCTCAACCAGTTCCTCTGCCCGCGCACCAACCAGCGCCGCGACCGCTGGGGCGGCAGCCTGGAAAACCGCATGCGCCTCGCGCTGGAGATCGTCCGGCGCATCCGCCGCATGGCCGGCGAGCGCTTCATCCTCGGCTATCGCCTGTCGCTGCTGGACCTGGTGGACGGCGGCAACACCTGGGACGAGGTGCGCGAAATCGCCCTCGCCCTGCAGGACGCCGGCCTCACCCTGCTCAACACCGGCATCGGCTGGCACGAATCGCGGGTGCCGACCATCGTCACCTCGGTGCCCCGCGGCGCCTTCGTCGAGGTCACCGCGCGGCTGCGCAAGGAGCTGCGCATCCCGCTGATCGCCAGCAACCGCATCAACACCCCGGAGCTGGCCGACGCCATCGTCGCCAGCGGCCAGGCGGACCTGGTGTCCATGGCCCGCCCGCTGCTGGCCGACCCGCAGTTCGTGGCCAAGGCCGCCGCCGGCAGGGGTGACGAAATCAACACCTGCATCGCCTGCAACCAGGCCTGCCTCGACCACGCCTTCGCCAACCGCCGCGCCAGTTGCCTGGTCAACCCGCGCGCCGCCCACGAGACCGAGCTGCGCTATTCCCGCGCCCGCCAGCACAAGCGCATCGCCGTGGTCGGTGCGGGCCCGGCGGGGCTTTCCGCCGCCTGCGTCGCCGCCGAGCGCGGGCACCGGGTCACCCTGTTCGAGGCCGCCGACACCATCGGCGGGCAGTTCAACCTGGCCCGGCGCATTCCCGGCAAGGAAGAGTTCGACGAGACCCTGCGCTACTTCCGCACCCGCCTGCAGCGCCTGGGCGTGGAGCTGGTGCTGGGCCGGCGCATCGCCCCCGGCGAGCTCAGCGGCCACTACGACGACGTGATAGTCGCCACCGGCGTGCGCCCGCGCCTGCCGGCCATCGAGGGCATCCACCATGCCAAGGTGCTGAGCTACCTGCAGGTGCTGCAGGGCGCCCCGGTGGGCCCGCAAGTGGCGCTGATCGGCGCGGGTGGCATCGGCTTCGACCTCGCCGCCTACCTGCTTCACGAGCGGAGCCCCAGCCCGGAGCGGTGGCGCGCGGAGTGGGGCATCGACTTGGGCGGCAGCACGCCGGGCGGCCTGGTGGCAGCCGAGCCGGCCAAGCCGCAGCGGGAAATCTGGCTGCTGCAACGCAAGCCCGGCGCCCTCGGCAGCGGCCTGGGCAAGACCAGCGGCTGGGTGCACCGCGCCCACCTGGCGCGCAATGGCGTGCACATGCTCGGCGGGGTCGCCTACCGGCGCATCGACAACGACGGCCTGCACATCGAGATCGAGGGCCGGGAACAGGTGCTGCCTGTGGATAACGTGGTGATCTGCGCCGGCCAGGAGCCGCTGTGCGAGCTGCAACCGGTGCAGGGCTCGGACCACCTGCGCCTGCACCTGATCGGCGGCGCCCGCCGTGCCGGTGAGCTGGACGCCAAGCGGGCGATACGCGAAGGCGCGGAATTGGCGGCGAGGCTCTAGGGGCAGCCGGCCGCTCCGCTCGAGGGGTTTCGCTTCGCTCCAGGCCATCCGACGAAAGCCACCAGCGCACGCACCTGGACCTAGGCCGGGTGCAACCCGGCGGCTCCTTTCGCGGATGAATCCGCTCCCACAGAAAAGCCCTGCCCCGGCACCACTCGTAACGTAGCCCGGGGCGCGCAGGCTCACAGGTCCCAGTCGGGGTCGTCCTGCAGGCGTTCGGCCAGGTGGTCGAGCAGCAGGCGCAGGGCCGTGGGCATCTGCCGGCGGGTGCCATAGAGGGCGTAGATGCCCAGCTCCTGGGGCTCGTAGCCCGGCAGCAGGGGGACCAGGGCACCGGAGCGCAGGTGCGCGGCCACCGAGTAGCGTGGCTGCAGGCTGATGCCCTGGTCGGCCAGGGTGGCCTCCAGCAGCACCATGGACTCATTGGCGCTGAGGCTGCCGTCCACCGGCACCGCGCAGGGTTCGCCGTCGCGGAAGAAGGCCCAGAGGCTGCGGCCGAAGAAGGAGTAGGTCAGGCAGTTGTGCCGGGCGAGGTCCTCGGGGCTGCGCGGCAAGCCATGGCGGGCGAGGTAGGCCGGGGTGGCGCAGACCACCGAGCGGCAGGTGGCGAGCTTGCGGGCCACCAGGTTGGGGTCGAGCTGGTTGGTGATGCGCAGCGCCAGGTCCACGCGCTCCTCGATCAGGTTCACCGCCTGGCTGCTGACCAGCAGGTCGACGCTCACGCCCGGGCAGTGCACCTGGAAGCGGCCGATCTCGTGCACCAGCCAGGCCTGCGCGAAGGACTGGCTGCAGGTGACGCGCAAGCGCCCGCGCGGCGCCTCGCGGCTGTCCCGGCCCAGGTGCTGCATGGCCTCGGCCAGGGCGCAGAGCTCGCGACACTGCGGCAGCATCTGCTCACCGGTGCCGGTCAGGCTCAGGCGCCGGGTGCTGCGATGCAGGAGGCGCGCGCCGGCCCACTCCTCGAGCGCGGCGAGATGGCGCGAGACCATCGCCCGTGACATTTCCAGGGCTTCGGCGGCGGCGGTCTGGCTGCCCCGCTCCACCACCTCGACGAAGACCCGCATGGCGGTTATCCGGTCCATAAGAACGCTCGGAATATGCAACAAACAAGTGCGGATTATGGCGTTTTTAGCTGCATTACGAGCAACTATCCTGGGCACCTCTTCCATCGAGGATTTTCGCAATGGCCCCCTTCGCTTCCCTGCGCCGCCTGCTGGCCGGCGCCGCCCTGATCGCCGCCACCGGCAGCGCCCTGGCCCAGCCCCTGCAACTGCAGGTCTACAACCCCGGCGACAAGGCCGTGTTCCCGGTCACCTCGTCGCTGATCCTCGGCAAGCACGACGCCCTGCTGGTGGACGCGCAGTTCTCCAGCCACGAGGCCGACGAACTGGTGCGCCGCATCCAGGCCAGCGGCAAGCGCCTGACCACCATCTTCATCAGCCACGGCGACCCGGACTTCTACTTCGGCCTGGACACCCTGCTGCGCGCCTTCCCCGAGGCCAAGGTGCTGGCCACCGCGCCGACCATCGAGCACATCCAGGCCACCAAGGACCTGAAGCTCGCCTACTGGGGCCCGATCCTCAAGGACGGCGCACCCAAGGCCCTGGTGGTGCCGAAGCCGCTGGAAGGCGACAGCCTGGAGCTGGAAGGCCAGCACATCCAGGTGATCGGCCTGGACAGCGCCGACCCGGCCCACACCAGCCTGTGGGTGCCCTCGCTGCGCACCCAGCTGGGCGGCGTACTGGTGAGCGGCAACATGCACGTGTGGACCGCCGACTCGCAGAGCGCCGAATCGCGCCGCAACTGGATCGCCGCGCTGGACCGCATCGAAGCGCAGAAGCCCGAGCAGGTGATCCCCGGCCACTACCTGGGCGAACGCGCCGCCGGTCTCGACGACCTGCGCTTCACCCGCGACTACCTGAAGGCGCTGGAGCAGGAACTGCCCAAGGCCAAGGACGCCGCCGCGCTGATCGCCGCCATGAAGAAGCGCTACCCGGGCCTGGCCGGCGAGGCCGACCTGGAGCTCAGCGCCAAGGTGCTCAAGGGCGAGATGCAGTGGCCCTGATGCGCTGACGGGCGACAGCCCGGGGGGCGGGCGGCATACTGTGCGCCCCCCGAAAACAGGAGATACCCATGCCCAGTGCCTGGTGGCTGCTCGCCCTGCCCTTCATCGCCGGTGCCTTCCTGCCGTTGCAGGCCGGCATCAACGGCCTGCTGTCGAAGCAGGTTTCCAGCGTCATGAGCGCCGCGCTGATTTCCTTCCTGGTGGGCACCCTGGCGCTCTTCGCCGTGGCCGCCGTGCAGCGCGAGCTGCCCAGCTTCGCCGCGCTCAAGGGGCTCACCTGGTGGCACTGGAGCGGTGGCCTGCTGGGCGCCGTGTTCATCGCCACCGCCGCCTTCGCCGGCCCCCGCATCGGCGCCATGCTGTTCATGGCCCTGGTCCTCGCCGGCCAGCTGAGCATGGCCCTGGTGCTCGACCACTACGGCTGGGTCGGCTACCGCGAGGCGCCCATCAGCCTCGGCAAGATCGCCGGGATGGTGCTGATCATCGGCGGCGTGTGGATGATCCGCCGCGGCTGACGAACTGCGATAGCCATGTGCTGCTATCGGCCGAGGAACGCGATAAGCTCTGCCGATCCAGCCGTATTTGTGATCACAGCACATGACTGACGCAGAGCTGCCGCAACACCCCGAGGGTTTCGCCCTCTGGCGCGAGATCCAGGACACCCGCATCCGCACGCGCCTCGGCGGCCTCTACTACCTGCTGGCCTGGCTGCTCGCCTGGCTGTTCAGCGCCACGCCCCTGCACTACCTCGGCCTCGGCCTCGCCGGCACCCTGTTCTTCGGCCTGATGCTGGCCGCGCGCATCCTCCACGTGCCGCCGAAGAACGGCTCGGAGCTGGAGCTGCTGGGCTGGCTCAACCGCCACTGGACGCTGATCCTCGCCACGTGCCTGGCCTGGGGCCTGGCCCACGCCTGGGTGCTGCTGACCCCCGACTTCGCCGACTCGCGGATCATCGCCACCCTCAGCACCATCGCCTTCAGCACCGCCATGGCCTTCAACTTCGCCATGCGCCGGCGCCGCGCCGTGGTCGCCATCCTGCTGCTCTACCTGCCGGGCCTGATCGCCCTGGGCATCCACCCCGAGCCGCAGCGGGCCGAGCTGGTGACCCTGGCCTTCTACCTCAGCTACCTGGTGCTGGCGCTGTCACGCAGCCACCGCGAATACCTGGGCACCGTGGAACTGGAGCTGCAACTGCTGGAACAGCGCCAGCGCCTGGACGCCCTGAGCCGCACCGACGGCCTCACCCAGCTGGGCAACCGCTACCAGTTCAACAACCTGTTCCCGGCCATGGTCGCCACCGCCTCGCGCCAGGGCTCGCCGCTGTCGCTGGTGCTCCTGGACATCGACTTCTTCAAGCGCATCAACGACGAGCACGGCCACGCCATGGGCGACCAGTGCCTGCAGCAGTTCGCCGAGCGCATGCGCGAGGTGTTCCGCCGCGACAGCGATGCGCTGCTGCGCCTGGGGGGCGAGGAATTCGGTGTGTTGATGCCCGACACCGGGCTGAAGCAGGCGTCCAAGCTGGCCGAGGATTTCCGCCGCGACCTGGCGGCCAAGGGCCTGGTGCTCAAGGGCGAGCGCTTGCCGCTCACCGCCAGCCTCGGCGTCGGCTGCTACGACGGGCAGCGCGACGGCGATGCCGAAGCCTTCTTCAAGCGCGTCGACGACGCGCTGTACCAGGCCAAGGAAAAGGGCCGCGACCGCCTGGAAACGGCCTGACCCTCCCCACCGGGCAGCCCGTCAGAGACGGAAGCTGCCCATCTGCCGGGCCAGGTCGTCGGCCAGCCGGCTGAGCACCTGGCAATCCTCGCGGCAGGCGCGTACTTCGCCGGCGGTGGCGCTGGCCAGGTCGGCGATGCCCTGGACGTTGCGGTTGATCTCCTCGGTGACCGAGGACTGCTCCTCGGTGGCGGCCGCCACCTGGTGGTTCATGTCGCTGATCTTCTCCACCTGCTCGGTGATCGCCGCCAGGGACATGCCGGTGCGCTGGCTGGCCTCGACGCCGGTGCCGGTGGCCGACTGCCCGGCGTGCATGGAGGTCACCGCCGTCTCGGCACCCGACTTCAGGCGCTGGATCATCTGCTGGATCTCGTCGGTGGAGGACTGGGTGCGGCTGGCGAGCGTGCGCACCTCGTCCGCCACCACGGCGAAGCCACGGCCCATCTCGCCGGCACGGGCCGCCTCGATCGCCGCGTTCAGTGCCAGCAGGTTGGTCTGCTCGGAGATGCCGCGGATCACCGCCAGCACCTGGTCGATGGATGCCACCTGGTTGGCCAGCTCGGTGACGGCGCCCGCCGCGCCGCCGATCTCCCCGGACATCTTCTCGATGTGGCCGATGGACTCGCCCACCACCTTGCGCGCCTGCAGGGCCTCGTCGCGGGCCTGCTGCGAACTGAGGGCGGCGTTGCCGGCATTGCGGGCGATCTCCTGCACCGTCAGGCCCATCTCGTGGACGGCGGTGGCGACCATGTCGGTCATTTCCTGCTGCTGCCCGGCGCGGCCGGCGGTGTTCTCCACCACCGTGGTCACCTGGCCGACGGCGGTGCGCAGGCTCTGGCTGGTGGCCAGCACCTCGCCGATCAGGCTGCGCTGGCCTTCGAGGAAGCGGTTGAAGCCACGGGCCAGGTCGCCCAGTTCGTCGGCGCGGTTGTCGTCCAGGCGGCGGGTCAGGTCGCCGCCGCCACCGCCGATCTCCACCAGCGCGGAGGTCACCTGGCGGATCGGCCGCACCAGCCCCCGGGCGAGGAAGACCACCAGCACCAGGAACAGCAGCGCCACGCCGATGCCCACCAGGCTGGTCATCACCAGGGCCTGGCGCGCGTCGCCGTAGATTTCCGCCTCGGGCACCTCGCTCACCAGCACCCAGTCGATGGACTGCAGCGGCTGGGCCAGGGCCAGGAAGACCTCGCCGTCACGCTCGAAGGTCACCGCCTTGCCTTCGCCGGCCAGCAACTGGCGGGCCGCGTCGGCGCTGGTCAGCTCCTGCAGCGTGCGGGTGTCGTTGTAGTCGGATTGCGGGTGGATCTTCACCTTGCCGTCGGCGCTGGCCAGGTAGACGCGGCCGTTCTCGCCGAAGCGGAAGTTGCGGATCAGGTCGCTCATGCCGCTGAGGCTGTAGCCCAGCCCGGCGACGCCCAGGGTCTTGCCACCGGCGGAGACGCGCTGGTTGATGAACAGGGTCGGCTGGTGGGTGCTGGCGTCGACGTCGATGTCCAGCGAGCGGTCCTTGCTGCCGTCGACGAAGCCATAGAACCAGTTGTTCTCCTGGGGCCCGCGGGTGAGCGTGCGGTTGAGGCCCTTGTCGGTGTAGTAGTTGCCCGATTGCAGCCCGACCAGGAAGGTGGTCAGCGCCTTCTGCTGCGCTTGCACGCCGGACAGGTAGCGGACGAAGTCCTGTTGCCGGGCCGGGTCCTCGCCGGCGCCCAGCCAGTCGTGAACCAGGCTGTTCCGGGCGATGCCCTGGGCGGCGGTGAGCGGCTCGGCCAGTACCCGCTCGAGGTCATTGCGGATCGCCAGCGTGCTCTTGGGCAGCGCTTCCCCCACCAGGTAGCGGTCGGTGAGGCGGTTGACCACGGCGGAGTAGATCCCCACCACGATGAGGATGCTGGCCAGCAGGGCCGCGCCCATGCTGAGGATCAGCTGCCACTGAATACTGCGTTGCCAGAGGCGCATGGAGTTGTCTCCTGGGAATTTTTATAGGGGCTCGGTGAAGGCGGCGGCAGATTGTATACAGAGAAACGGACAATTCATCTTGTTGAAATGTACAAGCTCTTATCGCCCAAGGCCTATTCCTACTTGAGTCCAAACTCATTCGATCACGCTGAACTCCAGACGAGCGGTAGCGCCCGCCTCGTCCAGCAGGCTCAGCTGGTGCCGGCCGACCTCCTCAAGCACCTGGTCGAAAGCCGCGTCCGCCGCCGTCTCGCCCAGGGGCCGGCCATCCAGGAACCACCAGCGCCGGCCGCTGCCGCCCAGTGCCGAGAGGCGTACCCGAAGCGGCCCGGCACTGGCGGCGGGGCGGCGTAACTGGTCGCCTGCGCGCAGGCCGACGATGGACAGCGCGGCGGCCGCCGGCGGCAAGGGTGGCGGGCAGTCCGGCGCGACCGCCGGCAGCCGCGCCGACCGGCGCTCGCGACGGGGCAACCAGGGCTCCAGCGGCGCCGGCCACAACGCCAGCTCGTGCGCGCTGGCGCCCGGGCAGCCGGGGGCGGTGCGCAGGCCGCGCGCATCCAGCCAAACGCTCTGGCGCAGGCCGAGGCCCAGGGGCTGGTCGGCGGCCTGCAGGGTCGGCGGAACGGTGCCATCGAGGGTCCAGGCCAGGCGCTGGCGACGGCAGTTGCCGTCATCGCGAGGCAGCGACTGGCCCAGGGGCCAGCAGATGGCGGCGATGCCCACCGAGTCGGGCTTGTCGTCGAGCGGCTGGGCACTGCCGCGCTGGGCGTCGCGGTTGACCAGCACGTCGTGCACCTGCACCAGCAGGGGCGCCGCCGAGGCCAGGCCGAACTGGCCAGGCACCGGCGTGCCGTCGGGGCGACCGATCCACACGCCGATCAGGTAGCGCGGCCCCACGCCTAGGGCCCAGGCGTCACGGAAGCCGTAGCTGGTGCCGGTCTTCACCGCCAGCGCCGGGCGCAGCGGCGGCAGCGCCTGCGGGTCAAGGTCCGGGCGAGACTGGCCGGAAAGGATGCGCCGCACGATCCAGGCCGCGCCGGGGGACAGCAGGCGCTTCTCACGCAGGGCGTCGTCGGGTTGCAGGCGCGGCGCCGCAGCGCGGCCCTGGCGGGCGAAGGCGGCGTAGGCCCCCACCAGATCCTCCAGCCGCGCCCCGGCGCCGCCGAGGATCAGCGCCAGGCTGGGCTCGGCGCCGACCGGCAGCACCAGCGGCAGGCCGGCACTGCGCAGCTCGCCGGCGAAGCGCTTCGGTCCGTAGGCTTCCAGCAGTTGCACGGCAGGCAGGTTGAGGGAAGTGGCCAGCGCCTCGCTGGCCGCCACCGGGCCACTGAAGCCCGTGGAGAAGTTGCCGGGGCGGTAGTCGCCATAGCGACGCGGCACGTCCTGCAGCAGGGATTCGGAGTGGATCAGCCCGGCGTCCAGGGCCATGCCATAGAGGAAGGGCTTGAGGGTGGAGCCTGGCGATCGCAGGGAGCCGACCATGTCGACATGGCCGAAGCGGCGGGCGTCGTCCATCTCCACCGAGCCGAGGTAGGCACGCACCGCCATGCTCGAATGCTCGACCACCAGGATCGCCGCCGAGGTGCGCTCCGGCAGGCGCACGCGCCAGCCCAGCAGCAGGTCTTCCAGGCGCCGCTGCAGGTTGGCGTCGAGGGTGGTGCGGATCAGCTGCGGGCTGCCGGGGCGGTTGAGGCGGCGCGCCAGCAGGGGCGCGAGACGCGGCTCCTGGCGCGGCGCCAGCAGCACCGGCTCCTCCAGCGCCTCGTCCACCGCCGCCTGGGGCCATGCACCGTATTCGGCGAGTCGGCGCAGCACCTTGTCCCGGGCGGCGGTGGCGCGCTGCGGGTAGCGGTCCGGGCGCAGCCGGCTCGGTGCCTGGGGCAGTACCGCGAGAAGCGCCGCTTCGGCGCGGGTCAGCTTCGAGGGCGGCTTGCCCAGGTAGGTCCAGCTGGCCGCCGCCACGCCTTGCAGGGTGCCGCCGAAGGGCGCGCGGTCGAGATAGAGGGTGAGGATCTCGTCCTTGGACAGGTGCCACTCCAGCTGCAAGGTGCGCCACAGCTGGCGCAGCTTGCCGGCGAGGGTGCGCGGGTGCGGGTCGAGCAGGCGCGCCACCTGCATCGACAGGGTGCTGCCGCCGGACAGCACGCGCCCACCGGCGAGGTTCTGCCAGGCCGCACGCCCCAGGGCCAGCGGGTTGACCCCGGGGTGACGGTAGAACCAGCGATCCTCGTAGGTGAGCAGCGCTTCCAGGTAATAGGGCGAGACCTGCTGCGGCGTGACCGGGTAGCGCCACACGCCCTCGGCATCGGCGAAGCGCCACAGCGGCGTGCCGTCCTCGGCCAACACCACCCGCGCCCGGTCATCCGCCGGCAGGGGCAGCGGGAACAGCCGGTCGGCGCACCAGAGCAGCGCCAGGAGCAGCAGCGGCAACGCGACCCAGCGGCGCCTCAGGAGGCGGCGGGCACGGTGCAGGGTGGAGGGGAACGACAAGAATGAGGGCTCCGAAGTGGGACCGTGCGACAGGTCGCTGCGAGGCGGCCTGGTGATGGGTTTCGCTTCGCTCTACCCATCCTGTGAATAAGCGGCGCGTTCGCGGGAATGACGGCACCTGACCGTCACCCTCGCGAACACGGGCCTGCTGGAAGCGTTTCAGCGGGCCTTGATCACCATCTCCTCCGGCGCAGCCCCCAGGGCCTGCCATTGCGGGCGGTACATGGACTCCACCTGGGGCGGCGGCACGTGGTAGCGGCCGGGGGTGACGGCGCGGGCCAGGTAGAGCAGGTGGGTGCGGTCGTACTCGTTGATATCCACCGCGGCCACGTAGCGGTCGTCACGGAACTCCTGGTGCTTGATCGCGGCGTTCTGCATCGCTTCCTGCCATTGCCTGACCTCGCTGCTGGCGTCCTGCAGGCTGGCGGCGCTTTGGCCCAGGTTCTGGTTCTCCGGCTCAAGGCCCGCGGGCAGCAGGTCGATCACCAGGGCGTCGGGAGCACGTACCTTGGCCTCCACGCCCAGGTGCACCAGCACCAGCTGGCCGCTTTCCAGGTTGCGGATGTCCAGCGGCTTGCCGTCCATGCCCAGGTATTCGCGGTGGATGACGAAGTTCTCGCCACCCGCCTTCGGTGCCTCGGCCGGGTAGCCGGACAGGGTCAGGCGCTGGTACAGCGGCGCCTTGGTCTGGCTGGACAGGGTCAGGGGCTCGGCCACCTGGCTCTCGTCGAGCCTGACGCCGCCGTGGTCCTGGTCCAGTGCGCGCGTATTCCCATCGACACTCAGGCTCGCCTGCCAGGCGGCTTCGGGCTTGCCCAGCAGGCCGCGCCCGGCGAGGAACAGCGCGTTGCGCTCCTGGGTCGACAGCCCGTTGTCCGAGCCCAGCAGATCGGCGAGGTCGAACAGGCGTGCTTCGCGGCGGTCGGCGGCGAGGTCGTTCTCCTCCAGCAGGGCGAGGATCATCGCCTGGTCACGCAGGCGGCTGCCGTAGTCGCCGAGCCAGAAGGTGTCGTCGCGCTGCACCGCCAGCCCGGCTTCCAGGGCCAGGTCGGCGCGGGGCTGGTCGCCCATGGCCTTGAGGGCCACGGCCAGTTGCACCAGGGGCAGGCCGGAACGGGACTCGGCGCGGCGCTCGAACAGGCTGCGCAGGGCGCCCAGGGGCGCCTGCTGGCTGCGGGCGAGCACGTAGCCGGCGTAGGCCTGCACGGCGAAGCGGGTGTGGTCGCTGTACTGGCTGTAGCTCACTTCGATCAGGTCACGGTCCTGCAGGTAGCGCAGCAGCCGCTCGCTGGCCTTGGCCAGCGGCTCGGCCGGCACCGTGTAGCCCTGGTCACGGGCACGCAGGAGGAAGTCGGTGACGTAGGCGGTGAGCCAGAATTCTTCCTCGCTCTCCGCGCTCCACAAGCCGAAGCCGCCGTTGTAGCGCTGCATGCCCAGCAAGCGCTCGACGCCCACCTCGATGGCCTTGCGCCGCTGCTCGTCCGACTCGCCCGTGATGCCCAGCCGCGAGAGGGTCGCGGCGTCGGCGTAGAGCGAGGGGTAGAGGCCGCTGGTGGTCTGCTCGGCGCACCCATAGGGATAGGCGCGCAGCGCGCGGATGTGTTCGCCGATGTTCAGCGGCGGCCGCGCGGACACTGCCAGCAGCGCTTCGCGGCCGGTCGGCTGGAAGGCGTCCAGGGTGCCGGCGGGCAGGCTCCAGCTGTCGCCCTTGAGCACCGCGCGGAAGTTCTTCACCAGCGCCGGCCAGGCCGGGCGGATGCCCAGGGTCCAGTCGCGGGCGAAGGGCGCCAGGGTTTCGCCGGGCAGCTCCAGGCCGTTCACCAGGACCTTGATCCGCCCCTGCCCGTAGCCGCCGAGCGCACGTACCGGGATGCGCAGGGTGGTGCGCTGGCCGTCGGCCAGTTGCAGCGGCGCGGTCTGGCTGCCGGGGCTGTCGGCGAGGCGCAGCTGGCCTTCGGCCTCCAGGCGCACGTCCAGCGCCTGGGGCTTGCCGGAGAGGTTGGTCAGGTCCAGCGCGACGGTGCCTTCGTCACCTCCGGCGAGGAATCGCGGCGCGGAAAGTTCGGCCACCAGGGGCGCGGCCACCACCGTCCTGGCTTCGGCCATGCCGTAGTGGTCGTCGCTCCAGGCCTGGGCCATGAGGCGCAGCTCGCCGTTGAAGTCGGGGATGTCGAGGCTGATCTCGCCCTCGCCCTTGTCGTCCAGGGCCACCGGCACGCTCTGCAGCGCCACCAGGCGCACTTCGGTGTTGGGCCGCTTGCCGCCGGCCGCGAGACCGGCGTCACCACCGAAGGCCAGGGAGGCCAGGCGTCCCTGCCCCGCTTCGATGAGCTGGCCGTAGACGTCGAGCTGGTCGGCGCCATAGGCCTTGCGCCCGAACAGCGTGGCGAAGGGATCGGGGGTGGCGTAGTCGGTGATGCTGAGGATGCCGGCATCCACGGCGGCGACCAGCACGCGCACCTGGCGCGCCGGGCTGCCGTCGGCGTTCTTCGCCTGCACGTGCACCGCCAGGGGCTGGCTGGGGCGCATCTTCTCGGGGGCGCTCAGGGTCAGCGCCAGCTTGCGCTGGGCCCGCTCCAGGGGCAGGTGCAGCAGGCCCACGGCGCGCTTGGGTGTGACCCGTTCCTTGCGCTCGCCGGGGCGCACCACCAGCGCGCTGACGTAAAGGTCGTGGCGCGTCCACTCGCGCGCCACGGGGATGTCGAAGGTCTTGCCCTCGGCCGGCACCTCGATGCTCTGCCACCAGAGCGGGCCGTCGGCCGACTCCACCAGCAGGTAGCCGCTGCCCGCGGCGGGCGGGGTGACGGTGACCCTGGCCACCTCGCCTTCGGCGTAGGCGGGCTTGTCCAGCGCGAGCTTGACCTGGTCCGGGCGCACGGCGCCGCCGGCGGCGTTGTCCTGCCAGCGGTAGCCGGCCCAGAAGCGCAGGCTGCTGGTGACGCCGCTCTCCGGGTCCTCGACTTCGACGCGGTAGGGGCCCCACTGCACGGGGAAGCTGACCCGGGCGGTGGCGTTGGCGGCGACGTCGACCCGTTGTTCGTCGACGTTCAGGTACTTCTCGTTGTAGTGGTAGCTCCAGCCCGAGCCGTCGGAGTAGCTCCAGTAGTAGTCACGGCGCTCGCGAACCAGGCGGACCTTGAGCCCCTTGGCTTCCAGCTTGTTGCCGGCGGGGTCGGCCACCAGCAGCTCCACTTCGGCGGTGCCGTTGCTGTCGATCTCGTCGCCGTCGAACAGGCCACGCAGGCCGGGCAGGCGCGGCGCCGGCCACATCGGCTGCTCCAGGCGCCGGGTGACGGGCCGGCCACCGGATTCCTGCAGGCTGGCCTGCAGGGTCAGCTCCAGCGGCGAACGTGCGTTGGCCCAGCGGCTTTCGATCTCCAGGGCGCCCTTGCCCTCTTCGTCGAGCTTGGTTTCGTCCAGCTCGATGTCCTGGCTCAGTTCCTCCTCGGTCACCGAGCCGAACTGGTAGCCGGGCAGCGACTTCACCGCCTCGCGCAGCGGGCGCACGTAGAGCTGGCCGGTCAGGCGGTTGCCGGCGGCCGGCGCGCCATAGAGGTAGCGGCCTTCGACCTGGAAGCGGGCGGCATCGCCGGGGGCCAGCGGCTCGTCGCTGCCCTTGAGCTCCAGGGCCATGCGCTCGGGGAGGAAGTCCTCGACCAAAAATTCATAGAGCTGCTTCTGGCCGTTGCCGAGGTCGATCAGCAGTTGCCAGTGGCCGGCGGGGGCATCGCCGGAAAGCGCCAGCTGGTACTGGTAGAGGCCGCCCTCGTCGGGGTTCCAGACGAAGCGGCGGCTGACCTGTTCGTCCGGGCGGCGCACCTCCACGTTCACCGGCTGGGCGGGAACGGCGCGGCCATCGGCATCGCGCAGCAGGGCGTTGACCAGCACGGTCTCGCCGGGGCGGTAGAGGTCGCGCGGGCCGAAGACGAAGAACTGCAGCGGCTCGGCGGTCGCGCCGGTGACCTCGAACTCGGAGAGGTCCAGCGCCGGGGCGTCGAGGCGCAGCAGGCTGGTCTGTTGCCCCTGGCGCGCCACCAGCACGCGGGCCTTGTTGGTCAGCGGCAGCTGGGCATGGCCCTGGCCGTCGGTCTTGCCCTGGGCCAGGGACTGGCCGTTCTCGTCGAGCAGTTCCAGGCCGATCTCGCTCTGTGCCTTGCCGCCGTCCAGGGCCTGGGCGAAGACGTCGAGGCGATCGCGGAAGCGGTGGGCGGAAAGGCCGATGTCGCTGAGGCTGAACAGCGTCGCCGGGTTGGTGTAGTTGAAGCTGCCGGCGCGGCGCATCAACGCGATGTAGACGCCGGGCTGCTTCAGCGGCTCGATGCCGGCGATGGGCAGCAGCATGTTCTCGCGGGTGTTGCGCGCGGGCTTGAGGTCGAAGCGACCGCTGTAGGCGAGGTCGGCCATCTTCAGGATGGTGTCGGCCTCCCAGTAGTCCAGGTTGCTGCGACGGCCCCAGCGCGACAGCAGCTTCGGCAGGGCGTCGGGGCGCACGCGGAAGAAGTCCACATCCACCGCGTCGACGTTGAGGGTGATCACCGGCAGCCCCTCGGCAAGCCGGGTCGGAAGCAGCGAGCCCTGGCTGGCGAATCCGACGCTGGGCTGCTGGTCACGAGTCTCCAGGCGGGTGACGCTCTCCTGCTCCAGGCGCGAGTCGTTCACCGCGCGCAGGCCGGGGTCGATGGTCAGGACCAGCTGGCGATTGGGCTCCAGGTGGCGCAGGCGCAGTTCCATGAGGCTGTCGTCGAGCTCCCAGGCACCGTCGACCTTGCCCTTTTCCTTGTCCACCAGGTGCAGGCGCTCGGCGAACGGCTGCTCGGGGTCCAGGGGCACGGAGAGGCTCACCGACAGCGTGCTGGCGCCGTCGACCTGGGTTTCGGAAACATCCACCACCTTGAGTTCGCGGCCGGCATAGCGCTTGGCCAGCGCCGCGACGTCGGCGGGCGCGCGCCTGGCCTCGGCGACCGGGGGTGCGGCGGCGGGTTTCTCGGCGGCATGTTCGGGGGTGGAGGAATCGCAGGCGGCAAGCAGCCCCAGCGAGAGGGCCAGTAACAATCCTTTGTACGACATGGAGGAGCTCCGGGGAGGGGACGCGCAGGTGCGCGCGCGGCAACTATAGACGAGCCCTGGCGGCCGTAAAGCCCCCTGTTTCACGCTTTTGCACGGCTATACTGCGCAGCCCCTCCGGAGCCCCGTATGAGCGCACTACTCGACGCCTGGCGGCACGCCCCCACCCATCGCCGGGTCTGGGCGCTGGCCGCGCCGATGATCCTCTCCAACATCTCCGTGCCCCTGGTGGCGCTGGTGGACAGCACCGTGGTCGGCCACCTGCCCCATGCCCACCAGTTGGGCGCCGTGGCGGTAGGCAGCACCCTGTACATGCTGCTGCTCGGGGTGCTGGGCTTCCTGCGCATGGGCACCACCGGTTTCGCCGCCCAGGCCGCCGGGCGTGCCGATGGCGGGGCCCTGCGCCAGGTGCTGCTGCAGGGGCTGGGCCTGGCATTCGGCCTGGCGCTGCTGCTGGGGCTGCTGGCGGTGCCCTTCAGCGGCCTGGCCCTGGGCTTGATGAACCCCTCGGCCGAACTGGACGCCATGACCCGCGAGTTCTTCCACCTGCGCCTGCTGGGGCTGCCTGCGGCGCTGGCCAACTACGCGCTGGTGGGCTGGTTCCTCGGCACCCAGAACGCGCGCGCGCCGCTGGCCATCCTCCTGGGCACCAACCTGACCAACATCGCCCTGGCGCTGTGGTTCGTCCTCGGGCTCGACCTGGGCGTGGCCGGTGCCGCGCAGGCGGCGGTGGTCGCCGAATGGAGCGGTGCGCTGATCGGCCTGGCGCTGACCCGTGGCGCCCTGCGCCGCCACCCGGGCCACATCGACTGGCCGGCGCTGCGCCTGTGGCGTGCCTGGCGCCCGCTGCTGGCGGTGAACCGCGACATCTTCATCCGCTCGCTGGCGTTGCAGCTGGTGTTCTTCCTGTTGACGGTGCAGGGCGCGCGCATGGGCGACGCCACGGTGGCGGCCAACGCGCTGCTGCTCAACGGCCTGCTGGTCACCGCCTACGCGCTGGACGGCCTGGCCCACGCGGTGGAGGCCCTGTGCGGCCACGCCATCGGGGCGCGCAACCGCCTCGAGCTGCGCCGCTCGCTGCTGGTGGCCGGCGCCTGGTCGTTGCTGGCGAGCCTGGCCTTCGCGCTGTTCTTCGCCCTCGCCGGGGGGCTGTTCATCGACATGCAGAGCGACATCGGGGAGGTGCGCGCGGTCGCCCACGTCTATCTTCCTTATCTAGCGGTTTTGCCATTGGTGGCGGTGTGGAGCTACCTGCTGGACGGCCTGTTCATCGGCGCGACCCGGGCCCGGGAAATGCGCGACGCCATGCTCCTGGCGGTACTGCTCGGCCTGCCCGTCGGCCTGCTGCTGCAACCATTCGGAAACCATGGCCTGTGGTTGGCGTTCCTTTGTTTTATGCTGTTGCGCGGCCTGAGTCTCGGCGCCCTCGCCTGGCGCCTGTCCCGACGCGACGCCTGGTTCACGCATGCGAACTGACTGGAGAAATCCCATGCTCGCCGCCCCGTGCCACCCCGATGAAGACCGTCGCCAGAAGGCCCTGGACGAACAGGACATTCTCGACACCCCCGCCGAGCTCTACCTCGACACCCTGGTGCGCCTGACCCGGGAACTATTCCGGGTGGAAACCGTGCTGATCAGCCTGGTGGATCGCAATCGCCAGTGGTTCAAGGCGCGCATCGGCCTGGATGCCTCGGAGACCCCGCGCGACATCTCCTTCTGCGGCCACGCTATCCTCGGCAATGGCCCGCTGCTGATCCCCGACGCGCTCGCCGACGCCCGCTTCAGCGACAACCCGCTGGTGGTCGGCGCCCCCTTCATCCGCTTCTATGCCGGCCAGCCGCTGCTCTCCAGCAACGGCATGCCCCTCGGCACCCTGTGCATGCTCGACTCCAGGCCGCGCACCCTGGACCAGGAGGAGCTGTTCCGCCTGCGCGACCTGGCGACCCTGGCCGAGGGCTACCTGCAGCTGCGCGGCATGGCCCAGCAGACGCAGAACCTGCGCCGCGCGGTGGACCGCGAGCAGCGCAAGGCGCTGATCGACCCGCTGACCCAGCTGTGGAACCGGGGCGCCCTGGCGCAGTTCTTCCCAAAGGAGATGGCCCGCGTCACCAAGGCCGGCCTGCGCCTGGGGGTGATCTATGCCGACCTCGATCACTTCAAGCGCGTCAACGACCAGCATGGCCACGCGGCCGGCGACCAGGTGCTGTGGGAGAGCTCGCGGCGCATGACCGCGGCGCTGCGCCCGGAAGACCTGCTGGTGCGCATCGGCGGCGAGGAGTTCGTCGCCCTGGTGGCGGTGCATGACGGCGAGGAGTTGCAGCACATCGCCGAGCGCCTGCGCCGCTGCATCGCCGAGAAGCCGGTGCGCGCCGCCGGCCAGGAGCTGGCCCAGACCCTCAGCGCCGGCACCCTGCTGGTGAGCCCCGAGCAATCGCAGAACGAAGCCCTGGACCTGGCCGACCGTGCCCTGGACCGGGCCAAGCAGAACGGCCGAAACCGCGTGGAGAGCGCCAACTGACGCGGCCGCCTTCCTATAAGAACAACCCCTGATGACCGCAAAGGAGTTCACATGGCTCAAGCCATCGCCGCGTACCTGCACTACCTGTCGATCTTCATCCTCTTCTCGCTGCTGGTCCTGGAGCACCGCCTGTTCAAGCTGCCCCTGGACCTGGAGCGCGCGCGCAGCCTGATCCGGGTGGACATCGCCTACGGCCTGAGCGCCGGCCTGGTGCTGGCCACCGGCCTGGCGCGGGTGCTGTGGTATGGCAAGGGCACCGAGTACTACCTGAAGAACAGCGTGTTCCACGCCAAGATCGGGCTGTTCATCCTGGTGGCGCTGCTGTCCGCGTTGCCGACCTTCGTCTTCCTCAACTGGCGCAACGCGCTGAAGGCCGGCCAGGTGCCCGAGGTCGCCCCGAAGACCGCCAGGCTGGTGATCATGGCGATCCGCCTGGAGCTGCTGGCGGTGCTGGTCATCCCGCTGCTGGCCGCACTGATGGCGCGCGGCTTCGGCGTCATCTCCTGAGGCCCGTCACTGGCGCATGCCCACCGCCAGGCGGTTGAAGGCGTTCATCAAGGCCACGGCGAAGCTCAGGTCGGCGATCTGGGCCTCGCTGAAAAGCGACCGCAGGGGCTCGAAGGCCGAGTCCGGCGCACCGCTCGCCTCCAGCCGGGTCAGCGACTCGGCCCACTCCAGCGCCGCCCTCTCCTTCTCGCTGTAGAGACCACTGACCCGCCAGCCGGCCAGGGCGTCGAGCCGCGCCTGCTCTTCGCCACGGGCACGCAGGGCTTTGCTGTGCATCTCCAGGCAGAAGGCGCAGCCGTTGATCTGCGAGATGCGCAGGTAGACCAGTTCGATCAGCCCCGCGCCGAGGCTGCTGGCTTCGAGGGCCTTCTTGGTGGCGGCCAGGCCCTGGTAGGCCTCGGGGGAAAGTTGGTAGTAGGGCAGGCGCAGGGTGCTCATGCAGGGACTCCAGGGAAGGGGGCAGCGGCGAAATAGGGGTTGTTGGCCAGGCGCGTGCGCGCCTGCCGCAGGGTCTCGGCCACGACGTCCGGGCCCTGGGCCAGGCCCTGCAGGTGGACGAACTCGACGTGGTGCAGGCCGATCACGCCGAGGATGTGGCGCAGGTAGGGCGAGAGGAAATCCGCCTGGCTGGCCCTGGCGCCCAGGTAGTTGCCACCCGAGCTGACCACCACGAAGGTCGGCCGGTCTTCCAGGAGGCCTTCCTTGTTGCCATCGACCATGGTGAAGCTGCGCTGGATGCGCACCACGTAGTCGAGCCAGAGCTTCAGCGCCGCCGGCACCATGTAGTTGTGCATGGGCGTGGAGATCAGCAGGTAATGGGCCTGTTCCAGTTCGTCGATCAGGTGCTCGGACAGCGCCAGGGCCGGGTCGTCGCGATGGGCGCGGCCGGTGACGGCGCGGGCGTAGTCGCCGGACAGGGGCGGCAGGGGCTCGCGCACCAGGTTGCGCACGGTGACCTGTGCGTTGGCGTGGATGCGCTCGGCCATCTCCCGGGCCAGCTGGCCGCCGGGGGACGCCTCTTCATTGGGGCTGCATTCGATCAGCAGGACACGGGGCATGGTCAGTTCTCCTGGGAGGGATGCGGGGCGGCGACGGGCAGCGGCCGGCTGAAGTGCAGGCCGGTGGACAGCAGGCCCTGGCGGAAATAAAAGCGCTGCGCCAGGGAATTGGCCAGTGCCGTATCCAGCACCAGGCGCTGGCAGCCGAGCCCGCCGCCGATCTGCGCCAGTTCGTCCAGCAGGCGGGCGCCCAGGCCCCGGCTGCGACGCTGCGGGTCGGCCACCAGGTCGTCGACGTAGATGAAGCGCCCGTGGATCAGGTTTTCCAGCTCGCGGTAGCCGGCCAGGGCCAGCACCTGGCCGTCGCAGCAGGCGCCGAGCAGGCGGTAGCCCTGGCGGGCCTGGCGGCGCACGCGGGCGATGAAGGTCGCGGCATCGGGCAACTGCGGGCGCAGCTCGCGCATGACCGGGAAGGCGGCACGCAACTGGGCGTCGTCGTCCAGGTGGAGCAGTTCGATGGGGGGCTGCGGGTCGGGCATGGCCACTTTCCTCTTCTGGCGGAGCCGCTACTCTAGGCAGGCCATGGACCAGCCTACAGGTCCAAGAATCACCAAAACGACTGGGACATGAGCATGCCAGGCCACCCCCTGCCCCTGCACCTCGACCGCGGCCTCGACACGCCGGTCTACCTGCAGCTGTACCAACGCTTCCGCGAAGCCATCGACCAGGGCCGCTTGCCGCCCGGAGCCCGCGTGCCCTCGCTGCGCAGCCTGGCCAGCGAGCTGAACCTGGCGCGCGGCACGGTGGAGGCGGCGTACCAGATGCTCATCGGCGAAGGCTACCTGCTGGCACGGGGCCCCGCCGGCACCTGCGTGTCGCCCCGCCTCGCCACGGCGCCACGGCCGCCCTCGCGCAGCGCCAGGCCGGCGCGCCCCGAGCCCCGGCGCGAGACGCAAGCCGCGCCGCTGCCCTTCCAGCTCGGCCTGCCGGCGCTCGACGCCTTCCCGCGCAAGCTCTGGGCGCGCCTGGCGGCCCGGCGCCTGCGCGAGCTGGGCGGCAGCGCGCTGATGGTGCCGGACGCGGCCGGCCATGGCCCGCTGCGGGCAAGCCTGGCGGGGTACCTCGGCATCTCCCGGGGCATCCACTGCCGGCCGGAGCAGGTGTTCATCACCGCCGGCCACAGCGCCAGCCTGGCGCTGGTGCAGCGCGCACTGATGACGCCGGGCGACGCCATCTGGCTGGAGGACCCGGGCTACCTGCACGCCCGCCAGCTGCTGCAGGGCCTCGGAGTGCGCTGCGTGCCGGTCCCGGTGGACGGCGAGGGGCTGGTGGTGGAGGCGGGCCAGCGCCTGGCGCCCGACGCACGCTTCGCCCTGGTCACGCCGACGCACCAGAGCCCCACCGGGGTCGCCCTCTCGCTGCCCCGCCGCCTGGCGCTGCTGGAACGGGCGCAACGGGTGGGGGGATGGGTGCTGGAGGACGACTACGACAGCGAGTACCGCTACCAGGGCCGCCCGCTGCCGGCGCTCAAGAGCCTGGACCGCGAGGGCCGGGTGCTCTATGCCGGCACCTTCAGCAAGGTGCTCTACCCCGGCCTGCGCCTGGCCTACCTGGTGGTGCCGGAACGGGAGGTGGAGCGCTTCCGCGAGGTCGCCGCGCAGTTCGGCGGCGGTTGCAGCGAGCTGTTGCAGGCCACGACGGCGGACTTCATCGACCAGGGCCATTTCGCCCGCCACCTGAAGAAGATGCGCAGCCTCTACGCCCGCCGCCGCGCCCATACCTGCGGGGCGCTGCTGGCGCAGTGCGGGGAGCACCTGGATATCGACCTGCAGGCCGGCGGCATGCACCTGCTGGCCCGCCTCGCTGCGGGGAGCGACGATCGCCACATCGCCGAGCGTGCCCAGGCGGCGGGGCTCGCCGTGATCGCGCTGTCGCCCTGGTACCTGGGCGACGGCGGCGCGCCGGGGCTCTTGCTGGGCTTCACCAATGTCGCCACGGCGGAGGAGGCAAGGGGGTTGGCAGGAAGGTTGCGGGAGGTGTTGGCGGATTGCGGGCGGCCCTTTGGGCCGCTGGGCGAATGAATTCGCCCCTACAGGGGATCGCGCGAGCTGTGGGTGAGGTGTCGAGCCTGAAGCTTCATCGCGAATGAATTCGCTCCTACACAAGAGGGTCGGACGTGGCTGCGCACGGTGGATCCTCCACTCCGTCATCCCCGCGAACGCGGGGTTCCACTGAACAGCCCCATGAAAAAGCCCGGCGCTGGGCCGGGCTCGTTCGTGGAGCGGTGGATCAGGACGACAGGTAGGACGAGCGGGTCAGGCCGAGACGCAGGGCGTCGACGTACTGGGTGCGCTCGCGGGCGCTGAGCTTGGCGCCGGAGACCTTGTCGCGGTAGAGCGCCATCAGCTCCTCCGGGGACAGGTGCACGTAGCGCAGCATGTCCTCGATGGTGTCGTGGGTCTCGATGCCGCCGTGGTACACGCTGCCATCCTCGCGCTGGTAGACGTTCACCGAGTCGGTGTCGCCGAACAGGTTGTGCATGTCGCCGAGGATCTCCTGGTAGGCACCGACCAGGAACACGCCCAGCAGGTAGTCCTCGCCGTCGCGCACTTCGTGCACCGGCAGGCTGGTCTCGATGCTCTGCTCGTCGACGTACTGCTTGATCTTGCCGTCGGAGTCGCAGGTCAGGTCCTGCAGCACCGCGCGGCGCACCGGCTCCTCGTCGAGGCGGTGCAGCGGCAGGATCGGCAGCACCTGGCCGATGGCCCAGGTATCCGGCAGGCTCTGGAACACGGAGAAGTTGCAGATGTACTTCTCGGCCAGCTTGTCGTTCAGCTCGTCCAGCACCTGGCGGTGGGAACGCTGGCGGGCCTTGAGCTGGTTGTGCAGGCGGCGGCAGATGGCGAAGTAGGTCTGCTCGGCCAGGGCCTTCTGCGCCAGGGTCAGCTTGCCTTCGGCGTACTGGGTGGCGGCGTCGCTGATGTAGTGGGTCGCGCGCCAGTAGGTCTCGGTGACCATCTCGGCATCGGTCGGGCCGAGCATGTCGGCGAGCCAGCGGACGATCTCCGGCTGCTCCTCGAGGTTGGGGATCTTCGGCACTTCGTCGTTGTGGCGCTCGACGTCGGTCACCTGCATCACCAGCACCGCGTGGTGCGCGGTCATGGCGCGGCCGCTCTCGGAGAAGATGTGCGGGTGCGGCAGGCCCTGCGCGTCGCAGAACTCCTTGAGCATGCCCACCACCACGCCGGCGTAGTCGTCCATGTCGTAGTTGATGGAGCTGGCGTTGCGCGAGTGAGTGCCGTCGTAGTCGACGCCCAGGCCGCCGCCGACGTCGATGTGGTCGACCGGCAGGCCGAGGCTGCGCAGTTCGGCGTAGAAGCGGATGGCTTCCTTGAAGCCGTGCTGGTAGTCGGCCAGGTTGGCGATCTGCGAGCCCATGTGGAAGTGCAGCAGGCGCACGCCCTGCTCCAGGCCGGCCTTGCGGAAACGCTCGACCACCGACAGCAGCTGGGCGGCGGAGAGGCCGAACTTGGATTTCTCGCCACCGGTGTCGGCCCACTTGGAGGAGGCCAGGGACGACAGGCGCACGCGCAGGCCGACCTGGGGCGCGACCTTGAGTTCGGCCGCCTCCTCGATCACGTACTGAACCTCGGATTCCTTCTCGATCACGATGAAGACGTTGTGGCCGAGCTTCTGGCCCATCAGCGCCAGCTTGATGAACTCGCGGTCCTTGTAGCCGTTGCAGACGATGGTGCCGCCCTTGGGCGCCAGGGCCAGCACGGCCAGCAGCTCGGGCTTGGAGCCGGCTTCCAGGCCGATGGAGACGTCCTGGGTGGCGATGATGTTCTCGACCACCGCTTCCTGCTGGTTGACCTTGATCGGGTACAGCGCGGTGTAGCGGTTCTGGTACTCCAGGCGCGCGATGTTGGCGTCGAAGGCGCCGGTCAGCTGGCGCACGCGGTCCTGCAGGATGCCGGGGAAGCGCACCAGCAACGGCAGGGAAAGGCCCGCCTCGCGCAGGTGGTCGACCTGCTCGAAAAGGTCGATCGGCTCGCTGGTGGCGCCGCCCGGACGCACTTCCACGCGCCCGGCGTCATTGATCGCGAAATAGCCGGCGCCCCAATGGCGGATGCCATAGACGCTGCGGCTGTCCGCTACTGTCCAGCTGCTGCCATCGTCCTTGCGCGTACGTCGTGCAGACATCGGAGTCCCCCTGTGGGATAGAAAAGTGCCAGGCCCGCCGGTCGTGCCGGGCGGGCCTGAGCAGGTTAATTCGGTCGTATGACGTTGGGGTGTTGACCGCACCCGGTGCAGTCAGTTTAGAAAGCCGGCACTCAGCCGCCGGATTTCTTGGCCTTGAAGCCGCGCTTGGCGAGCTCTTCGAGCAGCAGGTCCACGTGATCGCCCTGGATCTCGATCACACCGTCCTTCAGGGCGCCACCGGTGCCGCAGCGTCGCTTGAGCGCGCTGGCCAGCTCCTTGAGGGCGTCCTCGTCGAGCGGCACCCCGCTGACGCTGGTGACGGTCTTGCCACCCCGGCCCTTGGTTTCACGGCGCACGCGGGCAATGCCGTCGCCAGCGGGCACGGTGGCTCGCTTGCAGGTGCAGGCGTCGATGGGCTGGGCGCAGTCCGGGCAATGCCGGCCGCTGTCGGTGGAGTACACCAGGCCGCCCAGGGCGGCGAAGGACGAAGCTTTCTTGACCACCGGCTTTCCTCGTAGGGGTCAGGATAGCGACTGGTCGGCGGGAGCCGACCGCGAAGCCCCACTCTGGCAGGGGCAGCGCAGACCCGGCGGGGAAGCCGGGCTTGAAAGGCGGCGAAATTTAGCAGCATTCGGCGCGAATGCTAAGTACGAAATTGCGCCATTGGTCGACAGAATCGCGACCTTCTCGCCCCGCTGTGCAGCATCCCGCACGAAAGGGTCCGGGATATTGCACAAACCCGCGCCTGGCGTGGGTTTGGCAGGGAAAAATGGGGTGCCGCAGGTTGGCATCGGGCGCGAGCGGTGGGCTGAAGCGGAGCGCTGCCCGCCCCCCCCTGCGAGGGTCAAGCCGCAGTACGGAGGTAGAGCTGCAGGGCGTGCTGGGAGTCGGGGCAGCAGGGTTGCAGCTGCGAGGCTCCGGCCAGGTCGACGAAGCGCGCTTCGAGCACCTCCTCCGGCTGCAGCCGCAGCGGCGCATCGGAGACGGCGGAGAACACCGCGCACCAGAGGCGGTTGCCCGGCTCGTCGAAGAAGAAGCGCCCGTGCTCGACCAGCGGCACGCCGGCGATGCCCAGCTCCTCCTCCAGCTCGCGCTCGGCCGACTCGGCGTAGCCCTCGCCGGCCGCGACCATGCCGCCGGCGGCGAGGTCCCAGTAACCGGGGTACACGGCCTTGCTCAGGGCGCGTCGGTGCACGCAGAGGCGCCCGGCGGAATCGAAGAGGAGGATGAAGGTACCCCGCCCGATCAGGCCACGTTCGCGCAGCTCGGCGCGGGGCAGTTCGCCGAGGAGGCGGTCCTGCTCGTCGACCCAGGCGATGCGCTCGGCATCGGAGGCGGCGCGGTGCGCCGCCTCGCGTTCGCTGATGGCCATCAGCCCTGCTCGAGCAGTTGACGCAGGTCGATGATCGCGGCGTTGGCGCGGGAGATGTAGTTGGCCATCACCAGCGAGTGGTTGGCCAGCACGCCGAAGCCGCTGCCGTTGAGCACCATGGGGCTCCACAGCGGCTCCTGGGCGGCCTCCAGCTCGCGGATGATCTGGCGCACGCTGATGGTGGCGTTCTTCTTCGCCAGCACGTCGGCGAAATCCACCTCGATGGCACGCAGGATGTGCGAGAGCGCCCAGGCCTGGCCACGGGCTTCGTAGAAGACGTTGTCGATCTGCAGCCAGGGCGTCTCGACGATCTCCTCGCTGACCTTCGGCACCACGCCTTCCTGGACTTCCTGGGCCTTCACGTCGGTGTTCAGGCGCACCCGGCCGACGCTGGCGGACAGGCGCTGGGACAGCGAGCCCAGGCGGGTGGCGACGTCACCCAGCCAGTTGTTGAGGTTGTCGGCGCGGGTATAGAACTGCGCGGAGGACTGGTTCGGGTCGGAGAGACGGGCGAGGTAGCGGTCCAGGGCGCGGATGCCTTCCTGGTACTCGGTCTCGGAGGCCGGCAGGGCCCAGCTCTTGTTGTCGAAGTTGAAGCGCGGCTCGGCTCGGGCGAGGTCGGCGTCCTCGGTGGATTGCGACTGCGAGCGGGCGAAGTCCTTGCGCAGGGCGCGGGACAGGTCGCGGACCTGCACCAGCACGCCGTATTCCCAGCTGGGCATGTTGTCCAGCCAGAGGCCGGGCGGGGCGAGGTCGTTGGAGAGGTAGCCACCGGGCTTGTCGAGCAGCGTCTGGCCGACCTGCTTGAGGGTTTCCACCGTGGTGTAGCCGGTCACCAGCTTGCGCTGGGCGCGCTCGGCGGCGGCCTGGGCATTCTGCTGCACCGGGAACAGGCCGGGCTCCTGGCTCCAGTACCACCCCACCAGCAAGGCTGCCAGCAGGTAGACCACCAGCAGCGAGCCGAGGGCGCGGCTCAGCCAGATGCCGCCCAGGTAGCTGCGGACATCGTCCACCGAATCATCGACGCGATCTCGTGCCTGGCCCGCACGCTTCTTCCAGTCCAGCATGGCAATGTCCTTAAACTCATCAACTCGGCGAATTCGACAGCAACCTGCGGCGAGGGTGCCATCCGGGTCATGCACTATAAGTGAAGCGCCGGACCTTGCCAGCGGCAAATGGCCAAACCAAGAGTGGGCGGCAAGCTGAGACGGGGCGCACAGGGCAACTGTGACCCAATGGTTCCCGTTGAAAAAATACTGGCGCCAGTAGATCGGCGGTACTAGCGTACGCATTATCAGGTGCTAGCATAGCGCCACCATTCTGACCGCTTTCTCAACGCACTGCGGTCGAGCATTAGAAGCAGCGCCATGACCGAGCAAGAAGATCCCAGTCGCGATCGCCTCAAGAATCACTTCGCACAGCGGGTGATCCACCAGGCACGACATCTTCTGGAAGTCTGGCAGCGCCTGCAGCGCGCCGAGTGGACCAGCGCCGACCTCACCGAGCTGACCGAGGCCAACGCCTACCTGCTGCGCTACGCGGAACGCTTCGAACAGACCGAACACACCCAGCTGGCCCTCGGCATCGCGGGCTGCCTGCGCGCCATCCAGGCCAACCGTGGCCGCCTCTCCAGCGACCTGATCACCGAACTCAGCCAGTTGATGCAGCGCCTTTCGCGCACCGGCCTACGCCATGGCGACCAACTGGAACAGACCTTCCTGCCGCCCCTGCGCAAGCCGGTCTACCTGGCCCTGCAGGACCAGGAGCGGGCTCAGCGCCTGGCCCAGCAGATGGACTTCTTCGGCCTCTTCGTGCAGACCTGCGACAGCGCCAACGCCTTCCGCGCCGCCATGGCCGAGCGCCATCCGGCCGCCATCGTCATGGAAGTGGATTTCGCCGGGCGCGGCCTCGGCCTGGAGCTCGCCCTGGAGGCGCAGAAAGGCCTGGAGCACAAGCTGCCGGTGCTGTTCTTCAGCCATGAGGAAACCGATACACCGACCCGCCTGGCCGCCGTGCGCGCCGGTGGCCAGGAGTTCTTCACCGGCGCCCTGGACGCCTCCAGCCTGCTGGAGAAGATCGAGACCCTGACCCGCACCGCCCACTACGAGCCCTACCGGGTGCTCATCGTCGACGACTCCAAGGCCCAGGCGATGCACACCGAGATGGTGCTCAACAGCGCCGGCATCGTCACCCAGGCCATCACCGAGCCGGCCCTGGCCATGGGCGCGCTGGCCGAGTTCCAGCCGGACCTGATCATCCTCGACATGTACATGCCCGAGTGCCTGGGCACCGAACTGGCCAAGGTGATCCGCCAGCACGAGCGCTACGTCAGCGTGCCGATCATCTACCTCTCGGCCGAGGACGACCTGGACAAGCAGCTGGATGCGATGAGCGAAGGCGGCGACGACTTCCTCACCAAGCCGATCAAGCCGCGCCACCTGATCGCCACGGTGCGCACCCGCGCCAAGCGCGCCCGCAGCCTCAAGGCGCGGATGGTGCGCGACAGCCTCACCGGCCTGTTCAACCACACCCACACCCTGCAGCTGCTGGAGGACGCCCGCTCGCGCGCGCGCCGCGACGGCACCCCGCTGACCTTCGCGATGATCGACATCGACCACTTCAAGAAGGTCAACGACACCTACGGCCACCCCATGGGCGACCGGGTGATCAAGAGCCTGGCGCTGTTCCTCAAGCAGCGCCTGCGCAAGACTGACCACATCGGTCGCTATGGCGGCGAGGAGTTCGCCATCGTCCTGCCCGACACCGACCTGCAGGCGGCGCAACGCGTGCTCGACGAGATCCGCCGGCGCTTCGCCGAGATCCACTACCCGGAGCAGCCCCACGACCTGTCCTGCACCTTCAGCTGCGGCATCGCCGAACTGCGCGACGGCGCCGACGGCAACCTCCTGTCCAAGCAGGCCGACGAAGCGCTCTATCGCGCCAAGCACGGCGGCCGCAACCGCGTCGAACTGTTCAACTGACAGCGGCCGGGCAGCGTGACGCAGTTCACGCTGTCATCAGGCTGAAACCGGACCGCAATATCTTTCAGGGCCTGTCCGTTATGTAGTCGGTCGAAGCCCCGATGCGCCTGAAACAGCTCACCAATCTCAACACCCTGCTCCTGGTCACCGTCTGCCTGGCGCTCGGCGTCACCCTCTGGTGGTCGCAGCGTGCCCTGGAACGCCCCTACCAGGTGATGGAGCAGTACATGGACCTGGCCCAGCGCTTCCAGCGCGATGTCAGCGCCAACATCGAGGCCTACCTCGCCAGCGGTGACGCCCTGCGCCACAGCGCCGCGACCCGGAGCCTGGACGAACTCGACCAGCGCATGGCCCAGTTGCCGCCGCAGCTGGCGACCACCCTGCGCGCCAGCATCGACGACCTGCGCGCCTTCAGCAGCGACCAGCTGCTGGCCGCCGGCAAGCTGGCCGGCGACCCGCAGGGCCTGCTGCTGCAGGCCGAACGGGAGATCGATGGCGCCCTGGAACAGTTGGCCCGCTACGCCGACGAAGGCGACGCCGCCCAGGCCGCCGACTACCGCAAGCCCCTGCTCGCCGCCGCGCAGCACCTGACCCGCCTGGCCCACGCCCGGGCCAAGCTGGTGGAAAGCGGCCGTGACGAGCTGGCCGCCGATGTCGAGCGCGAGCTGGCCGCCCTGGCCCAGGAATCCGCACGGCTCGACGCCCTGCCGCTGCTGGGCCTGGCCGATGCCTCCAGCTCCGCGTCGGACGACTTCGCCGCGATGATGGGCCTGGCCGCCGATACCCAGGAAAAACAGGCCGAGGACAGGGGCATCGCCCTCAAGCGCGACCTGGGCAGCCTGCTCAAGCGCTACCCGGCCGAGCTGCAGCGCACCCGCCAGTTGATCAGCAGCCGCGCCGAACTCGCCGGCACCACCCGCGCCCGCCTCGACGCCCTGCGCCAGGCCCTGGCCGCGCTGGAGCCGCTGGTGCGCTCCGAACACGGCCGCATCCAGGGCGAGGTGCGCCTGATCCAGGGGCTGATGATCGGCCTGATCCTGCTCATCGCCCTGGCCGTGGACCGCATCCAGCGCAACCTCACCCGCGTGCTCGGGCGCCTGGTGCAATACCTCTCCGCCTGGGCCGCCGGTGATTTCAGCCAGGCCATCGCCCTGGATTCGAAGATCGACGACCTGCGCGGCATCGAACAATCCCTGGGCCGCCTGCGCGCCTACCTGGGCGAGCTGGTGGGCACCATCCGCCACCACGCCGAACAGGTGGCCGGCAGCAGCCATACCCTGGCCGAGCTCAACGGCGGCCTGCACGCCGGCGCCGAGCGCCAGGCCGGCGGCACCGCGCAGATCCGCGACGCCCTGGGCGAACTCGAAGCGACCATCCAGCAGGTGGCCGGCGATGCACGCCAGGCCGCCGCCGCCAGCCACGACGCCGGACGCGCCGTGGAGCAGGGCCAGCGCATCATCGGCCAGAGCCTGGAGGGCATGCACAGCCTGGTCGGCGAGGTGCAGGGCAACGCCGTGGCCATCGAGCGCCTGGCCCAGGAGTCCGCCACCATCGAGAGCGTGCTGGTGGTGATCCGCGGCATCGCCGAGCAGACCAACCTGCTGGCGCTCAACGCCGCCATCGAAGCGGCCCGCGCCGGCGAGCAGGGCCGTGGCTTCGCCGTGGTCGCCGACGAGGTGCGCACCCTGGCGCAACGCACCGCCGGCGCCACCGGGGAAATCCAGGAACTCATCGGCCGCCTGCAGACCGCCGCCCACCAGTCGGTGCAGGGGATGCGCGCCCAGGTCGAGCACGCCGAGGCCACCGCTGCCCGCGCCGCGGCCGCCGACGGCGCGCTGGACGAGATAGTCGCCGCCATCCGCACCATAGCCGACACCGCCGGGCAGATCGCCGAGGCCACCGCCAACCAGAGCGGCGCGGTCACCGAGATCCGTGGCTACAGCGAGGAGATCCACCAGCTCGGCGACGACAACCTGCAACGCATCGGCCGCAGCCGCGACCAGGCCGAGCAGCTGCTGCAGCTCGGCGGCGACCTGACCCGCGCGGTGCAGGCCTTCCGCGTCTGACCCCTGCGGCGACGTGTCGCGGGCGGCGGCGGTGAACCCCGCTGCCGCCGGCCCGCCCGGCGCCACCGTGCCACGACCACCGGGACGGTCGAGAAAACCGCTTACAGGATCGGCGCTGCATGGCGGCGGCCGGCTCCGCTATCATGCCCGGCACCTTCGCCTGCCGAGACTTCCATGCGCCGTCTGCTGACCCTGATCCTGCTGCTGGTCGCCCTGCCCGCCAGCGCCGGGCTGCTGGATAACCGCCCCAGCTCCACCCTCGGAGCCGCGCTGAACAACAGCAAGGACTTCCTCCCCGTGCGCGAGGCCTTCCGCCTCAGCCTGGTGGACAGCTCGCCGACCTCGATCAAGCTGCGCTTCACCAACGCCGAGGGCTACTACCTCTACAAGCACCGCTTCCAGTTCCGCACCGAACCGGCGGACATCGCCCTGGGCGATGCGCAACTGCCGGCCGGCAAGCACAAGACCGACGAATACTTCGGCGACGTGGAGGTGTACTACGAAGTCCTCGACGTCGACCTGCCGCTGAACAACCCGTCCAAACGCCCCTTCAAGCTGCTGGTGACCTACCAGGGCTGCGCCGACAAGGGCCTGTGCTACCCGCCGGAAACCGAGACCCTGCAGATCGGCGACGCCCCGGCGGCGCTGGAGGGTGCGATCCCGTCCGAGGGCAAGGGCTGGAGCTGGCACGAGCTGGCGCTGTTCTTCCTCGCCGGCCTCGGCCTGACCTTCACCCCCTGCGTGCTGCCGATGCTGCCGATCCTCTCCGGCGTGGTGCTGCGCGGCCAGGTGGGTGGCAGCCGCGGCCTGGTGCTGTCGCTGGCCTACGTACTGCCGATGGCGGCCTGCTTCGCGGTGCTCGGCGCGCTGATGGGCGTGTTCGGTGCCGAACTGAACCTGCAGGCGCGCCTGCAATCGGCCTGGGTGCTGGTGCCCTTCGCCGCCTTCTTCGCGGTATTCGCCCTGGCCATGTTCGGCCTCTACGAGCTGCGCCTGCCGCAATTCATCAGCGGCCCGCTGGATCGCCTGGCGGGCAACACCCGGGGCGGCTCGATCTGGGGCGCGGCGGCACTGGGGGTGTTCTCCAGCCTGCTGGTCTCGCCCTGCGTGTCGGCCCCGCTGGCCGGTGCCCTCCTCTATATAAGCGCCAGCGGCGATGCCCTAGGCGGCGGCCTCAAGCTGTTCGTGCTCGGCCTCGGCATGGGTGCGCCCCTGGTGCTGTTCGCCGTGGGCGGCGGCACGCTGCTGCCGAAGTCCGGCAACTGGATGGTCGCGGTGCGCAACGCCTTCGGCGTGCTGCTGCTGGCCGTCTCGGTGTGGCTGCTCGAGCGCGTGCTGCCCGGTCCGCTGTCCCTGGCCCTGTGGGGCCTGCTGGCCGGCGGCGTGGCACTGTTCCTCGGCGCCCTGGAATTCACCCCGAAAACCGCCCGCCAGCGCCTGGCACAACTGGCCGGGCTGGTGCTGCTGGTGTATGCGGTGGCCGCCTGGACCGGCGCCCTCAAGGGCGAGTCGGACCCGCTGCGCCCCCTGGGCCGCCCGGGCGCGGCGACCGTCAGCGCCAGCGCCGCCGGTGCCTGGCAGACCGTCACCACCCCGGCCGAACTGGCTGCCGCCCAGGCCGAGGCCAAGGCCGCCGGCAAGCCGCTGCTGCTGGACTGGTACGCCGACTGGTGCATCAGCTGCAAGGTGATCGAGCGCGAGGTGCTGACCGCCCCCGAGGTGACCGCCCAGTTGGGCGCCTATCGCCTGGTGCGCTTCGACATGACCGCCAGCACACCCGAGCAGCGCGCCCTGCTGGACCGCTACAAGCTGTTCGGCCCGCCCGCCATCCTGTTCTTCGCCCCCGATGGTGACGAATGGTCGGAATCGCGTGTCGTAGGTGAGATCAACGCGGCGGACTTCGCCGCCAGGCTGCAGGGCGCTGCCCAGCGGCTCTGAGCCGGATTTTCACAAATCTGCCGCAAACTACGGGCATCGTGTCGGCTACTACCGGCATATGGACAGCCTCTCGGGCTTTCCTGCATAGTCCCGCCTGGCCCCCAATAAGGAAGACATCGCATGGCCACCCTGCTCGTTCTGCACGGCCCCAACCTCAATCTGCTGGGCACCCGCGAACCCGACAAGTACGGCGCCACCACCCTGGCCGAGATCAACCAGGACCTGGAGCGCAGGGCCCGCGAAGCGGGCCACCACCTGCTCTACCTGCAGAGCAACGCCGAGTACGAACTGATCGATCGCATCCATGCCGCACGCAACGAGGGCGTGGACTTCATCCTGATCAATCCCGCCGCTTTCACGCATACAAGTGTCGCCCTACGTGACGCGTTGCTCGCGGTGAGCATCCCATTCATCGAAGTGCACCTCTCCAACGTGCACAAGCGAGAACCTTTCCGCCATCACTCCTACTTCTCAGACGTTGCAGTGGGAGTGATTTGCGGTCTTGGCGCCACCGGCTACCGCCTGGCCCTGGACGCGGCGCTTGAACAACTTGAACGCCCCTGACCTCACCCTTGGGAGTTGATAATTAATGGATATCCGTAAAGTCAAAAAACTGATCGAGCTGCTGGAAGAGTCCGGTATCGACGAGCTGGAGATCCGCGAGGGCGAAGAGTCCGTGCGCATCAGCCGCCACAGCAAGCAGGCCGCCATGGCCCAGCCGATCTACGCCGCCGCCCCGATGGCCGCCCCGGCACCGGCCCCGGTCGCTGCCCCCGCCGCCCCGGCGGTCGAAGCCGCTCCGGCCGCCAAGAAGCTCAACGGCACCGTGGTGCGCTCGCCGATGGTCGGCACCTTCTACCGCGCCGCCTCGCCCACCTCGGCGAACTTCGCCGAAGTCGGCCAGACCGTTAAGAAGGGCGACATCCTGTGCATCGTCGAAGCGATGAAGATGATGAACCACATCGAGGCCGAAGCCAGCGGCGTGATCGAATCCATCCTCGTGGAGAACGGCCAGCCGGTTGAGTACGACCAACCGCTGTTCACCATCGTCTGAACCGCGGAGAGCTGAGATGCTGGAAAAAGTCCTGATCGCCAACCGTGGCGAGATCGCCCTGCGCATCCTGCGCGCCTGCAAGGAGCTGGGCATCAAGACGGTGGCGGTGCACTCCACGGCCGACCGCGAACTGATGCACCTGTCCCTGGCCGATGAGACCGTATGCATCGGCCCGGCCCCGGCTGCGCAGTCCTACCTGAACATCCCGGCGATCATCAGCGCCGCCGAAGTGACCGGCGCCACGGCGATCCACCCGGGCTACGGCTTCCTCGCCGAGAACGCCGACTTCGCCGAGCAGGTGGAGAACTCCGGCTTCGCCTTCATCGGCCCGAAAGCCGATACCATCCGCCTGATGGGCGACAAGGTGTCGGCCAAGGACGCCATGAAGAAGGCCGGCGTGCCGACCGTACCGGGCTCCGACGGCCCGCTGCCGGAAGACGAAGCGACCGCCCTGGCCATCGCCGAGGAAGTCGGCTACCCGGTGATCATCAAGGCCGCCGGTGGCGGTGGTGGTCGCGGCATGCGCGTGGTGCACAGCGCCGACGAGCTGATCAAGTCGGCCAAGCTGACCCGCACCGAAGCCGGCGCGGCGTTCGGCAACTCCATGGTCTACCTGGAGAAGTTCCTCACCAACCCGCGCCACGTCGAAGTGCAGGTCCTCTCCGACGGCCAGGGCAACGCCATCCACCTGGGTGACCGCGACTGCTCCCTGCAGCGCCGCCACCAGAAGGTGCTGGAAGAAGCCCCTGCTCCCGGCATCGACGAGAAGGCCCGCGCCGAAGTGCTGGCCCGCTGCGTCCAGGCCTGCGTCGAGATCGGCTATCGCGGTGCCGGTACCTTCGAGTTCCTCTACGAGAACGGCAGCTTCTACTTCATCGAGATGAACACCCGCGTCCAGGTGGAGCACCCGGTCACCGAGATGGTCACCGGAATCGACATCGTCAAGGAGATGCTCAGCATCGCCGCGGGCAACAAGCTGTCGATCAAGCAGGAGGACGTGGTCATCCGTGGTCACGCCCTGGAATGCCGGATCAACGCCGAGGACCCGGACAACTTCATGCCCAGCCCCGGCAAGGTGCAGTACTTCCATGCACCCGGCGGCAACGGCGTGCGTGTCGACTCGCACCTGTACAGCGGCTATGCGGTTCCGCCGAACTACGACTCGCTGATCGGCAAGCTGATCACCTACGGCAAGGACCGCGACGAGGCCATGGCGCGCATGCGCAACGCCCTCGACGAGCTGGTGGTGGACGGCATCAAGACCAACATCCCGCTGCACCGCGACCTGACTCGCGACAAGGGTTTCCGCAAGGGGGGCGTGAACATTCACTACCTCGAGCACAAACTGGGCAAGAAGTAAGCCCGGCAACCCTGGAAGGGCCGCATAATGCGGCCCTTCTTCATTTCACGCGACGGATCGCCATGTCCCTGAAGTCACGCATCCTGGCCATCGGCCCGGCCTTCGGCGAAGCCTTCATCTGCCTCGCCCTCGCCCTGCGCAGCAGCCTGCGCCCCGGCATCCTGCTGCGCTCCTCCGGCCTCTGCCTGCTGACACTGGTGTTCTGGAGCTGGGTCTTCTACGCCCACATCGAAATCATTCTCAAGGTCGCCGGGCTGCTCTCGTTCTTCGTCGTCTCCGGTGCCGCCATGCTCGGCCTCATCCCCAGCCTCACCGGCGGCCCGGCCACCATCAGCGGCATGGCCGGCATCGCCCCGGCGGTGGCCCTGATGCTGGTGTATTCCGCTTTCCTGGCACTGGCCATGGTCGGCGTGCTGTTCGTCGCAGCCACCGTCATCAGCATCCGCCTGGCCCTGCGCTGGGTGTTGATGGGCAGCCTGCGCGAGCGCGCCCTCAAGCCCTACCCGGGCCTGGCCGCGCGCAGCCCGGCGGCCAGCGACCTGTTGCGCGCCGGTCGCTACCACCTGGGCCCCTGGCTGGGCATCGGCCTGGGCCCGCTGCTGTGCCTGGCGATACCGGTGATAAACGGCGTGCTGCTGATCATCCTGCTGGGCTACCTCAACGTGCGCTTTCTGGTGCCCGCCGCGCTGTCGGGCCTCGCCAGCGGCGCCGAGCAGATGCAGGCGGTGCGCCGCCAGCGCGGGGCGATGATCGCCTTCGGCCTGCTCATCCTGCTGCTGGCGATGGTGCCGGTGCTCAACCTGCTGCTGCCCGCCCTGCTCGGCGGCGGCGCCTGCCACCTCGCCTATCGCGGCCTCGACCGCCCGGAGCGCCCGGCTGGCGCGGCATCAGAGCCTCAAGTAAGCTTGCCCGCCCCATGAAGCATCACTTTCACGCCGCATCGAGGTTCCGCCATGCCCTGGTTACAAGTCCGTCTCGCCATCACCCCGGATCAGGCGGAAACCTATGAAGACGCACTGCTGGAAGTCGGCGCCGTCTCCGTGACCTTCATGGATGCCGAAGACCAGCCGATCTTCGAGCCCGACCTCGGCACCACCCCGCTCTGGTCCAACACCCACCTGCTGGCCCTGTTCGAGGCCGATACCGACGAGACCAACCTGGTCGCCCACCTCGAACTGCTCACCGGCGGCGCGCTGCCCGAGCACCAGATCGAGCGCATCGAGGACCAGGACTGGGAACGCAGCTGGATGGACAACTTCCAGCCCATGCGCTTCGGCCGCCGCCTGTGGATCGTGCCCAGCTGGCACGAAGCCCCGGAGCCGGACGCGGTGAACCTGCTGCTGGACCCGGGCCTGGCCTTCGGCACCGGCACCCACCCGACCACCGCGCTGTGCCTGGAATGGCTGGACGGCCAGGAACTGGACGGCTGCGACCTGATCGACTTCGGCTGCGGCTCCGGCATCCTCGCCATCGCCGGCCTGCTGCTCGGCGCGCGCCAGGCGGTGGGCACCGATATCGACCCGCAAGCCCTGGAGGCCTCCCGCGACAACGCCTCGCGCAACGGCATCGACCCGGCCCTGTTCCCCGTCTACCTGCCCGCCGACATGCCGCAACAGCAGGCAGACGTGGTGGTGGCCAACATCCTCGCCGGCCCCCTGGTGTCCCTGGCGCCGCAGATCACCGCGCTGGTCAAGGCCGGCGGCCGCCTGGCGCTGTCGGGCATCCTCGCCGAGCAGGCCGAGGAAGTCCGCGCCGCCTACGCCGACGCCTTCGTCCTCGACCCCACCGCCGACAAGGACGGCTGGGTGCGCATCAGCGGCGTACGTCGCTGAACAGAGCATGAGCAGACCCGCGCCAGCGCGTTGCCGAGTTGGTAGACTGGCGCCTTGTTTCGCACGGACCGCCGCATGACCGAAAGCTTCGTCACCCAGTGCCCCCATTGCCAGACCAGCTTCCGTGTGAGCCGCGCCCAGCTGGGCGCAGCCCAGGGCGCCGTGCGCTGCGGGGCCTGCCTGCACGTGTTCAACGCCGCCAAGCAGCTGCTCGGCGCGATGCCGCCCAGCGAGCCGAAGCCCACCACGCCCGCCCCACAGGCGCCACGCCCTGCCGCGCCGGCTCCCGCGAAACCCGCAACCCCCGCGGCCCCGGCAGCACCTGCGCCCACGGCGCAGCCGGCCAGCCCGGTGCCCAGCGTCGCCGCCCTGCTCAAGACGCCGCCGCCCCCCACCGCCGCACCGCCGGGCAAGACCGCCGACAAGAACACCCTGTGGATTCACGACGACCTGGACCTGGACAGCCTCGACCTGGACGAGGAGCTTGCCAAGCTGGAGCAGGAAGAGCTCAAGCTGTCCCAGGAATTCCTCGCCCTGCAGGCCGCCCCCAAGCCGGGCGAGCAGCTGTACGGCCAGCGCGACGAGGTGACCGACCGGCATGACGAGCGCTGGGCCGAAGCGCTGCTGCGCGAGGATGCGCCCCGCGCGCCCTCCCCCGCACCGCGCCCCGTGCAACCGCCCGTCAGTGAAAGCCAGCGCCCCAGCGAGCCCGCGGTTCCGCCACGCAAGGAGCCCGCCCTGTCGCTCGACGACGAAGCGGACGATGAACCGGTGCCGAGCTTCGGCCTCGCCGCCGACCGGGAAGACCCCGAGGAAACCCCGCCGCCGCGCGCGGCCCTGTCCGCTGCGGACGATGAAGACGAGGACCTCGATGCCCCAATCGCCCCGCCGACCCGCAACGCTCCGCGCAACGAGCCCGGCCTGCGCGGCAGCAACCTGCTGGACATCGACGACGAGCCGCTGCAACTCGACTGGCAGCAGCCGAAGAAGCCCTGGGGCCGCTGGATCGGCTGGGGCCTGCTGAACCTGCTGGGCGCCGTCGCCCTGGCCGGGCAGTACGTCTGGTACCACTTCGACGAACTGGCGCGCTCCGACCAGTACCGCCCCTGGTTCGAACAGCTGTGCCCGGAATTCGGCTGCCAGCTGCCGTCCAAGGTCGACATCGCGCTGATCAAGAGCAGCAACCTGGTGGTACGCAGCCACCCGGACTTCACCGGCGCGCTGGTGGTGGACGCCATCCTCTACAACCGCGCGCCGTTCTCCCAGCCCTTCCCGCTCCTGGAATTGCGCTTCGCCGATATCAGCGGCCAACTGCTCGCCAGTCGTCGCTTCAAGCCGAGCGAGTACCTCGCCGGCGAGCTCGCCGGGCAGTCCGAAATGCCTCCGCAGACGCCCATCCACATCTCCCTGGACATTCTCGATCCGGGCACCAAGGCCGTGAACTACAGTCTCAGCTTCCACTCTCCCGAGTGACCCGCCGGCGACGCCTCGACGTCGCCGGCGCCGCCGCCAGAACCGCCGGCGATAAGCTCCTCACTGTTCAGAATTTGTTCAAAACGACCTTTATCCGGTCATCGAGAGCGGGTATCATGCCCACCCTTTTTCGAAGACCAAGATCCGGCCCCACAGGCAGGGAAGACCCATGTCGGCGGTACGCATCGGCCCATACGCACTACCCAATCAGGTGATACTCGCTCCCATGGCGGGCGTGACCGATCGTCCGTTTCGTCTGCTTTGCCGCCGCCTCGGCGCCGGCTTGGTAGTCTCCGAAATGGTCACCAGCGATGTGCGCCTGTGGAACAGCCGCAAGTCGAAACTGCGCCTGCTGCACGAAGGCGACCCGGAGCCGCGCTCCGTGCAGATCGCCGGTGGCGACCCGCAGATGCTGGCCGAGGCCGCCGTCGCCAATGTGGCGCTCGGTGCGCAGATCATCGACATCAACATGGGGTGCCCGGCGAAGAAGGTCTGCAACAAGGCCGCCGGCTCCGCGCTGATGAAGGACGAGGCCCTGGTGGCCGCGATCCTCGAAGCGGTGGTCGGCGCCGTGGACGTGCCGGTGACCCTGAAGATCCGCACCGGCTGGGACCGGGACAACAAGAACGGCATCGCCGTGGCAAGGATCGCCGAACAGTCGGGAATACAGGCGCTGGCCGTGCATGGCCGCACCCGTGCCGACCTGTACACCGGCGAGGCCGAGTACGACACCATCGCCGCGATCAAGCAGGCGGTGTCGATCCCGGTCTTCGCCAACGGCGACATCACTTCGCCACAGAAGGCCAGAGAGGTCCTCGACGCCACCGGCGCCGATGCCCTACTGATCGGTCGAGCGGCCCAGGGGCGACCCTGGATATTCCGCGAGATCGCGCATTACCTGGAGACCGGCGAACTGCTGCCGGCGCCGGGCTTGAAGGAAATTGAACAGATCCTGCTGGAGCACCTGGCCGCACTGCACGCCTTCTATGGCGACCTGATGGGCGTACGCATCGCCCGCAAGCATGTCGGCTGGTATCTCGCAACCCTGCCGGGCGCCAGGGAGTTTCGCGCCCAGTTCAATCGTTTGGAGTCCACGGACGCGCAGTGCGCCAACGTTCGAGAGTTTTTCATCGAACGTCACAACGACGGAGAACAGGCCGCATGACGACGATGACCGAGAATTTTTTTGATGGGGCAACACCCGTGAGCGACAACGCCAACCTTAAACAGCACCTGACGACACCGACCGCCGAAGGCCAGACCTTGCGCGGCAGCGTCGAGAAGGCCCTGCACAACTATTTCGCCCATCTCGAGGGCGCCGCGGTCACGGATGTCTACAACCTGGTGCTCTCCGAAGTGGAAGCCCCGCTGCTGGAGTCCGTGATGAACTACGTCAAGGGCAACCAGACCAAGGCGTCCGAGATGCTCGGCCTGAACCGCGGCACCTTGCGCAAGAAGCTCAAGCAGTACGACCTCCTTTAAATGCAGCTGGAAGCTGAAAGCCTGAAGCTGGAATGCACGTGGCTTCGGGCGTCTGACTTCGAGCTCCCAGCTCCAGGCTTCCGGCTCCACCCCTGACATCCCCCTGCACGATGGCCTCCAGATGACCGACCAGACCACCCGCCTCCCCGTTCGCCGCGCGCTGATCAGCGTCTCCGACAAGACCGGCATCCTCGACTTCGCCCGCGAACTCGTCGCCCTCAACGTTGAGATCCTCTCCACCGGCGGCACCTACAAGCTGCTGCGGGACAACGGCATCGCCGCCGTGGAAGTCGCCGACTACACCGGCTTCCCGGAAATGATGGACGGCCGCGTGAAGACCCTGCACCCGAAGATCCATGGCGGCATCCTCGGTCGCCGCGCGCTGGACGGTGCGGTCATGGAACAGCACGGCATCAAGCCGATCGACCTGGTGGCGGTCAACCTCTACCCCTTCGAAGCCACCGTCGCCAAGCCTGACTGCGACCTGGCCGACGCCATCGAGAACATCGACATCGGCGGCCCGACCATGGTCCGCAGCGCCGCCAAGAACCACAAGGACGTCGCCATCGTGGTCAACGCCAGCGACTACGCCGGCATCGTCGAATCCCTCAAGGCCGGCGGCCTGACCTACGCCCAGCGCTTCGACCTGGCCCTCAAGGCCTTCGAGCACACCTCGGCCTACGACGGCATGATCGCCAACTACCTGGGCACCATCGACCAGGCCCGCGACACCCTGTCCACCGAGGCACGCGGCGCCTTCCCGCGCACCTTCAACAGCCAGTTCGTCAAGGCCCAGGAAATGCGCTACGGCGAGAACCCGCACCAGAGCGCGGCGTTCTACGTCGAGGCGAAGAAGGGCGAGGCCAGCGTCTCCACCGCCATCCAGCTGCAGGGCAAGGAACTGTCCTTCAACAACGTGGCCGACACCGACGCCGCCCTGGAATGCGTGAAGAGCTTCGTCAAGCCGGCCTGCGTCATCGTCAAGCACGCCAACCCCTGCGGCGTCGCCGTGGTACCGGAAGACGAAGGCGGCATCCGCAAGGCCTACGACCTGGCCTACGCCACCGACACCGAATCCGCCTTCGGCGGCATCATCGCCTTCAACCGCGAGCTGGACGGCGAAACCGCCAAGGCTATCGTCGAGCGCCAGTTCGTCGAAGTGATCATCGCCCCGAAAATCTCCGCTGCCGCCCGTGAAGTGGTGGCCGCCAAGGCCAACGTGCGCCTGCTGGAATGCGGCGAGTGGCCTGCCGAGCGCGCCCCGGGCTGGGACTTCAAGCGCGTCAACGGCGGCCTGCTGGTACAGAGCCGCGACATCGGCATGATCGCCGCGAGCGACCTGAAGATCGTCACCCAGCGCGCCCCGAGCGAGCAGGAGATCCACGACCTGATCTTCGCCTGGAAAGTGGCCAAGTTCGTCAAATCCAACGCCATCGTCTACGCCAGGAACCGCCAGACCGTCGGCGTCGGCGCCGGCCAGATGAGCCGCGTCAACTCCGCCCGCATCGCCGCCATCAAGGCCGAGCATGCCGGTCTCGAGGTCAAGGGCGCGGTCATGGCCTCCGACGCCTTCTTCCCCTTCCGCGACGGTATCGACAACGCCGCCAAGGCCGGCATCACCGCCGTGATCCAGCCGGGCGGCTCCATGCGTGACAACGAAGTCATCGCCGCGGCCGACGAAGCCGGCATTGCGATGGTGTTCACCGGCATGCGCCATTTCAGACACTAACAGCGAGCTGCAAGCACCAAGCTGCAAGCTGCAAGAGAAGCAGGATCCTGCCCGCTTTGACTTGTAGCTTGTAGCTTGAAGCGTGCAGCTCTCTCCGCAGGAGAGCTCCATGAACGTACTGATCATCGGCAGCGGCGGTCGTGAACACGCCCTGGCCTGGAAAGTGGCCCAGGACCCGCGCGTCGCCAAGGTCTTCGTCGCCCCGGGCAACGCCGGCACCGCCACCGAAGCCAAGTGCGAGAACGTCGCCATCGACGTGCTGGCCATCGAGCAACTGGCCGACTTCGCCGCCGCCAACGTGCAGCTGACCATCGTCGGCCCCGAGGCCCCGCTGGTCAAAGGCGTGGTCGACCTGTTCCGCGCGCGTGGCCTGGCCATCTTCGGCCCCACCGCCGGCGCCGCCCAGCTGGAAGGCTCCAAGGCCTTCACCAAGGATTTCCTCGCTCGCCACAAGATCCCCACCGCCGACTACCAGAACTTCACCGAAGTCGAGCCGGCCCTGGCCTACCTGCGCGAGAAGGGTGCCCCCATCGTGGTCAAGGCCGACGGCCTGGCCGCTGGCAAGGGCGTGATCGTCGCCATGACCCTGAGCGATGCCGAGGACGCCGTGCGTGACATGCTCTCCGGCAACGCCTTCGGCGACGCCGGTGCCCGCGTGGTGATCGAGGAGTTCCTCGACGGCGAGGAAGCCAGCTTCATCGTCATGGTCGACGGCCAGAACGTGCTGCCCATGGCCACCAGCCAGGACCACAAGCGCGTCGGCGACGCCGACACCGGCCCCAACACCGGCGGCATGGGCGCCTACTCCCCCGCCCCGGTGGTCACCCCCGCCGTGCACCAGCGCGTGATGGACGAGGTGATCTACCCCACCGTTCGCGGCATGGCCGAGGAAGGCAACGTCTACACCGGTTTCCTCTACGCCGGCCTGATGATCGACAAGAGCGGCGCGCCCAAGGTCATCGAGTTCAACTGCCGCTTCGGCGACCCGGAGACCCAGCCCATCATGGTGCGCCTGGAAAGCTCCCTGGTCCTGCTGGTCGAGGCCGCCCTGGCCAAGGCCCTGGACAAGGTCGAAGCCACCTGGGACCCGCGTCCCACCGTCGGCGTGGTCATCGCCGCCGGCGGCTACCCGGGCGACTACGCCAAGGGTGACGTCATCGAAGGCCTGGCAGACGCCGCCGCGCTGGACGGCAAGGTGTTCCACGCCGGCACCGCCCTCAAGGACGGCCAGGTGGTCACCGCCGGTGGCCGCGTGCTCTGCGCCACGGCGATCGGCCCGACCGTCTCCGAAGCCCAGCAGCAGGCCTACCGCCTGGCCGAGAAGATCCGCTGGAATGGCAGTTTCCATCGCACGGACATCGGCTACCGCGCCATCGCCCGCGAACGCGGCGAGGACTGAAGGTAAATAACCGGTAAACCTGCGGAAGAGGCGGCCATATGGCCGCCTTTGTCATATTCCGCAGGCCGGTGCTTGGCTATAATCCCGCCACTCACCCACGAAGGGACTTCGCCCGTGCGCCGGCTCAGGATTGCCATCGGTCTTAGCGTCAGCCTGCTGCTGACCCTGCTCTGCCTGCCCTCGGTGCAAGCCGGGGAGCGCGCGCACTGGAGCATGCTGCTCGACCCCACGGCCAGCCTGCAGCTCGAAGACATCCGCGCCCAGCAATCCGCCTCGCAGTTCACCCCCGTCGACCTCAAGCGCCTCTACACACCTGGCGGCACCAGCGCCCTCTGGCTGCACCACCGCCTGCTGCCGGGCGATCACGAGCAACTGCTGCGGGTCTTCGCGCCCTACCTGTCCCTGCTCGACCTGTACGTCGTCCGTGGCAACGAGATCATCGACCACACCCGCACCGGCAGCCGCCTGCCCTACAGCGACCGCCCGCTACCCAGCCGTGACTTCCTCCTGCCGCTGCCCATGCGCAGCGAGCCCCTGGACCTGTACCTGCGGCTCTCCTCCGAACACGCCCTGCGCCCGACCATCGCCCTGCAATCGGCCGTGGAGATGGCCGCCGACGACAGCCGCCCGCTGCTCTTCGGCCTGCTCATCGGCAGCCTGCTGATGCTCGTGGTGCACAACCTCCTGCGCTTCGGCTATGCCCGGGCCACCAGCGGCCTGTGGCTGGCCGCCACCCAGCTGTGCCTGGTGGGCACGGCAATCAGCCTGCTGGGCATCAGTGCCCCCTGGCTGCGCGGCTGGCAGAGCGCACAGCCGCAGATCGCCAACCTGTCGATGCTGCTGGCGATGCTGTGCGCCCTCGCCTTCACCGGCAGCTTCTTCCGCAAGGTGCGCCCCAGCACCCCGCTGAACGGCATCCTCATCGGCGAGATGGTGCTCATCGGGGTCATCGGCATGCTGCTGATGATCGCCACCGACCTGATGTTCAACCAGCTGGTCTACGCCATGGCGGCGCTCACCGGCCTGAGCATCCTCGTCGTCTCCACGCACCACTGGCGTCGCGGCTACCGCCCGGCACGCATGTTCACCGTGGCGCTGCTGGTCTATTGCATCGCCTTCATCGGCGCCCTGCCGGCCCTGTTCGGCTACTGGTCGGTGCAGTCCGACTGGCTGGCCTTCGCCTTGCTGGGCATGACCGCCATCAGCGGCGTGCTGATGAGCATCGCCATGAGCGAGCGCCAGCGGCGCATCCTCCTCGACGACTTCAGCGTCAGCCGCGAAGCCGCCGCCAGCTCCGCCGAGCTCAAGGCCAAGGGCGAGTTCCTGGCCAAGATCAGCCACGAGATCCGCACCCCCATGAACGGCGTGCTGGGCATGACCGAGCTGCTGCTCGGCACCCCGCTGTCGGCCAAGCAGCGCGACTACGTGCAGACCATCCACAGCTCCGGTAACGAACTGCTCACCCTGATCAACGAGATCCTCGACATCTCCAAGCTCGAATCCGGGCAGATCGAGCTGGACGACGTGCAATTCGACCTCAACGCCCTGATCGACGACTGCCTGGACATCTTCCGCGCCAAGGCCGAGCAACAGAAGGTCGAACTGATCAGCTTCATGCAGCCCCAGGTGCCGCGCGTCATCAGCGGCGACCCGACGCGGCTGCGCCAGGCCCTGCTGAGCCTGCTGGACAACGCCTTCAAGCAGACCGACGAGGGCGAGATCCTCCTCGTGGTGGCCCTGGACACCAGTGGCAACGAACCGCGCCTGCGCATCGCCGTGCAGGACAGCGGCCGCCCGCTCGAAGCCAGCGAGCGCGACGCCCTGCTCAACGCCGAGCTGCACAGCAAGGACTTCCTCTCCGCCACCAAGCTCGGCGGCCGCCTGGGCCTGATCATCGCCCGGCAGCTGGTGCGCCTGATGGACGGCGAGTTCGGCGTGCAGACCGGTGGCAACCAGGGCAGCACCCTGTGGCTGACCCTGCCGCTGGACAGCGAGCGCCTGGAACAACCCGCCTCCGACTTCGACGGCCCGCTGCAGGGCGCACGGCTGCTGGTGGTGGACGACAACGACACCTGCCGCAAGGTGCTGATGCAGCAGTGCAGCGCCTGGGGCCTGCACGTCAGCGCCGTACCCTCCGGCAAGGAGGCCCTGGCCCTGCTGCGCACCAAGGCCCACCTGCGCGAGTACTTCGACGTGGTGCTGCTGGACCAGGACATGCCCGGCATGACCGGCATGCAGCTGGCCGCCAAGATCAAGGAAGACCCGAGCCTCAACCACGACATCCTGATCATCATGCTCACCGGCATCAGCAACGCGCCGAGCAAGATCATCGCGCGCAATGCCGGCATCAAGCGCATCCTCGCCAAGCCGGTGGCCGGCTACACGCTCAAGACCACCCTCGCCGACGAACTCAACCAGCGCGCCGCCGGTGGCGCGGCGGCCCTGCCCGGCTCCCAGGTCAGCACCCCGCTCAACGTGCCCAATGACTTCCGCATCCTGGTGGCCGAGGACAACAGCATCTCCACCAAGGTCATCCGCGGCATGCTCAGCAAGCTCAACCTGCAGCCGGACACCGCCAGCAATGGCGAGGAAGCCCTCAGCGCGATGAAGAACCAGCAGTACGACCTGGTGCTGATGGACTGCGAGATGCCGGTGCTGGACGGCTTCTCCGCCACCGAGATGCTGCGCAACTGGGAAAGCGAGGAACAGCGCCCGCGCACCCCGGTGGTCGCCCTCACCGCGCACATCCTCACCGAACACAAGGAACGCGCCCGCCAGGCCGGCATGGACGGCCACATGGCCAAGCCGGTCGAACTCTCGCAACTGCGCGAGCTGATCGAGCACTGGGTCGCCGAAAAGGAAATGCGCCGCCAGCACGAGCCCGACAGCGCGCTGCATTCCTGATCCCCCGTAGCCCGGGCTTCAGCCCGGGGCTCCGCTCGCGAATGAATTCGCTCCTGCGAGAACGGCGGCGCTGCGCACCGCTTGGCGACTGAAGTCGCCCCTGCAACACCCCTCACGCCACGCACAGGCACGGCTGCCATGTAGGGTGGATGACGCTCTTTTCATCCACCAACGGGGTGTTGACCGGCCCCACCACCAGGCGCTTCGCGCGCCCGTAGCCCGGGCTTCGGTCCGGAAATCCGATCGCGAATGAATTCGCTCCTACAAGAACGGCGGCGCTGCGCACCGCTGGGCGACTGAAGTCGCCCCTACAAAGGCCTTCCGGCACACGCACGGGCATCACCGCCGCGTATGATGACGCGCCGCCAGGGCGACCCGGATCAACGGGCGCAACCCCCGGCACCTCCTACAATCACAGCACTCTCCCCCAACGAGCCCGCCCGATGCTCTCCATGATGTTCAGCCTGTACCTGAAGATGCTGGTGCTCTACAGCCCCTTCTTCGTCCTTTCCTGCTTCATCGGCCTGACCCGTGGCTACACGGTCAAGGAGCGCAAGAAGCTCGCCTGGAAGGTCGCCCTCGGCACCCTGGTGGCCAGCGCCCTGCTCTACCTGTTCGGCCAGGCCATCTTCAACGTCTTCGGCATCACCATCGACGCCTTCCGCATCGGTGCCGGCGCCGTGCTGTTCATCTCCGCCCTCGGCATGGCCCAGGGCAAGCCGGCGGTGCAGGCCGACAACGTCCAGCAGGACGTCACCATCGTGCCGCTGACCATCCCCCTCACCGTCGGCCCCGGCACCATCGGCGCCATGCTGGTGATGGGCGCCGGCCATGTGCACTGGAACGACAAGTTCACCGCCCTCGCCGCCATCGCCTTCGCCAGCGCCACCGTCGGCGTGGTGCTCTACCTCTCCAACCGCATCGAACGCATCCTCGGCGAGCAGGGCCTGCAGATCGTCAGCCGCCTGATGGGCCTGTTCGTCTGCGCCCTCGCCGCGCAGATCATCTTCACCGGGGTGAAGAACTACCTGGCGCCCTGAAAGCGTGCACCCCGCTACCTGACCGACCGTTCAGCTTGCCGCCGCGCACCGCAATGGAGCGCGGCGAATTCCGGCGAATTCGCCAAAAAAACCCACGAAGCCCTCTGAGTCAAGCCTTTAGCGGCCTTGGCACGGATGCTGCCAATGCACTGACAGCAGTACAGATGACCGTACTGATGACCCCATTTCGGTCCCATCCCACTGTCATTGCATGGACAGCCAAGGAGGCTCTACATGAAACGCCGTCCCTTCCTGAAATCGACCCTCGCCGCCAGCGCCCTGGTGCTGACCGGCCTGTTCCCCTTCTCCCTGCAGGCCGCCGAGACCATCAAGGTCGGCATCCTGCATTCGCTGTCCGGCACCATGGCCATCTCCGAGACCTCGCTCAAGGACATGGCGCTGATGACCATCGACGAGATCAACGCCAAGGGCGGCATCAACGGCAAGAAGCTGGAACCGGTGGTGGTCGACCCCGCGTCCAACTGGCCGCTGTTCGCCGAGAAGGCCCGCCAGCTGCTGACCAAGGACAAGGTCGACGTGGTCTTCGGCTGCTGGACCTCGGTGTCGCGCAAATCCGTGCTGCCGGTGTTCGAGGAGCTCAACGGCCTGCTGTTCTACCCGGTGCAGTACGAGGGTGAGGAGCTCTCGCCCAACGTCTTCTACACCGGCGCCGCGCCGAACCAGCAGGCCATCCCGGCGGTGGAATACCTGATGAGCGAAGACGGAGGCGGCGCCAAGCGCTACTTCCTGCTGGGCACCGACTACGTCTACCCGCGCACCACCAACAAGATCCTGCGCAGCTTCCTGCACAGCAAGGGCGTGGCGGACAAGGACATCGAAGAGGTCTACACCCCCTTCGGCCACAGCGACTACCAGACCATCGTCGCCAACATCAAGAAGTTCTCCGCCGGCGGCAAGACCGCGGTGATCTCTACCGTCAACGGCGACTCCAACGTGCCCTTCTACAAGGAGCTGGCCAACCAGGGCATCGAGGCGACCGACATCCCGGTGGTGGCCTTCTCCGTGGGCGAGGAAGAACTGCGCGGCATCGACACCAAGCCGCTGGTGGGCCAGCTGGCCGCCTGGAACTACTTCGAATCCGTGGATAACCCGGTGAACAGCAAGTTCGTCACCGACTGGAAGGCCTACGCCAAGGCCAAGAACCTGCCCAACTACCAGACCGCCGTCACCAACGACCCCATGGAAGCCACCTACGTCGGCATCCACATGTGGGCCCAGGCGGTCGAGAAGGCCGGCACCACCGACGTCGACAAGGTCCGCGAAGCCATGGCCGGCCAGACCTTCGCCGCACCGTCCGGCTACACCCTGACCATGGACAAGACCAACCACCACCTGCACAAGCCGGTGATGATCGGCGAGGTCCAGGAAGACGGTCAGTTCTCCGTGGTCTGGCAGACCGAAGGCCCGCTGCGCGCCCAGCCGTGGAGCCCCTTCATCCCCGGCAACGACAAGAAGCCGGACTACGCGGTGAAGAACTAATACGGAAGCTGGAAGCGGGAAGCTTGAAGCCGGAAGCCGGACGTCCACGCACGCCGCTTCCAGCTTCGGGCTTCCGGCTTTCGGCCTGCCCGCCGATACGGAGCCTACTTCTCCATGCCCACCTGCCTTTTCCGAATCCTCCTGTCCCTGGCCCTGTTGCTGCCCCTGGCGGCCCGGGCCGGTGACGCCAACGACTTCGCTGCCGCCAATCCGAGCCAGCAGGCGAAGCTGCTGGAACGCTGGGCTGCCGAGCCCGACGCCGCGCGCCAACCGCTGCTCGATGCGCTGCAACAGAACCGCTTCGCCATCGACGCCAGGCTGGCCTACTTCGAACAGGGCGACACCTGGCGGGCCGCCGAGGGCGACGCCGCCCCCGCCGCCACGCCGAAGAAGCTGCGCCTGAACAACCGCCTGCGCGGCCTGCTGATCACCACCCAGGCCAGCCACCAGCTGCTCGCCGCCGAACCCGCCGCACGCCTGGAGGCCGCCCGCCAGTTGCAGAAGAGCGCCAAGCCCGCGCAACTGCCGCTGCTCAACCAGCGCATGGTCGCCGAGGACGATGGCGCCGTGCGCGATGCCCTCAGCCTGGCCCTGGCCAACCTGCAACTGGTCGACCCCGACCCGGCCATCCGCCTCAACGCCGTGCGCCTGCTGGGCGAGACCGGCGACCCGCTGGCCCGTACCCGCCTCGAAGCGCTGCTCGACCCGGCGGTGGAAACCGATGCCGCCGTGCGCACCGCCGCCGAAACCAGCCTGGCCCAGGTCAAGCGTCGCCTGGCGCTGGGCGAGGTGCTCGGCCAGGCCTTCAGCGGCCTGTCCCTGGGCTCCATCCTGCTGCTGGCCGCCTTGGGCCTGGCCATCACCTTCGGCCTGCTCGGGGTGATCAACATGGCCCACGGCGAGATGCTCATGCTCGGCGCCTACTCCACCTACATCGTGCAGCTGATGTTCCAGCGCCTGGCGCCGGACCTGCTGGCCCTATACCCGCTGGTGGCGCTGCCGGTGGCCTTCTGCGTCACCGCCGCCATCGGCATGGCCCTGGAGCGCACGGTGATCCGCCACCTCTACGGCCGCCCGCTGGAAACCCTGCTCGCCACCTGGGGCATCAGCCTGATGCTGATCCAGCTGGTGCGCGTGGTGTTCGGCGCGCAGAACGTCGAAGTGGCCAACCCGGCCTGGCTCTCCGGCGGCATCCAGGTGCTGCCCAACCTGGTGCTGCCGTACAACCGCATCGTCATCATCGGCTTCGCCCTGTTCGTGGTGGCGCTGACCTGGCTGCTGCTGAACAAGACGCGCCTGGGCCTGAACGTCCGCGCCGTCACCCAGAACCGCAACATGGCCGCCTGCTGCGGCGTGCCCACCGGCCGCGTCGACATGCTCGCCTTCGGCCTCGGCTCCGGCATCGCCGGGCTCGGTGGCGTAGCCCTGTCGCAGATCGGCAACGTCGGCCCCGACCTGGGCCAGAGCTACATCATCGACTCCTTCCTGGTGGTGGTGCTCGGCGGCGTCGGCCAACTGGCCGGCAGCGTGCTGGCGGCCTTCGGCCTCGGCGTGGCGAACAAGATCCTGGAGCCTTCGATCGGCGCCGTGCTGGGCAAGATCCTGATCCTCGCGCTGATCATTCTCTTCATCCAGAAACGCCCGCAGGGCCTCTTCGCACTGAAAGGACGGGTGATCGACTGATGAACCAGCCACTGACCCTCACCGCCGCGCAGAAGGCCGGCCCGAAACTCACCCTGGGCGTCGGCGCCCTGGTGCTCGCCGTGCTGATCGCCCTGCCGCTGCTGCACCTGCTGCCGGCCGACAGCCCGCTGCAGGTCTCCGCCTACACCCTGACCCTGGTGGGCAAGATCCTCTGCTACGCCATCGTCGCCCTGGCTCTGGACCTGGTCTGGGGCTACGCCGGGCTACTGTCCCTGGGCCACGGGCTGTTCTTCGCCCTCGGCGGCTACGCCATGGGCATGTACCTGATGCGCCAGAGCGCCGGGGATGGCCTGCCGGCCTTCATGAGCTTCCTCGCCTGGAGCGAATTGCCCTGGTACTGGGCCGGCACCTCCAGCTTCCTCTGGGCCCTGTGCCTGGTGGTGCTCGCCCCCGGCCTGCTGGCCCTGGTGTTCGGCTTCTTCGCCTTCCGCTCGCGGATCAAGGGCGTGTACTTCTCGATCATGACCCAGGCCCTGACCTTCGCCGGCATGCTGCTGTTCTTCCGCAACGAGACCGGCTTCGGCGGCAACAACGGCTTCACCGACTTCAAGCGCATCCTCGGCTTCGACATCACCGCGCCGGGCACCCGGGCCGTGCTGTTCCTGGCCACGGTCGCGCTGCTGGCGAGCGCCCTGCTGCTCGGCTGGCGCCTGTCCAGGAGCAAGTTCGGCCGCGTGCTCACCGCCCTGCGCGATGCCGAGAACCGCCTGATGTTCTGCGGCTACGACCCGCGCGGCTACAAGCTGTTCATCTGGGTGCTGTCGGCCGTGCTCTGCGGCCTGGCCGGCGCGCTGTACGTGCCCCAGGTGGGCATCATCAACCCCAGCGAGATGTCGCCGACCAACTCCATCGAGGCCGCCGTCTGGGTGGCCCTGGGCGGGCGCGGCTCGCTCATCGGCCCGCTGCTGGGCGCCGGCCTGGTCAACGGCATGAAGAGCTGGTTCACCGTGGCCTTCCCGGAATACTGGCTGTTCTTCCTCGGCGCCCTGTTCATCGTCGTCACCCTGTTCCTGCCCAAGGGCCTGTTCGGCCTGCTGCGCAAGGAGAAGGACCAATGAGAGCGACCCCGGTACCCGAACTCATGCTCGAACCCGCCTACGACCCCAACAGCGACGCCGGCACCGGCCGTGACGCCCTCGGCCTCGGCCAGAGCGCCGGCAAGGGCCTGAACACCCGCCACGGCACCATCCTCACGCTGGAGGACATCAGCGTCAGCTTCGACGGCTTCAAGGCGCTCAACGACCTGAACCTGTACATCGGCGTCGGCGAGCTGCGCTGCATCATCGGCCCCAACGGCGCGGGCAAGACCACGCTGATGGACGTGATCACCGGCAAGACCCGCCCCACCACCGGCAGCGCCTGGTTCGGCGAGACCCTGGACCTGACGCGCATGAGCGAGGTCGAGATCGCCCAGGCCGGCATCGGCCGCAAGTTCCAGAAGCCCACGGTGTTCGAGGCGCTCAGCGTGTTCGAGAACCTGGAACTGGCGCAGAAGACCGACAAGTCCGTGTGGGCCAGCCTGCGCGCCAGGCTCACCGGCGAGCAGAAGGACCGCATCGACGAAGTGCTCGCCACCATCCGCCTGCAGGACTCGCGGCGCCGCCCGGCGGGGCTGCTGTCCCATGGCCAGAAGCAGTTCCTGGAGATCGGCATGCTGCTGATGCAGGACCCGCAACTGCTGCTGCTCGACGAACCGGTGGCGGGCATGACCGACGCCGAGACCGAATTCACCGCCGAACTGTTCAAGGGCCTGGCCGGCAAACACTCGCTGATGGTGGTGGAGCACGACATGGGCTTCGTCGGCAGCATCGCCGACCACGTCACCGTGCTGCACCAGGGGCATGTGTTGGCCGAGGGCTCGTTGGCGGACGTGCAGGCGAATGAACAGGTGATCGAGGTTTATCTGGGGCGCTGAGCGCCCAGCTGCAAGCTGCAAGCTGCAAGCTGCAAGCTGCAAGCTGCAAGCTGCAAGCTGCAAAACGATGCTGACCCGCTCTTTCTTGCGGCTTGAAGCTTGGTGCTTGAGGCTGCAGCCACCGAGGAATTCAACCGTGCTCCAAGTCCATCAGCTGCATCAATACTACGGCGGCAGCCACATCCTCCGCGGCCTGTCGTTCGAGGTGAAGGTCGGCGAGGTCACCTGCCTGCTCGGGCGCAACGGCGTGGGCAAGACCACGCTGCTGAAGTGCCTGATGGGCCTGATCCCGTCGAAGGAGGGCGCGGTGAACTGGGAGGGCAAGCCGATCACCGGTTCCAAGCCGCACCAGCGCGTGCACGCCGGCATCGCCTACGTGCCCCAGGGCCGCGAGATCTTCCCGCGCCTGACGGTGGAGGAGAACCTGCTGATGGGCCTCTCCCGCTTCAGCGCCAAGGAAGCCAAGGCCGTGCCCGAGTTCATCTACGAGCTGTTCCCGGTGCTGCGCGAGATGAAGCACCGCCGGGGCGGTGATCTTTCCGGCGGCCAGCAGCAGCAACTGGCCATCGGCCGCGCCCTGGCCAGCCGGCCCCGGTTGCTGATCCTCGACGAGCCCACCGAAGGCATCCAGCCCTCGGTGATAAAGGAGATCGGCGCGGTGATCCGCAAGCTGGCCGAGCGCGGCGACATGGCCATCCTGCTGGTGGAGCAGTTCTACGACTTCGCCGCCGAGCTGGCCGACCAGTACCTGGTGATGAGCCGTGGCGAGATCATCCAGCAGGGGCGTGGAGAGAACATGGAGGCCGAGGGCGTGCGCGGCCTGGTGACGATCTGACCGCGGGCACGTGCACCGGATGGGTTCAGGGCACGCCTCTTGCTTTGCCCGGTCGGTCAACTATTTCGCGGATGCCCCCACAGCCATGAACCTGCCCGCAGCCCTGTTCACGCCGAGCTGGCACGCCGAGCTGGAGCTGGCCTACGCCCGCCGTGACGAGCGCACCATTCCGGTGCTTCGCCGCCACCTCGGCCCCCTGAGGGTGCAGAAGCACCTCCACGCCGAAGGGCCGGGTGTCTGCCAGCACATCATCGTCCACCCGCCTGGCGGCATCGCCGGGGGCGACCGCCTGGACATCTCCGCCCAGGTGGGCGAAGGCGCCTGGGCCCAGCTCACCAGCCCGGGCGCGGCCAAGTGGTACCGCGCCCGCAGCCCGGCCTTCCAGACGCTCACCCTGCGCGTCGAGGCCGGCGCCACCCTGGAATGGCTGCCCCAGGAAACCATCGTCTTCTCCGGCGCCCAGGCCGAGCTGTCCACTCGCATCGACCTGGCCGCCGACGCCCGCCTGTTCTACTGGGACGTGGTCGCCCTCGGCCGCCCCGCCGCCGCTGAACGCTTCGCCAGCGGCCACTTCCAGGCGCACCTGGACATCCGCCGCGAAGGCCGCGCCCTGTGGCACGAACGCCAGCGCATCAGCGGCGACGACGGCCTGCTCGACTCGATCATCGGCCTCGCCGGGCAACCGGTGTTCGCCACCCTGATCGCCACCGGCCAGCTCGACCCGGAGCTGCTGGAACGCTGCCGCGAACTGCCCTCGGCCGTGCGCGGCGACCTCACCCAACTGCCCGGCCTGCTGGTGGCCCGCTGCCTGGCCGGCGAAGCCCTGCATGCGCGCGCCTGGCTGATCGATCTCTGGCGCCTGTTGCGCCCTGCCCTGCTCGGCCGCGAGGCCGTGCCACCGCGAATCTGGAGTACCTGATGGACCTCACCCCGAGAGAGAAAGACAAGCTGCTGATCTTCACCGCCGGCCTCGTCGCCGAGCGGCGCCTGGCCCGTGGCGTGAAGCTCAACTACCCGGAAGCGATGGCGTTCATCTCCGCAGCGCTGCTCGAAGGCGCGCGCGACGGTCGCACCGTGGCCGAGCTCATGCACTTCGGCACCACGCTGCTGAGCCGCGACCAGGTGATGGAAGGCGTGCCGGAGATGATCCCGGAGATCCAGATCGAAGCCACCTTCCCCGACGGCACCAAGCTGGTAACCGTCCACCAACCCATCGCCTGAGGAAGTCGACCCATGCCTGCTGCGCTTGCCATGCTGAGCTCGCGACGGCCTGGAACGAGTTCCTGGAGACCCGAAATGATCATCCGTGACGCCAGCGAAGCCGACCTGCCCGGCATCCTGGCCATCTACAACGACGCCGTGGAGCACACCACGGCGATCTGGAACGAGACCCTGGTGGACCTGGCCAACCGCCGCGCCTGGCTGGCCGAGCGCACGGCAGCCGGGTTCCCGGTGCTGACGGCGCGTGACGCTGCCGGCGAGGTGGTCGGCTACGCCAGCTATGGCGCCTGGCGGCCCCATGACGGCTACAGGCACACCGTCGAACACTCGGTCTACGTGCGTGCCGACCAGCGCGGCAAGGGCCTCGGCCCGCAGTTGATGCAGGCACTGATCGAACGGGCCCGGTCGGCCGGACTGCATGTGATGGTGGGGGCCATCGAGTCCGAGAACGCCGCCTCCATCCGCCTGCACCAGCGCCTCGGCTTCACCACCACCGGCCAGATGCCCCAGGTCGGCCGCAAGTTCGGCCGCTGGCTGGACCTCACCTTCATGCAACTCATCCTGGAGTGACTTCCATGATTCCCGGCGAATACCAGATCCAGGACGGCGAGATCGAACTCAACGCCGGCCGCCGCACCCTGAGACTCTCCGTGGCCAACACCGGCGACCGGCCGATCCAGGTGGGCTCGCACTACCACTTCTTCGAAACCAACGACGCCCTGGCCTTCGACCGCGCCGCCGCGCGCGGCATGCGCCTGAACATCCCCGCCGGCACCGCCGTGCGCTTCGAACCGGGCCAGAGCCGCGAGGTGGAACTGGTGGACCTGGCCGGCGCGCGCCGGGTGTTCGGCTTCGCCGGGCGCGTCATGGGTGATCTCTGATCGCAGCGACAAGTCGCAAGCCACAAGCCGCAAGCAAGTGCCGCGCGGCTTCCGCTTTTTCACTTGAGGCTTGCAGCTTTGAGCTTGCAGCCTGAATTCCGAGGAACGAGGAATGAAGATTTCCCGCCAAGCCTACGCCGACATGTTCGGCCCCACCGTCGGCGACAAGGTGCGCCTGGCCGACACCGAGCTGTGGATCGAGGTCGAGAAGGACTTCACCACCTATGGCGAGGAAGTGAAGTTCGGCGGCGGCAAGGTGATCCGCGACGGCATGGGCCAGGGCCAGCTTTTGGCCGCCGAGGTGGTCGACACGCTGATCACCAACGCGCTGATCATCGACCACTGGGGCATCGTCAAGGCCGACGTGGGTTTGAAGGACGGGCGCATCGCGGCGATCGGCAAGGCCGGCAACCCAGACATCCAGCCCGACGTCACCATCGCCATCGGCGCCAGCACCGAGGTGATCGCCGGCGAGGGCATGATCCTCACCGCCGGCGGCATCGACACCCACATCCACTTCATCTGCCCGCAGCAGATCGAAGAGGCGCTCATGAGCGGCGTCACCACCATGATCGGCGGCGGCACCGGGCCGGCCACCGGCACCAACGCCACCACCTGCACCTCCGGCCCCTGGCACATGGCGCGCATGCTCCAGGCCGCCGACGCCTTCCCGATGAACATCGGCTTCACCGGCAAGGGCAACGCCTCGCTGCCCGAACCCTTGATCGAACAGGTGAAGGCCGGCGCCATCGGCCTCAAGCTGCACGAGGACTGGGGCACCACCCCGGCGGCCATCGACAACTGCCTGAGCGTCGCCGACCAGTACGACGTGCAGGTGGCCATCCACACCGACACCCTCAACGAGTCGGGCTTCGTCGAAACCACCCTGGGCGCCTTCAAGGGCCGCACCATCCACACCTACCACACCGAAGGCGCCGGCGGCGGCCACGCCCCGGACATCATCAAGGCCTGCGGTTTCCCCAACGTGCTGCCCAGCTCCACCAACCCGACCCGGCCCTTCACCCGCAACACCATCGACGAGCACCTGGACATGCTCATGGTCTGCCACCACCTGGACCCGAGCATCGCCGAGGACGTGGCCTTCGCCGAGAGCCGCATCCGTCGCGAGACCATCGCCGCCGAGGACATCCTCCACGACCTCGGCGCCTTCAGCATGATCAGCTCCGACAGCCAGGCAATGGGCCGCGTCGGCGAGGTCATCACGCGCACCTGGCAGACCGCCGACAAGATGCACAGGCAACGGGGCCCGCTGGAAGGCGACGGTGCCGGCAACAGCAACTTCCGGGTCAAGCGCTACATCGCCAAGTACACCATCAACCCGGCCATCACCCACGGCATCAGCCACGAAGTGGGCTCGGTGGAAGTGGGCAAGTGGGCCGACCTGGTGCTCTGGCGCCCGGCCTTCTTCGGCGTGAAGCCGACGCTGATCCTCAAGGGCGGGGCCATCGCTGCGAGCCTGATGGGCGACGCCAACGCCTCCATCCCCACCCCGCAACCGGTGCACTACCGGCCAATGTTCGGAAGCTACGCCGGCAGCCGCCACGCCACCAGCATCACCTTCATCAGCCAGGCCGCCCTGGAGGCCGGCGTGCCCGAGCGACTCGGCCTGAAGAAACGCATCGCCGTGGTGAAGGGCTGCCGCACCGTGCAGAAGCAGGACCTGATCCATAACGACTACACCCCGGTGATCGACGTCGACCCGCAGACCTACCAGGTCAAGGCCGACGGCCAGCTGCTCTGGTGCGAGCCCGCCGAGGCGCTGCCGATGGCGCAGCGGTATTTCCTGTTCTGAGTGCTTGCGCCCATCCCCCCTTGCCGCCACGGCGGGGGGATGAACACCCTGTGCTAGGATTTCGCCATTTCCCCGCACCGGGAGCCCGTCATGCCCCAGCCCCGCCCCGCTCTCCCCGACGCCTTGCTCAAGCTCTCGCCCGCTGAACGCATCCAGTTGGCCGAAGACCTCTGGGACAGCGTCGCCGCCCACCCGGAAAGCCTCCCGCCGCTGACCGATGAGGAACGCCGCGAAATCGACCAGCGCCTGGCCGCCCACGACGCTGCCCCTGAATCCGCCATCGACTGGGAAGACGTCCGCAAACGGCTCTGGTCCGGCCAGGCGTGAAGGTCAGGTTCCGCCCGGAGGCCGAACTCGAGCTGACAGAGGCCCGCGATTGGTATGCCGCCTGCGCCCCCGGCCTGGGCCGCGAATTCCTCAGGGCGCTCGATACCTGCCTTGAAGGAGTTCTGCTTTATCCACAGGCCCACCCTCTCGTACACGGCGAGGTCCGCCGCGCCCTGTTCCGACAATTCCCCTACAGCCTGACCTTTCGCATCGAAACGGACGGCATCCTGGTGATTTCTTGCCGGCATTACCGGCAAAAGCCCATTTCACGGGCCTGAGCGCCACTCCAGAATTGACCCGATGTCAATTTGCCGTGCCGTGAACTCTCCCACGCAATGCCTTGTTACGAAACGCTATAGTCAGGCAACTACACCGGCCGGTGTAGGCCGAGGCCTTGCCAGGTACACGAAAAATGCCGCCATGCGCGGCCTAAAAAAGGGAGTTTTCTATGGAATGGTATTTGAAGTGCATCAAGCAGCATTACTTCGACTTTAACGGCCGTGCGCGCCGCAAGGAGTACTGGATGTTCACCCTGGTGAACGTCGTGATCTCCATCGCGCTTTCCGTGATCCTGGGCCTGATCAGCGAAAACCTGGCCCTGCTGGCCAACCTGTACAGCCTCGCCGTGCTGCTGCCGGCCCTGGGCGTGACCGCGCGTCGCCTGCACGACATCGGCAAGAGCGGCTGGTGGATCCTGATCGCCCTGGTGCCGATCCTCGGCGGCCTGTACCTGCTGTTCCTGCTGGTCCAGGACAGCGTGCCGGAGACCAACGCCTACGGTCCCAACCCCAAGGCCTGATGGCCAGGTTCCCGTCGCCCTGGCGGGAACCTACGGGACAGACGCCTGTCCCAGCGCAGTGGCCGGGAGTTCCCCCGGCCATGCCCATGGATGACCAGGAACGCCACAGGATGTCCGATACCCCCCTCCCCCGTTTCAAGGGCGGCCTCTTTGCCCTGATCGGCCTCGCGCTGCTCGCCGCGATGGCCATCCAGACCTCTTCCCGCGTGGGATTCCTGCAATCGGCCCTGGAGGCAGATGGCAGCGTCGTCGCGCTCAACGCAGGCGGCTCCCACCCCGAAATCGCCTTCACCGATGGCACCGGTACGCGCATCTCCTACCCCCAGGGGGGCTGGATCTACGGCTACCAGGTCGGCATGCGGGTGAAGGTTCACTACCAGGCCGACGCGCCGGCCACCTCGGCCGTGGTCGACGACTTCGGCGCACTCTGGGGCACCCCGGCCTTCCTCGGCCTGCTGGGCTCCGCCTTCACGGTCACCGGACTGATGACCCTCTTCAGGCGCCCCCGTCACGACATCTCCTGAACCGCACCGCCCAAGGAAGCAGCCATGCCGAAGATGCCCATTCCCCTGCCCGTCAATCCGAGCCGCTGGGGCTATGTCACCGCCAGTGGCGGCGGCCTGACCATCGCCTTCGTCGCCGGTGGCGGCGGTTCCATCACCCTGCGCTCGCCCGCCGGCGAGAACGTCAACCTGCGCTACGGCGGCCTCGGTGCCGGCGTGGGCATCGGTGCCAAGCTGCCGCGCTTCGGCAAGGTGGACATCAAGATCAAGGGCAAGAGCATCGGCGGTGCCGGCGCGGCGGAAGCCTTCCCCAGCGACGGCGCGGTCTTCGTCGCGGACGACCTGGTGGAACGCGACCTGACCCGTGACGACATCACCGGCCCCTGCATGTACGTGGAAGTCGGCGCGGGCGTCGCCGTCGGCGTGTCGGGCACGGCGATGCTGTTCGGCCTGGACCCCAAGCTCCTGGCCGCGGTGATGCTGATGAACGCGAGCCCGGTGACCAGCCTCACCGTCTCGCCGATGCTGACCCGCCAGTTGATGCAGTCGGCGCGCGGCGCCCTGCTGATGGGAGGTGCCAACGTCGGCATCCAGGCCGGCGCCGGCGGCGCCGTCTATCTCGGCGCGCTGTTCTGAGCCTTCAACGCAACTGGCTGTCCTTGCTGCCGCGCCGGTTGTAGCCGGCGTAGGCGGCGTTCTCGCGGTCGTGCTCGGCCTGGCATTTCACGCACAGCCGCACGCCCGGCACCGCCTCGCGGCGCGCCTGGGGAATGGGGGCATCGCATTCTTCGCAATGCGTCAGGCTCTCGCCCTTCGGTAACTGGCTGCGTGCCCGCTGCACGGCGTCTTCGATGGTGCTGTCGATCTGTTCCTGGACTGCGCCATCTCCCGCCCAACCACTGGCCATGCCGGCCTCCCATGCTGTCGAGGATTGACCCGATCAGTTATGGGGGCGGCACTCGGCCTTTTGCAACACCCGGGGCCGGTGGGCGACAAGCGGAGGTCGTTCCGGGCTATTCCTTCACATCCATGTATTCCCGCGCCCAGATGATGTAGTCCTCGGGCAGGGTGTACTTGTGGGTCAGCTCGGTGGCGCTCAGTTCGGAGGCGGCGGTGTCGATCTGGCGCTGCTCGCGCAGGCAGTCGTAGGTGGCCTTGATGGCGGCGAAGTAGGCGGCGTGGCCGTTGACCACGATGCGCACGCCAAGGTCGGCCAGGCGCTGGTTGTCACGCAGTTGCGGGTTGCCGTAGGTGACCAGCATCAGCGGCACGCTGAGGTGCGCGGCGATGGCTTCCAGGTGCTCGAAGTCGGCGACGCCGACCATGCAGATGCCGTCGGCGCCGGCAGCCTGGTAGGCCTTGGTGCGGGCGATCACCTCCTCGGTGGAGAGCACGCCGGCATGGGTGCGGGCGATGATCGACAGGTCCGGGTCGACACGCGCCTCCAGGGCCGCACGGATCTTGCCGACGCCTTCCTCGACGCTGATCAGGTCGGTGGACTTGCGCCCGAACTGGGCCGGCAGCAGCGTGTCCTCGATGGTGAGCGCGGCGATGCCGGCACGCTCCAGCTCCACCACCGTGCGCATGACGTTGAGGGCGTTGCCGTAGCCGTGGTCGGCATCGGCGATCACCGGCAGGCGGCTGACGCGGCCGATGCGCACGGCCTGCTCGACGAACTCGCTGAGGGTGATCAGCGCGAAATCCGGGGCGGCCAGGACCTGCAACGAGGCGACCGAGCCGCCGAGGATGCCGACTTCGAAGCCGAGATCGGCAGCGATGCGGGCGGACATGGGGTCGAAGACGGACGCGGTGTGATAGCAGGTCTTCGAGTTCAACAGCGCACGAAAGGCCGTGCGCAACTCGTGGTGAGAGGCTCTTCGCATAGAGGTTCCAGAACGACAGGTGCGGATAGTTGAAACGGGGATGCAAGTATCGCACCCCCGGTCACATTGTCCGACAACGATGGCAGCGGGATTACGGATTCTAGCCCCCGGGGCTTTCACCTGCCTTTAGCCGAGCGGGCCTTGCATCGGTCGTAGGCACCCTCCCTTGCACAAGTGACGCGTTGCCACACCGGGTTCAACTTTTCCCGCGCCCCGACTACATTGCGCGCCCCGGCGAACGAATCGCGGGATGGAATCACCCAGGAGAACGATGTGAAACACAGCATCAAGATGATCGCAGGCCTGCTGGCCGTACTCGCCATCGCCGGCTGCACCGGCACCCCGATGAAGACCCGGAACCTCGACAGCAGCCAGTACACCGTGATCGGTCACAGCGAGGCCAGCGCCACCGGGCTGCTGGTCGCCGGCTTCATTCCGGTCCGCCAGAACAGCCGCTTCGTGCGCGCCCAGAACGCCGCGATCAAGGCCAAGGGCGGCGATGCGATGATCAACACCCAGGTCCAGGAAGACTGGTTCTGGGCCTGGGTCCTGACCGGCTACACCACCACCGTTTCCGGTGACGTGGTCAAGCTGAACGACAGCCACTGAACCCTCTGCGAGGGCCGCCAGGCCCTCGCCCCAACCGTTCCGGAAGCCGCCCGATGCCGGACCTGATCCCCTACCTGAGCCTCTTCCTCGTCGCCTTCGGCGCCGCCACCCTGCTGCCGCTGCAGTCGGAAGCGGTGCTGGCCGGCCTGCTGCTGGCCGGTGGACAGCCGGCCTGGGCATTGCTGCTGGTGGCGACCCTCGGCAACGTGCTGGGCTCGCTGGTGAACTGGGTGCTGGGGCGGTTCCTGGCGGACTTCCGCCACAGGAAGTGGTTTCCCGTGTCGGAATCCGCCATCGAACGGGCGCAGGCGACCTACCGCCGCTACGGGCGCTGGACCCTGCTGCTGTCATGGCTGCCGGTGATCGGCGACCCGCTGACCCTGGTGGCCGGCCTGATGCGCGAGTCGCCCTGGGTGTTCCTGCTGCTGGTCACCCTGGCCAAGGCCGGCCGCTACCTCGCGGTCGCGGGGCTGACCCTGGGCCTGGCCTGAGGCTATTTCTTCTTCAGGCACTCGCTGAGGAAGGCCTTGCGTTCGTCGCCCTTGAGCGCCTTCTCGCTGGCGGTCTTGTTGCAGCTGATCATCTTCTCCTGCTGGGTCGCCTTGAGGCAGTTGCTCATGAAGGTCTTGCGCGCATCGCCCTTGAGTTCCTGGGCGGTGGCCTCGGCGTTGCAGCTCTTCATCTTTTCCTGCTGGGTGGCGGCGAAACCCTGGCTGGCGGCCAGCATCGCGAGCAGGAGCAAGGGCAGGCGGATCGACTTCATGGGGCGGTCTCCCGGGGTGTCCGTATGGGGGTGACGGGGGCGTCGCCTGGAGTCTAGCCACTGCGACGAACTGCGCCTCGCCGCCTGAGCAAAGCGCGCCCGGCTCGCGTACACTGCGCGGCCGTTTTTTCCACCGGACCTCTCGCGCCATGAGCAACCTCACCGCAGCCCGTGCCCTGGGCATCGACTTCGGCACCTCCAACTCCACCGTCGGCTGGTGGCGCCCGGACGTGGAGCCGCTGATCGCGCTGGAGGACGGCAAGATCACCCTGCCCTCGGTGATCTTCTTCAACATCGAGGAGCGTCGCCCCGTCTACGGCCGCCTGGCCCTGCACGAGTACCTGGAAGGCTACGAAGGCCGCCTGATGCGCTCGCTCAAGAGCCTGCTGGGCTCGACCCTGCTCAAGAGCGAGACCACGGTGCTGGGCAGTGCGCTGCCGTTCAAGGACCTGCTGGGCCTGTTCATCGGCGAGCTGAAGAAGCGCGCCGAAGCCACCGCCGGCCATGACTTCGAGCAGGTGGTGCTGGGCCGCCCGGTGTTCTTCGTCGACGACGACCCGGCCGCCGACCAGGAAGCCCAGGCGACCCTGGTGGCGGTCGCCAACAAGCTCGGCTTCAAGGACGTCTCCTTCCAGTACGAACCCATCGCCGCCGCCTTCGACTACGAACGCGGCATCGAGCGCGAGGAGCTGGTGCTGATCGTCGACATCGGCGGCGGCACCTCCGACTTCTCCCTCGTGCGCCTGTCCCCCGAGCGCCGCGACCTGGCCGACCGCCAGGCCGACATCCTCGCCACCGGCGGCGTGCACGTGGGCGGTACCGACTTCGACAAGCAGCTCTCGCTGGCCGGCGTCATGCCCGAGTTCGGCTACGGCAGCCGTATGAAGAGCGACGCCTTCATGCCCACCAGCTACCACCTCAACCTGGCCACCTGGCACACCATCAACGCCGTCTACGCGCAGAAATCGCAGCTGTCGCTGAAGAACATGCGCTACGACATCGTCGACACGCGCGGCATCGACCGCCTGTTCCGCCTGATCGAACAGCGCGCCGGGCACTGGCTGGCGATGCAGGTGGAAGACAGCAAGATCGAGCTGACCGAGGCGCGCCACCGGGTGATCGACCTCGAGCGCATCGAGCCGGGCCTGCGCGTGGAACTGACCCGCCACCTGTTCGAGGAGGCCATCGAGCCGTTGCTGCAACGCATCCGCGACAGCGTCACCCAGCTGCTGGCCGACGCCGGGGTCGGTGTCGAGCAGGTCGACACCGTGTTCTTCACCGGCGGTTCCAGCGGCATCCCCGCCCTGCGTGGCAGCGTCGCCGCGCTGCTGCCCAACGCCCGCCATGTCGAAGGCAACACCTTCGGCAGCATCGGCAGCGGCCTGGCCATCGAGGCCAAGAAGCGCTACGGCTGAACCGGGCGTCGGGCGCCCCGCGACGTTCGTGCGGCGCCCCTGGCGGCGACCCCGGCGCTGGATTACCTTCGCCGGCATCGCCTACCCGAGGAGCCCGCCATGAAATGCCTGCTGCCCTGCCTTGCCATCCTCCTGCTCGCCGGCTGCGGCCTCGGCGAGACCGCCGCCACCGGAGCGGCCCAGGCCAAGCTGCAGGCCGAACAGGCGCAGCAGGCCCAGCAGCAGATGGACCAGCTCAAGCAGCAGATCGACCAGGCCAACGCCGTCAACCAGCAGCGCCTGCAGGACGCCGAGAAGGCGGGCCAGTAGCGCGACGGCAAATTCTTCGAACTCGCCCGCTCCATCGCCACTCGAAACTCGTGAAGCCAATCAGGCCGTTGAAGATCAGCTCACACGAGGAACCCACCATGTACAAGGAAACGCTCGCGGCAGTGTTCGTGCTGGCATCGGTAGCAGGGTGCAGCACCAAGTTCGAGAACCCCACCGACTACGTCACCTACCGCCACGAACCCCTGGTCGAGAAGGTGCAGGACGGCATGAGCAAGGACGAGGTGCTGACCATCGGCGGCCCGCCGTCCACCGAGATCCAGCGCACCGTGCACCCCGGTACCTGCAACAACTACGTGCTGAACAAGGAAGGCCACCAGCAGGCCTACTACGTCAGCTTCAACGACGCGGGCCGCGTCGACAGCAAGGGCTTCATGACCTGCGAGCAATGGCAGAAACACGAAGCCGAGGCAGCGAAGATCTGATGCCTCGCGGCGCCCGGGCCGCCGGGCGCCGCAGTGGCCAAATGCCAGAAGTACCAACGAGCGCACAGCCCCGAAGCGAATAAATAGCGAACCGGCGCGCCTCGCTGATGTCCAAGCGCTGTTATTTACAGCGGATCATCAAGGACCTTCAGCATGTTCATGCGCGCGCTCCTGCTCGCGGCCGCTCTGGGCTCGATGTCCGGCTGCGCCACCAAGATCGAGAACCCGACCGACTACATCACCTACCGCAACGAACCCCTGGTGCGGCAGGTGGAAGAGGGCATGACCAAGGAGCAGGTCCAGGCCATCGGCGGTCGTCCGTCCTCCATCGTCCAGCGCAGCGTCCACCCCGGTTCCTGCAACAATTACATCCTCAACCACGAGGGGCAACAGCAGGCGTATCACGTCAGCTTCGGCACCGCTGGCCGTGTCCAGCACAGCGGCTTCATGACCTGCCGCCAGCGCGAGGAGGTCGAGCGCCAGCGCCTCGACTGAACGGCCCCCGCCACAGATTTCCTAAACTTTTCCCGCTTCGTATCACTCACATTCCAGGTAGGGCCGCGACGCCAATGGCCGCCAGAGCCAGGCACCAGGCCCGATTAGCCAAGGAGAAACGTGATGAGTGACGTGCAACTTACCGATGTGAACACCCTGCGCCAGCGCGCCCGGCAAAACGTGCTGGACGGCGCCGTGACCGAGGGCTACCACGCAGACCGCCCCACCGTGCTGCGCCTGCTCAACGAAGCGCTGGCCACCGAGCTGGTCTGCTACCTGCGCTACAAGCGCCACTACTACATGGCCAATGGCCTGAAGGCGAGCATCGCCGCCAGCGAGTTCCTCGAGCACGCCCAGCAGGAACAGCAGCACGCCGACCGCCTGGCCGAGCGCATCGTGCAACTGGGCGGCGAGCCGGACTTCAACCCGGCCGGCCTGGAGGCCCGCTCCCACGCCCAGTACGTGGCCGGCAAGGACCTGCGCGAGATGGTCACCGAGGACCTGATCGCCGAGCGCATCGCCATCGACAGCTACCGCGAGATCATCCAGTTCCTCGGCGACAAGGACCCGACCGCGCGCCGCCTGTTCGAGGAAATCCTCGAGCAGGAGGAAGAGCACGCCGACGACATGGCCGACATCCTCGCCGACCTGAAGTAACCCCTACCCACCTCGTAGCCCGGGCTCCGGCCCGGGTCACGGGCATGCCGCAAGCCCCCGCGAAGAAACCACCCTACGCAACCCGACACCACGGCGCCGAACATCATCCCGTTGGGCCTCGCTGTGCTCGGCGCCGACCTACGCAAACCGGAAGGTCCTGGGCCTCAGTTGGCCTTGCGCATCTTCTCCAGCAGCGGCGCGCAGGTGTTGGTGACGTCCCCACCACCGCTGGGGGCGACCAGTGCCAGCAGCCCGGCGGCGGGTGCCACCACGGCGCCGAGCACCACCATGCCGGCACCCCGGGCGATCAATGGCACCGCCTTGACCCCGGCGTCCGGCTTCTTGAAGGTGCCGCGCACGTAGAGCGGCGAACGCAGGGAGAAGATGCGCACGCCCTTGGACTCCGGGGTGACGGTCAGGTCCAGGCGCTCGCTGGCCAGGTTGGCCGAACCGTCGACCTGGATCAGCGCGTTCTCGGTATCGAAGATGAACACCCGTGGCGTCACCAGGCCCTTGGCCAGCTTGAGGTCGGCAGCGGCGCAGTTGATCTTCACCTCGTCGTCGCCGAACAGCTTGCCGACCAGGTAGTTGCCGACGTTGAGTCCGGCGATCTCCATCAATCCGCGGCTCACCGCGCCGTCGTTGACCAGCAGCTTGAGGTCGCCGTTGGCCGTCCCCAGCAGAGCCGCCACCGAGTTGCCGGTGCCGGCCAGGTCGGCGTCGCCGTTCAGCTCGCCGAAACTGGTGCGCATCGGCTCGAAGGTAGGAAACAGCTGCTTGAGCTTGAAGTGCCGCGCGCTGAGGCGGGCGCGGCCCTGCAGGGGCACGCTGCCGCCGTCCAGGTGGATGGTGGAGTCCAGGGTGCCGCCGGCCATGCCGAAGCGCAGGGGCTCCAGGCTCAGCTTGCCGTCGTCGAGTACCACGTGGGTGTCGAGGTCGTTGAAGGGCAGCTTGTCACTGTGGACGATGCGCTTGCCGGTGAAGCGCACGTCGGCATCCATCTGCCGCCAGCGCTCGGTGCGAAACGCCTCCACCGGCAGCACCTTGTCCGCCGGCTGCTTGCCGGCCACGCCGCGCTCCTTTTTCTCGGCGTTCGAGTCGGCGCCGATCAACGGCGCGAGGTCGGCGAAACGCAGCTGGTTGGAGGTCAGCGCGCCGGACAGCTTGGGCCGGGGCGGGTGGGCGACGTAGTGCAGGTCGCCATGGATGTCGCTGTCGCCAATGGCACCGTTGAAGCCCTGGTAATGGAACTGCGGGCCCGCCGGGTCCTGCAGCTGCGCCACCAGGCGGCCGTCGGTGGAATAGGCCGGCGTGTCGGGCAGGGTCACACCGGTCAAGGGGTAGAGGTTGCCCAGGCTGTCGCCGGCCAGCTTCAGCCGCAGGTCCAGGGCGCCCAGGTGGGTCGGGTCGGTGAGGGTGCCGGCCAGGGCGATGCGCGTGGCGCCGATGCGCAGGTCGGCCTGCAGGGGAAACGGCTTGCGCGCATCCTTCAGGGCCAGCAGCCCGCCGATCTTGCCGCTGCCGTCCAGCGCCTGGCCCTTGTAGCTGCCCTTGGCCGTCCAGCCGAAGGCGTAATCCTGGGGCGCATCGCCCTGCTCCGCCACCTTGCCGGCGGCCTTCTCGCCAACGATGTCACTGAACGGGATCGGCTTGCCCAGCGGGTCCACCAGCAGTTCCAGGCGCGTCTGCGAGGGCTGGTCGTCGACCTTCACCTGGCCCTTGTCGAAGCCGATGGCGCCGATGTCCAGGGTCCAGGCGGAAGGCTCCTCGTCAGCCTGCTCCGGGGAGCTGGCGAGCGTGTCGAAAGTCCAGTTGTCGCGGCCGTCGGCGCGGCGCCTGAGATCGGCGCGGGGCTCGGTGAGATCGATGCGCGGAATGGCCACGGTCTTCCACAGCAGCGGCAGCGGCGACAGGCTCGCCTCCACGCGCCTGAGGGTGACGAACGGCTGCTTCCCGGCCCACTCGGGATTGCCCAGGGTCAGGTCCTCGGCCGTCACATGGGGCCAGGGCACCCAGGCACGCAGGCCGGGTTCCGAGGGCTCGCGCTGCCAGCGCACACTGAGGTCGCCGTTGATGGCGAAGGGGCGACCCAGGGTTTCCGAGACCCGGGCATTGAGGGTCGGCTTGATGCGGTTCCAGTCGAACGTGGCGACGAACACCACCAGGGCGGCCAACAGCAGCACCAGGCTGGCGGTGGTCCAGGCGAGGATTCTGCGTCCGCGCGTCATGCACTTCTCCTAACTCTAGCGGTGCCTTGCCCCAAGACCACCAGGGGCTGCACACGAGGCGTCTTGTTCTATCGACTGGCAAACGGGACGGATGACTCCGGCAAATGCAGCGCAAAAATCATCACCGCGCGCAGCCTATACCGCCCGCGACACCGGCAGAAAGGCCTGGATGGGTAGGTAAGCACCTGATCCAAAACAGGTTTTCCAATCATCATCGGCATCGATGCCGACTATCGCGAGTGATCACTTTTTAATCGCCTGGCCGTCCGTAACATGGGCCCCGTAGCCACTTGCTACCCCCCACACCCCAGGAGATACCGACATGAAAACCCAAGCCATCGCCACCCTGTTCCTCACCGGCCTGTTCGCCATCCCGGTCGTCCAATCCGCCGTTTCCTATCCGCTGGTCGCCGAGGGCGAAGGTGCCTACATGGTCATCGACCGTGTCGCCGAAGGCGGAGCCGAGCGCACCCTGAACCGCGTTGCCGAAGGCGGTGCCGATCGCACCCCGGGCTTCCGCGTTGCCGAAGGCGGTGCCGACCGCACTCCGGGCTTCCGTGTCGCCGAAGGCGGTGCCGATCGCACCCCGGGCTTCCGTGTCGCCGAAGGCGGTGCCGACCGCACCCCGGGCTTCCGTGTCGCCGAAGGCGGTGCCGACCGCACCCCCGGTTTCCGTGTTGCCGAAGGCGGTGCCGACCGTACTCCCGGTTTCCGTGTCGCCGAAGGCGGTGCCGATCGCACCCTGGGCTTCCGCGTCGCCGAAGGCGGTGCCGATCGCACCCCGGGCTTCCGTGTCGCCGAAGGTGGTTCCGACCGTTTGCTGCAAGCCCACGGTGTGGTCTGAATCCACACCGGCTTCACCCAGTAGTCAAAGCCCGGCACCGGCCGGGCTTTTTATTGCCCGCCACGCCATGCCGCCCAGGCAGCACGCCACGCCCTGGCGCCTGCGAGATCACTCCGGCAACCGCTCATCACGCCCATCGATGCAGAGCAGGAAAGGCCCTCTGCAGCCCGGCGAGCAAGGCCTGAAATGTCCACCAAACCATTGATTCACAAGGCTAAAGGCAACCATTAAAGAGATCGATGCTTACTATTGGCCGCCTTCACTTCTGGCCTTTCCGGGTGCTCCGTAACATTGGCTCCGTAGTCACTTACCAGCCCCCCACGAGGAGCCACAGATCATGAAAGCCCATGCCATTGCCGCCCTGTTCCTGACCAGCCTTTCCGCCACCGCCTTTGCCCTGCCCTCCGAGCCGCAACCGGTTCTGGGCGAGTCCCGCGACAACAGCGGTTTCATCCAGGTCGTCGAGCCGGTTGCCGAAAACGGCTCCGATCGCACCCCTGGCCTGCGCGTCGCTGAAGGCGGTGCCGAACGTACCCTGAACCGCGTTGCCGAAGGTGGCGCCGACCGCACTCCTGGCTTCCGCGTTGCTGAAGGCGGTGCCGAACGCACCCTGAACCGCGTTGCCGAAGGTGGCGCCGAGCGCACTCCTGGCTTCCGCGTCGCCGAAGACGGCGCTGACCGCACCCCTGGCTTCCGCGTCGCCGAAGACGGTGCCGACCGTACCCCTGGCTTCCGCGCCGTCTGAAGTGGGTTCGCTCACTGCGGCGAGAACAGACGCACCGCCCATACGGCGGCCCTCCACGGAATGAAAGCCCGGCACATGCCGGGCTTTCGCATTTCAGGGCTCAGGCAGGCACGGCGGGCGGTGGCGAACGGTAGATCCAGATGCGCTTGAGCACGGTGGCGAACTGCACGGAAAGCCTGCCGCTGTTGTAGACCTGGCCATAGCGCCGGGCGATCTCCTTCACCTCCACCGCCAAGGCGGCGTAGCGACGGGCCGGCAGGTCGGGGAACAGGTGGTGCTCGATCTGGTGACTGAGGTTGCCGGTGAGGATGTGCAGCAGCGGGCCCCCGGCGAGATTGCTGGAACCGCGCAGCTGGCGCAGGTACCACTGGCCCCGGGTTTCGCCCTCCAGCACTTCGGGCGGGAAGACCACGGCCTTCTCGGTGAAGTGGCCGCAGAAGATCACGGTGAAGGTCCACAGGTTGCGGATCAGGTTGGCCAGCGCATTGCCCGCCACCACCGCCCAGGCATTGGCACCCAGGGCCAGTGCGACGAGGGGGAAGAACAGGTAGTCCTTGACCAGTTGGCGCAGCACCTTGGCGTTGAACTGGCGCAGGCGCGGGCGCAGCTCCTCGCGGCTCATGCGGCCCTTGAAGTACTGGTCCAGGCGCAGGTGCTGCACCGCCACCGAGAACTGGAACAGCAGCGCCTGCAAGGTCACCCACAGCGGCTGCCAGCGGTAGAAGGGCTTCCAGCGCTGCTCGGGGAACAGCCGCACCAGCCCGTAGCCCACATCGTCATCACGGCCGAGCACGTTGGTGTAGGTGTGGTGGACATGGTTGTGCGTGTGTCGCCAGAAGTCGGCGGGGCCGACGATGTCCCACTCATAGCGCTGCCCGGAGAACTCCGGGTCGTTCATCCAGTCGTACTGGCCGTGCATCACGTTGTGGCCCAGCTCCATGTTCTCGAGGATCTTGCCCAGCCCCAGCAAGGCGCTGCCCAGGAGCCAGGTGGGCGGGAACCAGCCGAGCAGCAGCAGGAGCCGGCCGGCCCAGCAGCAGAATCGGGTCACGCCACGGATGCGGCGGATGTAGCGGGCGTCCGCCTCGCCCAGGTCGTCCAGGGTGCGCTGGCGCAGGGCGTCCAGCTCGGCGGCGAAGGCCCGCAGTTCCTCGGGGCCCAGTTCTCGGTCGATACGCATGTCGTTCTCGCTCATCGAGGCGTTGCCGGCATGACGCCGGTTCAGAGGTCGAGCACCAGGTCGCCCATGGGCGCACTGACGCACAGGCGGATGGGCTGGCCCGGTTCGGCGGACAGCGCGCCGGTTCGCACGTCGCGCACCGTGCCGCTGACCAGCTTGCAGGTGCAACGGGTGCAGACGCCCTGGCGGCAACCGTGGGCCGGGCGCAAGCCATGGGCCTCGGCCTGCTCCAGCAGGTTGTAGCGGCTGTCGCCCTGCATCTCGCTGCGCGAGCGGGCGAAGCCCAGGCGCACCTGGCGCGCGGGTTCGTCCGGGTTCACCGCGGGCGCGCTGAAGGCTTCCAGTTGCAGAGCGCCCCGCCGGGGCTCGGCCTGCCACCACTGGCGCACCCGGGAGACGAAGCCATGGGGCCCGCAGGCCAGCAGGTCGCTGGCGTCGATGTGCTGCACGTGGTCCGGCAGGAAGCGCCCGGCCAACTCGTCGGCCGCCGGCGTCTCGCCGCTGATCGCCCAGCGCACGCTGAAATTCGGATGACGACGCGCCAGGGCCTGGAGCTCCTCGGCGAATGCCCGCTGGCCGCGTCGGCGCACGTAGTGCAGCAGCGTCACCGGCGCCGCGAAGCCTTGCGCCAGGGCCTCGCGCAGCACGCCCAGCAGCGGTGTGAGCCCGCTGCCGGCCGCCAGCAACAGCACGCCATCGGCCCCCGGCGGCCAGCGCAGCTCGCCCTCCGCCTGGCCCATCTCGACCCGCGTGCCGACCTCGAGGAAGTCCAGCAGGCGGTTGGACAGGCGCCCGCCCGGCTGGCGCTTGATCGCCAGCTCCACGCGGCCGTCGGCATGCACCGCGGTCAGGCTGTAGCTGCGTCCCAGCCGTACGCCATCGACCGTCTGGTGCAGTTGCACATGCTGACCCGGGCGCCAGCGCCGGGCGTTGCCGTTGACGCGAAAAGTCAGCGCGAGCATGTCGTCCGCGACCCAATGGCGCGCCTCCAGGCGGGCGAAGACCCGGTTGAGACGCAGCAGCGGGTGCACGCGGGAAAGGAAGAAATCGACCTCGGCTTCACGCAGCCAGGCGCGCTCGGCGAGCGCCCGCAGGGGCTTGAGGCCGGGCGCCAGGTGGCGGGCGAGGGATAGGGGAATGAGGGGCATCGGCAACACCAGTGAACACTTGTGCACTAGCCTGCATGAGCACCCCACTTTCAGTCAACAACCGTTCACTGAATGCGGTTCGCACCGGCAGGGGGCATTTGCTAGAGTGCGGCGCATCCACACCCCCGCGAACCGGCTCCATGACCCCACGCTCGGAACAGAAACAGCAGACCCGCCACGCCCTGATGGATGCAGCGCGCCTGCTGATGGACAGTGGCCGCGGGTTCGGCAGCCTGAGCCTGCGCGAAGTCGCCCGCACCGCCGGCATCGTGCCCACCGGCTTCTACCGCCACTTCGCCGACATGGACCAGCTCGGCCTGGCCCTGGTCAGCGAGGTGGGCGAAACCTTCCGCGACACCATCCGCGTGGTCCGCCACAACGAATTCGAGATGGGCGGGATCATCGACGCCTCGGTGCGCATCTTCCTCGACGCGGTGAAGGCCAATCGCGGCCAGTTCCTCTTCCTCGCCCGCGAGCAGTACGGCGGCTCGCAACCGGTACGCCAGGCCATCGCAGCACTGCGCGAGCGCATCACCGACGACCTCGCCGCCGACCTCAAGCTGATCAACCGCATGCCGCACCTGGACGACCCGGCGCTGGACGTGGTCTCCGACCTGGTGGTCAAGACGGTGTTCGCCACCCTGCCCGAGCTCATCGATCCGCCCGCCAAGGGCCTGGCCCCGCACCTCACGCCGGCGGCCAAGATGATCCAGCAACTGCGCTTCATCATGATCGGCGGCAAGCACTGGCAGGGCCTCGGCAGCGCCAGAAGCTGACCGACCCGACAGCGCGCACCAAAACGGCCCGCCACGCACCACGACGAAGCATTCCGGCGCCCCGGGAACTGGCAGACCGCTCCCTGCGCCCCGCAACACAAGGGTTCAGCCCTCTTGGCAAGCACCTTGCTCTAGCACCGGCATTGCACACTGCCGGGACCTCCCATGCTGGTCATCCAGGAAAGAACCGAACCCCGCGCGAGCTGGGACGCCGAACTGCTGCTCACCTATGAAGCGCGCAGCAAGAGCCGCCTGCGCTGCTTCAGCGTGGCCGGCGAAGACGTCGGCCTGTTCCTCGAACGCGGCCAGCCGCCGTTGCGCGACGGCGATTGCCTGCTCGCCCAGGACGGTCGCGTAGTGCGCGTCAGCGCCCGCCCCGAGGCGCTGCTCCACGTCACCTGCGCCAACGCCTTCGAACTGACCCGCGCCGCCTACCACCTGGGCAACCGCCACGTCGCCCTGCAGATCGGCGACGGCTGGCTGCGCCTCCTCGACGACTACGTGCTGCTGGCGATGCTCGAACAGCTCGGCGCGCGGGTCGAGCGCATCGAGGCCGGCTTCCAGCCCGAGCACGGCGCCTACGGCGGCGGCCACCACCACTCCCACCACGGCGACGCCGACTTCAACTACGCGCCGCGCCTGCACCAGTTCGGAGTGCGCACGTGAACCCGGCCTGGCAGCTGCTGCGCCTCGCCAGCCCCCAGCTGCCCATCGGCGGCTACAGCTACTCGCAAGCCCTGGAGCTGGCGGTGGACCAGGGCCTGGTGGACGACCCGCAGAGCGCCGAACGCTGGATCACCGACCAGTTGCTGCTGAACCTCGCGCGCTTCGAGGCACCCCTGCTGCTGGCCCTGTGCGAGGCCGCCGCCGACGCGGACTGGGCCCGCTTCAGCCACCTCGGCGAGTGCCAGCGCGCCAGCCGTGAAACCCGCGAACTGCAGTTGGAGAACCGGCAGATGGGCTACTCCCTGCAGCAATTGCTCGAAGGCCTGCCGGAGCTGGATGCCCCGGCCCGCAGCGCCCTCGACGCCCTGCACGAGCCCGTGCTCGGCTGCGCCTGGGCGCTGGCCGCACGCACCTGGCGCATCACCCCGCAGGACGCCCTCGCCGCCTGGCTCTGGGGCTGGCTGGAGAATCAGCTGGCGGTACTGATGAAGACCCTGCCGCTGGGCCAGCAAGCCGCCCAGCGCCTGACCTCCGCGTTGTTGCCGGCCCTGCAGAAAGCGCAGGACACGGCCACCGCGCTTCCCGAAAACCAGTGGGGCAGCGCCGCCTTCGGCCTGGCCCTGGCGAGCATGGCGCACGAGCGCCAGTACAGCCGTCTGTTCCGTTCCTAGGAGAGCAACATGCACAGCCAACCCCTGCGCGTCGGTATCGGCGGCCCCGTCGGTTCCGGCAAGACCGCCCTCACCCTGGCCCTCTGCCGCGCCCTGCGCGACCGCTACAACCTCGCCGTGGTGACCAACGACATCTACACCCAGGAGGACGCCCAGTTCCTGGTGCGCAACGAGGCCCTCGACCCCGAGCGCATCATCGGCGTGGAGACCGGCGGCTGCCCGCACACGGCGATCCGCGAGGACGCCTCGATCAACCTCGAGGCCGTCGACCAGCTCAACCGCCGCTTCCCCGGGCTCGAGCTGATCATCGTCGAGTCCGGTGGCGACAACCTCTCCGCCACCTTCAGCCCCGAGCTCTCGGACCTGACCCTCTACGTGATCGACGTCTCCGCCGGCGACAAGCTGCCACGCAAGGGCGGCCCGGGCATCTGCAAGTCCGACCTGCTGGTGATCAACAAGGTCGACCTGGCGCCCATGGTCGGCGCCTCCCTCGAGGTGATGGACCGCGACGCCCGCAAGATGCGCGGCGACAAGCCCTTCGTCTTCAGCAACCAGAAGGTCGGCCAGGGTCTCGACGAGATCATCGCCTTCATCGAGAAGCAGGGCCTGCTCGGCGCTGCCTGAACCGACTCACAAGGAGCTTCACATGACCCTTCGCAAAGCCCTCTACGCCCTCGCCCTGTTCCTCACCCCGGCACTGGCCTTCGCCCACCCCGGGCATGACGCCTCGGGCCTCGCGGCCGGCATCGCCCACCCCATCACCGGCCTCGACCACCTGCTGGCGATGCTCGCCGTCGGCCTCTGGGCCGCGCAGCAGCAGGGCGCCGCGCGCTGGGCACTGCCGCTGACCTTCGTCGGCACCATGCTGCTCGGCGGCCTGCTGGGCTTCGAGGGCCTGGAACTGCCCTTCATGGAAACCGGCATCGCCGCCTCGGTGCTCGCCCTCGGCCTGCTGGTGGCCGTGGCCGTGCGCCCGCCGGTGTCCGTCGCCGTCGGCCTGACCGCCCTGTTCGCCCTGGCCCACGGTGTCGCACACGGCCTGGAGCTGCCCGAGCTGTCCAGCCCCTGGGGCTACGCCGCCGGCTTCGTCGCCGCCACCGCCGCCCTGCACGCCGCCGGCTACGGCCTGGTGCGCGCGCTGCCGCAAGCCGCCGCCCCGCTGGTACGCATCGCCGGCGGCGCCTCCGCCCTGGCCGGCGCCTGGCTGCTGGCGGGCTGAATCCCCGCGTTGCACCGGCCTGCCAGGGGCTCCCCCATCCTCCCCTGGCCGGTCGCCCCCCTCGAAGACTCCACCCGCACGAAAGCGCAGCGGCGGGCATCGCCTTGGCGTCACGCTTTTGTCATAGTCCTCGCGTCTGATTCGGCACGCCCGTCCCTCTTCCTCGGAATATCGCCATGCGCTTCGCCCGTTTCCTGCTCGTCCCCCTGCTGCTGGTCGCCATCGCCCTGGTGGTCCTCGTCCTCACCAGCAAACCGGCGTCGCCACCGGCGGTGATCCAGGCGCTGGGCGACAAGCCGCTGGTGATCGCCCACCGGGGCGGGCGCGGGCTGTGGCCGGAAAACACGCTGTTCGCCTTCGAGCGCGCCAGTGCCCTGGGCGTGGACATGCTGGAGATGGACATCCGCCTGACCGCCGACGGCAAGGTGGTCGTCCTGCATGACGCCGACGTGGACCGCACCACCGACGGCAGCGGCCCCATCGCCGGGCTGACCCTGGAACGCGCCCAGGCGCTGGATGCCGGCTACCACTGGACCGCCGACGGCGACGAGAACCACCCGTATCGCGGCCAGGGCATCCGCATCCCGACCCTGGACGCGGTGCTGCAGGCCTTCCCGGAGCAGGCCAAGGTCATCGAGATCAAGGTGCCCGACGTGGGCCTGGAGGATCGCCTCTGCGAGGCGCTGACGGAGGCGAAGCAGCGCGACAAGGTGATAGTCGGCAGCTTCTACGAGCGCAGCCTGAAACGCTTCCGCGACCAGTGCCCGGACGTGGCCACATCGGCCAGCCCGGGCTCGGTGAAACTGCTGGTGGCGCTGAACTGGCTGGGCCTCGGCCGCCTGCTGTCACCCTCCTACCAGGCGCTGCAGATCCCCGAGCGCAGCAGCGGCCTGGAGGTGGCCACGCCGAGCCTGCTGGCCACCGCCATCGACCGCGGCCTCAACGTGCAGATGTGGACCATCAACGAGCAACCGGCCATGCGCCACCTGCTGGACATGGGCGCGCACGGCCTGATCACCGACTACCCGGATCGCGCCCTGCAACTGCTGGGGCGATCCACCCGCATCACTTCGCTGAACGATCAATAGCGAAGCCGGCCCAGGTCTGGCTCACGGGCATCAGCTCCAGGGTGTTGATGTTGATGTGCGCCGGCTGGTTCAGCACCCAGAAGATGGTCTCGGCGATGTCCTGCGGCTGGATCGGCTCGGCGCCGGCGTAGGTCGCGTCGTACCTGGCCTGGTCACCACCGAAGCGCACCAGGGAGAACTCGCTCTCGCACAGCCCCGGCTCGATGTCGGTGACGCGCACGCCGGTGCCGACCAGGTCGTTGCGCAGGTTCAGCGAGAACTGCCGGACGAAGGCCTTGGTGCCGCCATACACGTGGCTGCCCGGATAGGGGTAGCTGCCGGCGATGGACCCCAGGTTGACGATGCCGGCGCCGCGCCCGTGGGCGATCAGCTTCGGCAGCAGCAGGCGCGTGGTGTAGAGCAGGCCTTTGATGTTGGTGTCGACCATGGTGTCCCAGTCATCCAGGCTGCACTTGGGCGCCGGGTCGGTGCCCAGGGCCAGGCCGGCGTTGTTGATCAGGCCACGCAAGGTGCCGAAGCGCTCCGGCAGGCCACCGATGGCCGACTCCATCGCCGCGCGGTCACGCACGTCGACCACCAGCGGCAGCACCTCGACCTTCTCGCCAAGCTCCTCGGCCAGCGCCTTCAGGCGCTCCTCGCGGCGGCCGGTGATCACCAGCGACCAGCCCGCCTCGGCGAAACGCCGGGCGCAGGCCTCGCCGAAGCCGGAAGTGGCGCCGGTGATGAACAGGGTGGACGTCATGGAAATCTCCTCGAATCGATGGCGGCGGCACGCCCTTCAGGCGTCGCCCGGCCGGTTGGGCAGGAAGGCGTCCACAGTGCCAGAAACCTGCCTCTCTCTCCTAGCCCGGGCGCCGGTTGCCGGACGCGTGCCGCACCGTTCGGCAGAGCCCTTGCCAGGCCTGCATCCGGGCCATCCATACCCAGCTTATCCACAGCTCGATAACAGCTTGATCCACAGTTATCGGGTACAAGCCCGGGCATGGCACGGACGCCTGCGCAGGCTTTTCCTGTTTTCCTCAAACCCAGCAGCTGCGCCGCTTGCAGGCCAGCGCGCCGTATGGGAATGGCTGATTTTCGACCAGCCCGCGCCAGCCCCTGGCGATACTGGCGCCTGGCCAGGGCTCCAGAGCTTGCCCACAGAGTTATCCACAGCTCGCGGGGATAACTGCGAGGGCACTTCAAGGGGCACTGGCAAGTAACTGTTCCGCTTGAAAAAAGCATGACTGTACGAATCTCGACCAGACCGCCCGGACGACCGCCGGTCCGGCCCAACAGCCACCTGCCCACACCTTTTCCACAGTTCGCTCCACAGATTTTGTGGGCGGCCCGATGGAGGGCGCTAACGCACTGTAGGGGCGAATTCATTCGCCAAGCAGCGCGTAGCGCTGCCTAGAAGCTTCGCGAGCAGAGCTCGCTCCTACAGGGCGTCCCAGGGAACCGTCGGGTTGCACCCGACCGGCATCGCGCCGCCAATCCCGTAGGTTGGCGCCGAGCGCAGCGAGGCCCAACGGCGCAACGCCGGCCCCCACTTAACGCGCCACCCGGCACCTGCTTGGGCGAATTCATTCGCCCAAGCAGCGCGAAGCGCTGCCGAGTAGCTTCGCGAGCAGAGCTCGCTCCTACAGGGCGCCCCAGGGAACCGTCGGGTTGCACCCGACCTGCATCGCGCCGCCAATACCGTAGGTTGGCGCCGAGCGCAGCGAGGCCCAACGGCGCACCGCCGGCCCCCCACCCAACGCGCCACCCGGCACCTGTAGGGGCGAATTCATTCGCCCAAGCAGCGCGCAGCGCTGCCGAGCGGCGTGCATAGGTGTGGGGTCGGTGGTGGGGTCGAACTCCGCTCGGTGGACGAAAAGAGCGCCCTCCACCCTGCATCCAGTCCCGCTCAGGTGGCGCAGGCCAGCAGCAGGCGCGCTGCCACCAGGTCTTCCAGGGCGTAGCCGACCGACTTGAACAGGGTGATCTCCTCGGCGTTCCGTCGATGGCCACGGCCTTGCAGGAGGTCGCGCAATTCGGTGCGGACCGCGGCCTCGTCGAGCAGGCCATCGGCAATGGCGAACAGCAGGTCGCCGGCCTCCTCCAGGGCACCCTCGCGGGTGTCGACGACGATGCGGGCGCGGGCCACGGCGGCGGAGTCGGTCTCGCGCATGCTCGGCAGGAAGGCGCCCACCAGGTCCAGGTGGCTGCCGGGGCGCAGCCAGTCGCCCAGCACCAGCGGCGAACGCGAGGTGGTGACGCAACTGATGCAATCGGCCTGCTGCACCAGGCCCTGCAAGTCGATGCCGGCCTGTGCCGGATAGCCCTCCCCGGCCAGCGCAGCGGCCAGCCGGGCGGACTTCTCTGCGTCACGCCCCCAGATATCCACACGCCCGTAGCGGCGTACCTGGCAATGGGCCCGGACCATGTGCGCGGCGAGGGTGCCGTTGCCCACCACCAGCAGGCGCTCGGCATCTTCGCGCACCAGGTGGTCGGCCGCCAGGGCGGAGGTGCAGGCGGTGCGCCGTGCGGTGAGCTCCGAGGCCTCGAGCATGGCCAGCGGACGGCCGGTGTCGTCGTCGAACAGGGTGAACAGCGCCGCCACCGACGGCAGCCCGCGCGCACCGTTGCCGGGGAACACGGTCACCAGCTTGACGCCGATGCCCTGCCCCGCCTGCCACACCGGCATGGTCAGCAGCGAGGCGCCACCGGGCAGCTCATGACACCCCCGCACCGGCGCCGCGCAAGGCTCGGCGAGCCCGACCCGCAGGGCTTCGATCAGGGCGGGGTAGCCGAGCGCAGCGGCGACATCGGGGTTGGTGAAGAAACGCAGGTGGGACATGGGCTCCTCCGGAGCAGTGGCAAGCCACAAGCGGCAAGGAACGCCCCTTGCAGCTTGCGACTTGCAGCTTTTAGCTTGCGGCTTGCAGCTGGCGACCTGTCGCCCCAATCAATGCCCCCCCAGATACGCGTTGCGCACGTCCTGGTTGCCGAGCAGTTCCTCGCCCGTGCCGCTCATGCGGATTTCCCCGGTGACCATCACGTAGGCGCGGTCGGAGAGGCGCAGGGCGTGGTTGGCGTTCTGCTCCACCAGGAAGATGGTCATGCCGCTCTTCGCCAGTTCGCGCAGGGTCTGGAAGATCTGCTTGACCACGATGGGCGCGAGCCCGAGCGAGGGTTCGTCGAGCAGCAGCAGGCGGGGACGGCTCATCAGCGCGCGGGCGATGGCGAGCATCTGCTGCTCGCCGCCGGACATGGTCATGGCGCGCTGGTTGCGCCGCTCCTTGAGCCGCGGGAAGAGGTCGAACATGCGCTGCATGTCCTCGTCCGCATGCTGGGCGCCGATGGGGATGGTGCCCATCAGCAGGTTCTCCTCCACGCTCATGTCGGGGAACACCCGGCGCCCTTCCGGCGACTGCGCGATGCCGTTGGAGGCCACGTAGTGCGGGGACTTGCGCGAGATATCCACACCGCCGTAGAGGATCTCCCCGGCGCTGGCGCGGGGCTGGCCGAAGATCGACATCAGCAGCGTGGACTTGCCTGCGCCGTTGGAGCCGATGAGGCTCACCGTCTCGCCCTCGTTGATGTGCAGGCTGACCTTCTTCAGCGCCTGGATGGGGCCGTAGAAGACGTCGACGTCCTTGAATGCCAGGAGGGGTGCCGTCATGCCACTTCCTCCTCGTCGGCGCCCAGGTAGGCGGCGATCACCTTCGGGTCGTTGCGGATCGCCTCGGGGCCGCCCTGGGCGATCACCACGCCGTGGTCCAGCACCACGATGTGGTCGGAAATGCTCATCACCATGCCCATGTCGTGCTCGATCAGCAGTACGGTCAGTTCGTGTTCGTCGCGCAGCTTGCGGATGATCCGGCTGAGCGCCTCGGTTTCCGCCGGGTTGAGGCCTGCGGCGGGTTCGTCCAGGCAGATCAGTTGCGGCCGCGTGCACATGGCGCGGGCGATCTCCAGGCGGCGCTGCTGGCCGTAGGAGAGCTCACCGGCCAGGCGGTTGGCGCAGTCCACCAGGTCCACCACCTCCAGCCAGTAGAAGGCGTGGTTCAGCGCGTCCTCCTCGGCGCGGCGGAAGCCGGGGGTGTTGAGGATGCCGGCCAGCAGGTTGCGGTTGACCCACATGTGCTGGGCCACCAGCAGGTTCTCCACCACCGACATCTCCCGGAACAGGCGGATGTTCTGGAAGGTGCGCGCCAGCCCGGCGCGGTTCACCAGGTGGGTGCCGCCGAACATCTTGAACCAGACGCGGCTGCCGAACTGCGCCGGGTTGACGAAGTCGGTGGCCTGGAAGGGCTCGCCCAGCACCTTGATCACGTCGGTGCAGGTGCCCCGGGCGTTGAGGCGGATGCTGCCGCCGGTGGCCTTGTAGAAGCCGGTGAGGCAGTTGAACACGGTGGTCTTGCCGGCGCCGTTGGGGCCGATCAGCGCGGAGATCGAGTGGCGCTTGATCTCCAGGCTGACGTCGTTGAGCGCCTTGATGCCGCCGAAGTGCATCATCAGGCGTTCGACGCTGAGGATGTTGTCGTCGCTCATGGCGCTACTCCTTTACGCGGGGTGAAGCCGCTGCGGCTGATACGGATCAGCCCGCGCGGCCGCCAGATCATCATCAGCACCATGAGGATGCCGAACAGCAGCACGCGGTAGTCGGCGAAGCTGCGCAGCAGCTCCGGGGCGACGGTGAGGACGAAGGCGGCGATGACCACGCCCACCGTCGACCCCATGCCGCCCAGCACCACGATGGCGAGGATCAGCGCCGACTCGAAGAAGGTGAAGGAGGACGGGTTGACGAAGCCCTGGTAGCTGGCGAAGAACACCCCGGCGAGGCCGGCGGTGGAGGCGCCCAGGGTGAAGGCGGAGAGTTTCACCAGCACGTGGTTGAGGCCCAGGGAACGGCAGGCGATCTCGTCCTCGCGCAGCGCTTCCCAGGCGCGGCCGACGGGCATGCGGGTCAGGCGGTGCTTGATGTAGAGCACCAGCATCACCACCAGGAACAGCACCACGTAGATGAACAGGAACTTCAGGTTGGGGTTGTAGGCGATGCCGAAGAACTCGTGGAAGGGCACACCCCCGTCCTTGGCGCGACGGCCGAACTCCAGGCCGAAGAAGGTCGGCGACGGCACCGGCATGCCGTTGGGGCCGCCGGTGAAGCTCAGCCAGTTGTTGAGCACCAGGCGGATGATCTCGCCGAAGCCCAGGGTGACGATGGCCAGGTAGTCGCCATGCATGCGCAGCACCGGGAAGCCCAGCAACCCGCCCGCCAGCGCGGCAGCCAGGGCCGACAGCGGCAGCACCGACCAGAAGCCAAGCCCCAGGTGCTGGTAGCCGAGCGCGAGGCCGTAGGCGCCGATGGCGTAGAAGGCCACGTAGCCGAGGTCGAGCAGGCCGGCGAGGCCGACCACGATGTTCAGGCCCAGGCCCAGCAGCACGTAGATCAGCCCGAGGATGACCACGGTGAGCAGGTACTTGCTGGCGAAGAAGGGGAAGATCACCGCCGCCACCAGGATCAGCGGCAGCACCCAGCGCAGGCTGCTCTTGAAGTCCGGCGCACGCACGTGCACGCCCGAGCCGCTGCTTTCGAAGCGCTCCAGCAGCACGGAGCCACGGGCGCTCTGCAGGTACAGGCTGAGCAGGAAGCGACCGAGCATGACGATGCCGATCATCCAGCCGACGCGGCCGAACTCCAGGTTGAAGCTGTAGCCGTCGAGCACCACGCCGACGATGGGGCCGAAGACGATGAGCGCCAGCAGCCCGGCGAGCACCGTGTCGACGAGGCTCTTCTTGATATCGATGGGTTTTCTAGCAATGGCAGAGGACATGCTTACACCTTGGCGACATGCGGGCGGCCAAGCAGGCCTTGGGGACGGAAGATCAGGATCAGCACCAGCAGGGAGAAGCTGAAGACGTCCTTGTAGTCGGTGTTGACCATGCCCGAGAACTGCGCCTCGGCGACGCCGAGGATGATCCCGCCGAGCATCGCGCCGGGCAGCGAGCCGATGCCGCCGAGCACCGCCGCGGTGAAGGCCTTGATGCCGATGATGAAGCCGGCATAGAAGTCGAAGGTGCCGTAGTTCATGGTGATCAGCACGCCGGCCAGCGCGGCCATGGCGGCGCCGATGACGAACACGTAGGAGATCACCCGGTCGGTGTTGATGCCGAGGATCGAGGCCATCTTGCGATCTTGCTGGGTGGCGCGGCACATGCGCCCGAGCTTGGTGCACTGGATCACGTAGGTCAGCACGCCCATGCCGATGAAGGCGGCCACCAGGATGAACACCTTGGTGTAGGTGAGCTGGACGAAGCCCTCGCCGACGTGGAACTTCAGCGCGCCGTCGAGCAGCGTGGGCACGCCCTGCTGGCGGGCGCCCTGGGACAGCTGCACGTAGTTCTGCAGGATCAGCGACATGCCGATGGCGGAGATCAGGGGCGCCAGGCGCGTGGAGTTGCGCAGCGGCCGGTAGGCGATGCGCTCGATCACGAAGCCGTAAACGCCCGTCACCGCGATGGTGAACAGCAGGGTGCCGAGGATCAGCAGCGGGAAGGACTCGAGGCCGAAGAACGCCAGCAGCGCGAGGGTGATGGCAGAGAGGTAGGCGGAGATCATGTACACCTCGCCGTGGGCGAAGTTGATCATGCCGATGATGCCGTAAACCATGGTGTAGCCGATGGCGATGAGCCCGTAGACGGACCCGAGGGTCAGCCCGTTGATCAGCTGTTGCAGGAAAATACCGTCCATCACTCAGTCTCGTCTTCTGGGGGACCGGCCTGGGGTTCGGCCGGCCTCCGCGAGTGGAATCAGACGGGCACCACTGAATCACTGGATCTCTGGTTTACGTCGGCAGTCGCCTGCGCGGCACAAGCAGGAAGAGGTTTCAGCAGCCACCCGGAATACACCGGCTGACCAGGCGCGTGTGGCACCTGGCCGGCCGGCCGAGCCAGTACAGCAAAGGAAGGGCCGGGACTGCGCGAGCGACAGGCGGACGGGCCGGAAAGGGCCGAGGGGCCCTTTCCAACGCGGTCCGGCCGACGCGCAGCCGGTCCCGCGCTTACTGCTGGTGGTACTTGCCTTGGTCATCCCACTCGTAGATCACGTAGTCGGACACTTTCAGGTCGCCCTTGCCGTCCCACTCCTTCTTGCCCATCACGGTCTGCACCGGGTGCGCCTTCAGCCATTCGCTGGCCTTGGCGCCTTCGTTGGCACCGGCGCCATTGAACGCGGCGGCCAGGGCCTGCAGGGAGGCATAGGCATAGAGGGTGTAGCCTTCCGGCTCGAAGCCGCCGGCGCGGAACTTCTCGATCACGGCCTTGCCGTCGGCGATCTTGCGCGGGTCGGCGCCGAAGGTCATGAGCACGCCCTTGGTGTACTGCGGGCCGCCGGCGGTGGTGACCAGCTCGTCGGTGACGATGCCGTCGCCGGAGAGGAACTTGGCGGTCAGGCCCTGCTCGCGCATCTGCCGGACCAGCGGGCCGGCCTCGGGGTGCAGGCCACCGAAGTAGACGACCTCGGCACCGGTGGCGCGGATCTTGGTGACCAGGGCGTTGAAGTCCTTCTCGCCACGGGTCAGGCCCTCGTACAGCACTTCCTTCACGCCGCGCTTGGCCAGCTGCGCCTTGGTGGCGTCGGCCAGGCCCTGCCCGTAGGTGTCCTTGTCGTGGATGATCGCGACCTTCTTGGCCTTGAGCACGTCGACGATGTAGTCGCCGGCGACGATGCCCTGCTGGTCGTCGCGGCCGCACATGCGGAACATGCCGGTCAGGCCGCGCTCGGTCACCTGCGGGTTGGTGGAGCCGGGGGTGATGGCGATGATGCCGGCCTCGTCGTAGATCTCCGATGCCGGGATGGTGGAGGACGAGCAGAAGTGGCCGACCACGCCGATGGCCTTGTCCTGGTCGACCAGGCGGTTGGCCACGGCCACGGCCTGCTTGGGCTCGCAGGCGTCGTCCGCCTTGACCAGCTTGATCTTCTCGCCGTTGACGCCACCGGCGGCGTTGATGTCCTCGGCGGCCTGGCTCGCGCCACGCCAGTACTGCTCGCCGAAGGAAGCGTTGGCGCCGGTATGAGGCCCGGCAACACCTATAACCACGTCAGCGAAAGCAAGGTTGGTCAAGCTCAGAACACTGGTAACCGCAACAGCCAAAATACCTTTCTTGAAAGTCTTGTGAGGCATGGGAGTTTTGCTCCTGAGGGGTTATGTGATGGCGCGATACTCGAACTAACGGGAAGTTCCTTGAGCAAGCGTCGTGCCACTCGTTTTTTGTTGTAGGAAAAAACCCGGGGTCACCCGCGCACCCGGCCTGGAATGCGGGACGGCGCACACGTGCAACCCTGCCGAACCAATAGGTGCAACCCCTTGCAACCAATCGCCGAATGGCCTTCTCAAGGGAATAGCAACCCACGGCGCGAAAAGCGCAACCTGCCGTAACCGTCACTGTCACCGAAGTGCACACCACTGGTGCGCGGCAAGCGCGCTGACGCACCAATACAGGCTAGTGCATGGCGGCCGAGGCAGCCGCTCCGCGTCGATGCAGCCTGAACAAAACCACCCTCAGATGACCACGCGCAGGCATTGGCCCGCGTGGTACAGGGAGAAGCCCAGCTCGTAGAGCCCGCTGCGCAGCGCAGGTGCACCCACACCGCGCATGCTCTGGAAGGGCATGGGCAGCGATTCGGCCGAACCGCTGAGGAGGAAGTCGGCGAAGGCCCGGCCCACCACGGTGCCGGTGGTCACGCCCCGGCCGTTGTAACCGGTGACGGCCACCAGCCCCGGCGCCGGTTCGAACAGCCGCATCAGGTGGTCCGGGGTGAAGGCGATGCAGCCGGTCCAGCTGAATTCCCACTGCACCTTGCCCAGGTAGGGGAAGTAGTGGCCCTGGATGCGATCGGCCCAGGCCTTGAGGAACCACAGCGGCTTGCGCGCGCCATTGCCCAGGCTGCCCAGCAGCAGCCGGCCATCGGCGTCGCGGCGGATGCTGCTGAGCACCTGGCGTGTGTCCCAGGAGCCCTGCCCGCCGGGCAGGATGCGCGCCGCCGCCTCGCCCGGCAGGGGCTGGGAGGCGACCTGATAGTAGTAGCCGGGGAAGAAGTTGCGGCGCAGCTCGGTCCACTCGCCTTCGGTGTAGGCGTTGGAGGCGATCACCACCTGCGGGGCGATCACGCTGCCGTGTTCGCTGAGCACGCACCAGGCGTCGCCCTGGCGCTCCAGGCGGGTGACCGCGCTGTGCTGGAACAGCGAGCCGCCCAGGTAACGCACCGCCTGGGCCAGGCCCCGGGTGTAGGCCATCGGGTTGAGGGTGCCGGCGCGGCGGTCGAGCAACGCGGCGGCGATGCGCTCGGTGCCGGTGGCCTCGCGGCAGGCCTGCCCGGTGAGCAGCTCCACCGGCGCACCGCGGCGCTGCCACTGCTCGCAGCGGCTGGCCAAATCGGCCTGGCCACGGGCGTTGTGGGCCATGTGCAGGGTGCCGTCACGGCGCAGCTGGCAGTCGATGCCGTACTTCTCGATCACCGCGAACACCTGGGCCGGCGCGCCACCCAGGGTGCGGTTGAGCTGGGCGCCGACCGGCTCGCCGAGGCCGGCCTCGATCTCGTCCGGCGGAATCCACAGCCCGGCGTTGACCAGGCCGACATTGCGCCCCGAGCCGCCGTGCCCCACCTCGTGGGCCTCCAGCACGCAGACCCGCCTGCCCTGCTCCAGCAGGCGGATGGCCGCGTTGAGCCCGGTGATGCCGCCACCGATGACGCAGACATCGGCACGGACCTCGCCGTTCAGCGTCTCGGCCTTCGGCAGCGCCGGCGTCAGATACTCCCAGAGGCATTCCTGGCGCAGGGGCATGGACGGCATTCCTTAGGGCGATGGCCCGGTCAGTCGAAGGTGATGCCCTGGGCCAGCGGCAGTTCGTGGGAATAGTTCACCGTGTTGGTCTGCCGACGCATGTAGGCCTTCCAGGCGTCCGAGCCGGACTCGCGCCCGCCACCGGTCTCCTTCTCTCCACCGAAGGCGCCGCCGATCTCCGCGCCGCTCGGGCCGATATTGACGTTGGCGATGCCGCAGTCGCTGCCCACCGCCGAGGTGAACAGCTCGGCCTCGCGCACATCGGTGGTGAACAGGCAGGACGACAGCCCCTGGGGCACCTCGTTGTTGAGGCGCAAGGCCTCGTCGAAATCGCGATAGCCGACCACGTAGAGGATCGGCGCGAAGGTCTCGTGACGCACCACCGCGCTCTGCCCGGGCATCTGCACGATGGCCGGCGACACGTAGTAGGCGTCCGGGAATTCGCCGGCCAGCTGGCGCTCACCGCCGAACACCACGCCCCCCTCGGCGCGGGCCTGTTCGAGCGCGCGCTGCATGGCGTCGAAGCCGGCCTTGTCGATCAGCGGGCCGATCAGGTTGCCCTGCAGCGGATGGCCGATGCGCACCTTGGCGTAGGCGGCCTGCAGGCGCTGGACGATTTCCTCGCGCACCGACTCGTGGGCGATCAGCCGGCGCAGGGTGGTGCAGCGCTGGCCGGCGGTGCCGACGGCGCTGAAGAGGATGGCGCGAACCGCCAGGTCGAGGTCGGCGCTGGGGGCCAGGATCATGGCGTTGTTGCCGCCCAGCTCCAGGATGCTGCGGGCGAAGCGGGCCGCCACGCGCGGTGCCACTTCACGGCCCATGCGGGTGCTGCCGGTAGCGCTGACCAGGGCGACGCGGGGGTCGTCCACCAGCGCCTCGCCGGCCTCGCGGTCGCCGATCAGCACCTGGCTGAGGTGCGCGGGGGCGCCGTCGAACTGCTTCGCCACGCGCTCGAACAGGGCCTGGCAGGCCAGGGCGGTGAGCGGGGTCTTTTCCGAGGGCTTCCACACCACCGGGTTGCCGCAGACCAGCGCCAGGGCGGCGTTCCACGACCAGACCGCCACCGGGAAGTTGAAGGCGCTGATGATGCCGACCACGCCCAGGGGCTGCCAGGCCTCGCGCATGTGGTGCCCGGGGCGCTCGGAGGCGATGGTCAGGCCGTAGAGCTGGCGCGACAGGCCGACGGCGAAGTCGCAGATGTCGATCATCTCCTGCACTTCGCCCAGGCCTTCCTGGGTGATCTTGCCGGCCTCCCAGGACACCAGCTCGCCAAGCTCGGCCTTGTGCTGGCGCAGCAGCTCGCCGAACTGGCGCACCAGCTCGCCCCGGCGCGGCGCCGGCACCTTGCGCCAGGCCTGGAAGGCCTCGGCGGCGAGGGCGATCTTGCGCTCGACCTCCGCGCGGCCTTCCAGTTGCACGCGGGCGATGACACTGCCGTCGATGGGGGTGTGCACGGCGTGCTCGCCCTGCTGGTAGAGCTTCGGGTCGACGCCTAGGCGGTCTAGCAATGCAGCAACCATTGGAACTCCTGGAAAGCGCTTCGAAAAAGGTCGGCGCCAGTATTAGCCGCATCGGGGGCTTGCCAACAAACGACCTTTGCTCCACATATCATTCCTTTTGCTCATGAACCCGCCCGGACCCGCCATGCTCAAACGCCACATGCCGTCCCTCACCGCCCTGCAGTGCTTCGAAGCCGTGGCGCGCCACCTCAGCTTCACCCGCGCATCCGAGGAGCTGGCCCTGACCCAGAGCGCGGTGAGCAAGCAGGTGGCACAGCTGGAGGAGATGCTCCAGCACCTGCTGTTCCGCCGCGTGCGCCGACGCCTGCAGCTGACCCCGGCGGGCTCGCTGTACCTCTCCGAGGTGCGCAAGATCCTCACCCAGGTGGAGATGTCCACCCACTACATGCTGTCCTACGGCGGCGAGACCGAGGTGCTGCGCGTGGCCACGCCGCCGACCTTCGGCGCGCGCTGGCTGATTCCCCGCCTCAAGGGCTGGCGCCTGCGCCATCCCAACGTGCACCTGGACGTGCGCAACGAGCTGGAGCCGGATGCCCTGCTCCAGGGACGCGCCGACGTGGCGCTGTTCTTCGGCCAGGGCGCGCTGCCGGGCGCCGAATGCATCCGCCTGTTCAGCGAGGAAGTGGTGCCGGTCTGCGCCCCGTCGAGCATGCCCGCCGAGCCCTTCACCGACCCCACCCAGCTCACCACCCTGGTGCTGCTGCAGAACGCCACCCGCCCGGAGGCCTGGCACGAGTGGTTCCAGAGCCAGGACCGGCACACCGAGCACAGCTATCACGGGCCGCGCTTCGACACGTCCTACATGTGCATCCGCGCCGCCCAGGCCGGCTGCGGCGTGGCCCTGCTGCCGCGTTTCCTGGTGGAGGAGGAACTGGCCGAGGGCAAGCTGGTGATCCCCTGGAACCACGCCATGCCCAGCCGCAACGCCTACTACCTGGCCTACCCCGAGCACGCCGCCGAAGTGCCCAAGGTGCGCGACTTCGTGCGCTGGATGCTGGAACAGCTGGAGAACGGCGCCCAGGGGCCGGCGTCGCATCAGGAAAAAACGGAATGAACCCGCCGGTTTTTTTCGTTTGCCCCGCGCCCGCGCGGCTGCTTGGATAGCAGGCCCGTACAGCCACAGCCGAGCCCGTACCGATGAACGCCCGCGAACGCCTCCTGCCCCTGGTCGCCCATGTGATCGGCGAACCCGCCGCCCGCTGGGTCGACGCCCACGTCGAAGTACCCGGCGCCCTGGACGGCTTCACCTTCACGGAGCAGCGCATCCACCGCGCCTGGCTGGCCGAGGCGCTCAACCTGTGCCTGTTCCACAAGCTGGTGGAGGCGGTACCGATTGGCCGCACCTACGTCGAGGAACAACGGGCCGACGGCCGCCAGGTGCTGTTCGACCACGGCGCCATCCGCACCGTCGACTGGCCCGACAACGGCGCCCTGCCCCGTGGCCGCCAGGCCTTCGTGCGCATCCTCGAGCCCCTGGGCTTCACCGATGTGCGCACCTACCCGCTGACCCGCCTGAACATGACGGGCTACGCCTACCGGCAGATGGACCTTCCCGAGGACATCGCCCAGTTCTTCGTCTCCGAACTGCACCCGGGGCGCTTCAGCGAAGCCTTCCAGCTCGCGGTCAGCCGCGTGGTGGGCGCCAGCCGCGACCCGCTGCAACTCTGCCACCTGGCGACGCTCGATGAACTCTGGCGCACCCGCCATTGCAGCCGCGAGCAGGCCCTCGACCTGCTGCCTGCGCTGTTCGACGCCTTCGGCTGCCAGCACGGCGCGCCCCTGGAAAGCGACTATGAGCAGCTGCGCGAGGAAAGCGCCGAGATGGCCTGGATCGCCACCGAGGGCAACATGTTCAACCACCTCACCGACCGCGTCGCCGACCTGGAAAGCGTGGTCGCCGCTCAGAACGCCAAGGGCCGGCCGATGAAGGCCAGCATCGAAGTCTCCGCCTCCGGGCGGGTGATGCAAACCGCCTACCGCGCGGTGCAGGTCGAGCGCGATTTCATCGACGCGGCCGGTGCCACCGTGCGGCGCCAGGTGCCCGGCTCCTTCGTCGAATTCATCCAGCGCAAGGCCGACGAGGCCGATGGCCGCATCGACCTCGCCTTCGACAGCAGCAACGCCCAGGGCATCTTCAAGATGACGGCAGGGACCTAGCAGGGCCTCCTCGTTGATGGGTTTCGCGGAGCTCGCGGAACGCCGCCCGCCCCATCCTGCGGGCTACCCGCCAAGCGGAGTCGCCCCGGACACAGCCTGTGGGAGCGAATTCATTCGCGATGGAGTTCCCCCACTCTATGAGCGTCATTGCGCGCACCCATCCAGGACCGAGGTGCTCGCCGGCGCGGAGTGCATGAGGCGAAGCTCCGCCCGGTGGATGAAAAAAGCGTCATCCACCCTACCCAGCCACCATCATCGTGCTGGCGTGGGCGGTTTTCATCGCCCATGAAAAAGGCCGCTTCACGGAGCGGCCTCTTGTCATTGCCTGTCGGGTCAGTCGACCAGGGCCAGGGTGCCCTTCATCATCGAGACGTGGCCGGGGAAGGAGCAGAAGAACTCGTAGCTCTCGCCAGCGGCCAGCTTGGATACGTCGATGGTGGTGGTCGCGGTCTCGCCGCCGCCGATCAGCTTGGTGTGGGCGATGATGCGGGCGTCGTCGGCCTTGAGGTAGTCCTTGTCGACACCGGCGGTCATGCCTTCGGTGGCGATGGCCTGGGCGTCGGCGGTCTTGCTCAGGACCCAGTTGTGGCCCATCACGTTCTTGGGCAGCTTGCCGACGTGCTTGAGGTTCACGGTGAAGGTCTTGCAGCTTTTGCTGACCTTGATTTCCTTCGTGTTGAAGGTCATCTGATCAGTGCCTTCCACGTCCACCGAACATTCAGCAGCCAGCAGAGGGGCACTGGCCAGGGCCAGCACGGATGCAACGACGAGCTTGCGAATCATTGGAGTCTCCTTGGCAGGTAGGGCCGGATCAGCCCAGAGGGGAGACTGCCTGAGTCGGCGTGGAGTTCCCATAACCTGCGTCAACAAACCGCAGGAATCCCGCGCCCTGCGCAGGGCTATCACGGTCATCGAGACAATCAAACGGCGCCTCGCCAGCGCGGCGCGGAGAATGGCCGCATCCCAGACCGAGGAGCGCCACCATGAACGTCCTGCAAAGCCTGCTCGCCGCCTACGCCGCCGGAGCCAGCGGCAGCTGCGACGACTGATCCGCCACACCCGAGCTGCCCCTACCGTTCGGAAGCTGCGTCCACGCGCCGCTTCCGGGACGCCACGCGAGCCGTTAATCTTGCCGACTTTTTTCGGGAGTCGACCATGACCTTGCGCTCCGTGTGCGTATTCTGCGGTGCCAGCCCCGGCGCCAATCCGATCTACCAACGTGCCGCCAGCGACCTGGGTCGCACCCTGGCCGAGCGTGGCCTGACGCTGGTCTACGGCGGTGGCGCGGTCGGCCTGATGGGCACCGTGGCCGATGCCGCCCTGGCGGCCGGTGGCGAGGTGATCGGCATCATCCCGCAGAGCCTCAAGGAGGCCGAGATCGGCCACAAGGGCCTGACCCGCCTGGAAGTGGTGGACGGCATGCACGCCCGCAAGGCCCGCATGGCCGAGCTGGCCGACGCCTTCATCGCCCTGCCCGGCGGCCTGGGCACCCTGGAGGAACTCTTCGAGGTATGGACCTGGGGCCAGCTCGGCTACCACAGCAAGCCCCTGGGCCTGCTGGAGGTGAACAGCTTCTACGGCAAGCTCACCGAATTCCTCGACCACCTGGTGGAAGAGCGCTTCGTGCGCGACCAGCACCGCGGCATGCTGCAGGTCGGCTGCACCCCGGACATCCTGCTGGAACGCCTGGAAGCCTGGCGCCCCACCGTGGCGCCCAAGTGGGTCGATCGCAAACCCCACTGATCCCTCTGGACAGCCCGGACGGCCGTGCCCCAGCATGCCGCCTGGGCTGACCCGGCCCGCCGAACGGACGTGGCCCGCCCCATGAAGAAGCTTTTCATCGCCCTGCTCCTGGGCCTTGCGCTCTATGGCGTGCAACAACGCCATCCAGGCCTGCTCCAGGGCCTCACCGGCGCACCCGCAGCCAGCGTAACCAACACCAGCGCGCTGTTGCGCCAGGCCTTCGAGGATCGCCGCAGCGACCTGCAGGTCGAGGGGCGTGCCGTGGTCACCCGCGTATTGCGCGACGACCTCAAGGGCAGTCGCCACCAGCGCTTCCTGATGCGTACCGACGACGGCCTGAGCCTGCTGGTGGCGCACAACATCGACCTGGCGCCCCGCGTCGAGGGCCTGCGCGAAGGCGACACGATCGAATTCGCCGGCGAATACGAATGGAACGACAAGGGCGGGGTGATCCACTGGACCCACCACGACCCACGCGGCCGCCACCCGGGCGGCTGGCTGAGGCACAACGGCAGGACCTACCAATAGGGAGCGGGCGATGAGCGAGGACGAAGGACGCGTCAAGGTCTACTACAACAGCGCCTGCCCCGTGTGCCGGGCGGGCATCGAAGGGCAGAAGGACAAATCCACCGCCTGCGAGATCGAGTGGGCCGACGTGCATGCCGACAACCAGGCGGTGGAGGAAATCGGCGAGGCGCTGGAGTACGTCCGCGAGCGCCTGCACCTGGTGGACGAACAGGGCGTGAAGCGCATGGGCGTGGACGCCTTCATCGTGCTCTGGCGCCACTCGCCGAAGGAGCGCTGGAAGGCCCACCTGCTCTCCCTGCCGCTGATCCACGGACTGGCGCAACTGGGCTACAAGGCCTTCGCCCGCCTGCTCTATCTCTGGAACCGCTCGAAACGACACTGGTGAACATGGACATACTCGAACGCATCGACGACAACGACCGCCAGCGCCTGGTGGAGGTCTGGGAAGCCGCCGTGCGCGCTACCCACCACTTCCTCGGCGAGGACGACATCCAGTTCTTCAAACCGCTGGTGCGCGACGCCTACCTGGACTCGGTGAAGCTGGCCTGCAGCCGCGACGCCGAGGGGCGCATCCAGGGCTTCATCGGCACCGCCGAAGGCAAGGTGGAAATGCTCTTCGTCGACCCGGCGCAGCACGGCAAGGGCATCGGCCGCACCCTGCTGCTCCACGCCATCGACCACGAAGGCGCGACGACGGTGGACGTGAACGAGCAGAACCCGCAGGCGGTGGGTTTCTACCTGCGCATGGGCTTCGAAGTGGCCAGCCGCTCGGAGCTGGATGGCTCGGGCAAGCCGTTTCCCATCCTGCATCTGCGTTTGAAAGGGTCGTAGCGTCGGGAGCAGCAGCGTTTCGTAGGTTGGCGCCGAGCGCAGCGAGGCCCAACGGTGCAGGGTTCAGGCCCGCCAGACGCTTCCGGGCTGAAGCCCGGGCTACGCTGCTGCGTTCGTCGCGAACGGAGCCCGGCGGGAGCACCGCTGGTGGATGAAAAGAGCGTCATCCACCCTACAAAAGCGAGACTCCGCGCCGATCACTTCACTCGCCCGGCCTAGCCCTGCTGCACGATCACCGTCTGCGCCGGCATCGGCGCGGGGAAGTCGGAGCCAAGGGCATCCTTGATGGTGCGGTTGGTGTCGAAGTACACCTGCCAGTAATGGTCGTTGTGGCAGTAGGGGCGCACCGCCAGCACCGGGCCCACCAGGTTGAACTCGAGGATCTCCACCTCCACCGCCGGCTCCCCCAGCACGTGGGGGATTGCGGCCACCCGCGCCTTGAGCAACGCCACCGCCGCAGCATGGTCGGCAGCGCCGGAGAGCTGCGCCTTGAGGTCGACGCGGCGGTAGGCGTTGTGGGTGAAGTTCTGGATGTTGTCGGTGAATATCTTGTTGTTGCCCACCAGGGTCAGCACGTTGTCCGGCGTGTTGATGGCGGTGGCGAACAGGCCGATCTCCTTCACCGTGCCGACGACGCCGCCGGCGCTGATGAAGTCGCCGACCTTGAACGGCCGCAGCACGATGATGAAGCCGCCCGCCGCGAGGTTGGCCAGGAGCCCCGACCAGGCCATGCCGATGGCCAGGCCGACCGCTGCGATCAACGCCGCGAGGCTGGTGGTCTGCACGCCGAAGTAGCCGAGGATGCCCACCACCAGGAGGATGTTCAGGGTCACGGTGATGAACGAGCCGACGTAGCGCAGCACGGTCGGATCGACCCGCTGGCGCTCCAGGGATTTCTGCACCAGGCCGACCGCGAAGCCGATCAGCCAGCGCCCCACCACCCAGAAGACGATGGCGACGACTATCTTCACGCCGAAGCTGGTGGCGTATTGCATGACGGTGTTCATGAAGGCGCTGACCTTCTCGGTCCCGACCGTCACTATCGTTGTTTCGTCCATGGCGAGCGCTCCGTGGGAGATGGCTCGTTTGACGCTAGCAACGCCCGGCCCAAGCGCAACGGCAGGCGCGCGAAATATCGCCCGGCCGGTGCCGCCACCGGGCCCCGTGTTTCAGCCTTGAGACAGAAGCGCGGGCGAACCCGGTCAGATCGCCATCTCCCACAGCGGCATGACCGTCACCCGAACCTCCGGGTCGTGGCTGCCGCCACCGAGGATCACCCCCCGCAGGGGCGACACGTCGGAGAAGTCGCGACCCCAGCCCAGGGTGATGTGCTCCAGGTCCGGGAGGATGTTGTTGGTGGGGTCGAAATCCACCCAGCCGTTGCGCGGGCAGTACACCGAGACCCAGGCGTGGGAGGCGTCGGCGCCGATCAGCCGGGGCTGCCCGGGCGGCGGCTGGGTCAGCAGGTAGCCGCTGACGTAGCGTGCGGCCAGGCCCTTGGAGCGCAGGCAGGCGAGCATCAGGTGGGCGAAGTCCTGGCACACGCCGCGACGGCGCTCCAGCACCTCGGTCAGCGGGGTCGCCACCTGGGTGGCCTCGGCGTCGAAATCGAAGCCGGTGAAGATCTTTTCCATCAGCGCGGCAGCGCAGAGCAGCAGCGGCCGACCGAGGGGGAAGCAGTCCTCGGCGAAGTCGGCGAACTGGCGCTTGATGCGCACGTAGGGCGACTCGACCCGATAGCGGCAGGCCTCCAGCGCCTCGGCCCCCAGAGGACGCCCGGTGAAGGCCTGGCCGGCCAGCGCCAGCTCCCAGGGGGGCGAGCTGTCCAGCGCATGGGGGCCGCGGGGCAGCACCTCCACCAGCAGCCGCGCGTTGACCTGCAATTGGTCGTGGGGCCGCTCGAAGGCGAGGCGGCACAGCGGGTTGCCGAACACGTCGAGCCCTTCGCTGCGCGAGGACGGCGACGGGTTGATCTCCAGGTCCTGCCCGCTGCACAGCTGCCAGGGGCACTCGCGCGGCCACAGGTGCACCAGCTGCTGGGCCAGCGACACCGGCGCGGCGTAGCGGTAGTGGGTGTCGTGGAACACCTGGTAGCGCGCGCCCTGGGGGGCGACGGAGGCGGCTTGGGAGTGCATCAGGTGGATACCGTTTGCTGGCTGACGTCGTCGACATGGGCAAAATAGCGCAAAGCGAGGCGATCCGAGACCTGGCCGACCATCTGGCCGATCTCGCCGAGCAGGTGCGCCAACCCCTCCAGCACCTCGTCGAGGCTGTCGCTGCCGAACAGCGGGTTTTCCAGGGTGCCCAGGTCGAAGGCCAGCAGGCGGCCGATCAGGCCGCTCAGCATCAGCTCCTGGGGCGCGCCGAATTCCTCGTGCAGCCGGCCCAGCGAGCGCTCCAGGGCCTGCAGCTGGAACCGCAGTGCATGGGGGTTCTGCTCGTGCAGCAGAAGCAGGTCGAGCACCGGGATCAGCTGCGGCGAGGCCAGGTAGCGCGAGCGGTAGGTGATGGTGCTGTTGCCCAGCTCCAGCAGCCACTCCAGGGCCCCCGGGTCCCAGGCGGCACCGCCGCGCAGGAAGCCGGCGATGCTCTCGGCGAAGAAGCTCACCCGTTCGATGCGCCGGCCGATCATCAGGAAGCGCCAGCCGTCGTCGCGGGTCATGTCGTCGAGGGCGAAACCGGAGAGCGCCGCCAGTGACATCAGCAGGCGGCTGAGGAAGTCCAGGGCGTCGCCCAGGTCCATGCGCGCCGGGTCCAGCCCCTGGGCTTCCTGCTGGAGTTCCAGCACCGCGTGCCAGTTCTCCCGCGACAGGCGGCCGCGCACCTGGGCCGCCGCCCAGTGCAGGCGACGCAGGTTGGCGCTGAGGCTGAAGGCCCAGTCATCGCTGAGCAGCGCCTGGAGCAGGCGTCGGTCCAGGGGCTCGTCGCCGGGCGGCAGCTGGCCCAGGGCCTCGGCCAGCTCCAGCGCGGCCTGCCGGGCCCGCTCGTCACCGTCGGCGTCGACGTAGCGCGACAGCACCACGCGCAGCAGCCGCGCGGCGTCATCGCAACGTTCGGCATAGCGGCCGAACCAGAACAGGTTCTCCACCACCCGCGAGGGCAGGTAGGGGTCCTGGCGGATCAGGTCGCGCACACCGACGGTGCGCGGGCGCAGGGGCTCCCCGGTCACCGGCCGGTCGGCGAGCACCCAGGTGTCCTTGCTGGCACCGCCGCGCTGCATGGACACCACTTCGGCGTCCGCCTCGGAGGCCACGCGCGTGAGGCCGCCGGGCATCACCCAGTAACCGCCGTCGGCGGTGGCCACGGCGAACACGCGCATGCCGATGGCCCGCGAATGCAGGGCACCGCGCTCGCCTTCGGCCTGCCACACCGGCGCCTGGGACAACTGCGCCTGGCGCTGGGCGACGTAGGCGTGGGGGCGTGCCTGCAGGCGCTTGCGCAGCGCCTCCAGCGCGTGCGGCGCCAGGTTGTGGCCGAACACCGGCTCGAAGCTCTGCGAGGGGAAGGCCGGCTTGATCACCAGGCCCTCCAGGGCGCCGAGGGTTTCCTGCAGCACGCCGGGGGTGCCGCACCAGCGGGTGCCGACGGTGGGCAGCAAGAGCTCTTCGCCGAACAGGCGGCGGTTGACGGCGGGCAGGAAGCCCAGCAGGCCGGGGGACTCCAGTACGCCGCTGCCCAGGGCGTTGGCCACCAGCACGCGGCCACGGCGCACGGCGTCGAGCAGGCCGGGCACGCCGAGGGCCGAGTCGGTGCGCAGCTCGAGGGGGTCGCAGAAATCGTCATCCAGGCGACGCAACACGGCGTGCACGCGCTTCAGGCCGCCCAGGGTCTTGAGGTAGAGGGTGGCGTCGCGCACGGTCAGGTCGTGGCCCTCCACCAGGGGGAAGCCCAGCTGGCGCGCGAGGTAGAGGTGCTCGAAGTAGGTCTCGTTGAAACGTCCCGGCGTGAGCAGCACCACCAGGGGCGTCTCGCCGTCGCCGGGGGCCTGGCGGATCAGCGTCTCCTGCAGCGCGCGGAAGTAGCCGGCCAGGTACTGCACGCGCAGGTCGCGGTACAGCTCCGGGAAGGCGCGCGAGACGATCTGCCGGTTTTCCAGCGCATAGCCGGCACCCGAGGGCGCCTGGGTGCGGTCGGCGAGCACGTGCCACTGGCCGTCGGCATCGCGCGCCAGGTCGACCGCGTAGCTGTGCAGGTAGGTGCCGCCGATGGCCTGAACGCCCTGGCAGGGCCACAGGAAGCTGGTGTGGCCGAATACCAGCTCGCTGGGTAGCAGGCCTTCGGCGATGAGTTTCTGCTCGCCGTAGACGTCGGCCAGCACGGCGTTGAGCAGGCGCGCGCGCTGGGCCACGCCCTGGGCGATGGGCTGCCATTGCTCGGCGGAAATCAGGTTGGGCAGCAGGTCCAGCTCCCAGGGGCGGTCGGTACCCTTGGGGTCGGCGTAGACGTTGTAGGTGACGCCGTTCTCCTGGATCTGCCGCGCCAGCAGCTCCTGGCGCTGGCGCAACTGGGCGGCGCTGCTGCGCTGCAGCTGGAGGTACAGGCGCAGCCAGTGCGGACGCACCTCGCCGGTGGCGTCGAGCAGCTCGTGGTAGGCCGTGTCGGTCAGGGGGTAGTGGGCAAGCAGGTCGGACATCTGGTACTCGCGAATGGATGCGCCCGTTCTCAATTGTAATCCTGGGTGCCGCCGCAGCCGGCCGGACGCCAGGCTGCGGCGGCGCACAGCTTAATGCCGACGCAGGTCCAGGGTCATTGGCAGCTCGTCGCTCCTTTGCGGCTGTGCTACCTGCAGCTTGCCGGGGCTGTGGCCGAGGCGGAAGAAGCGCGCCAGGCGCCGGCTCTCGGCCTCATAGGCGTTGACCGGGAAGCTGTCGTAGCTGCGCCCGCCGGGGTGCGCGACGTGGTACTGGCAACCGCCGAGGGAGCGCTGCATCCAGGTGTCCACCAGGTCGAACACCAGGGGCGCGTGGACGCCGATGGTGGGTTGCAGGCAGGAAGCGGGCTGCCAGGCGCGGTAGCGCACGGCGCCGACGAATTCGCCGACCCGGCCGGTGCTCTGCAGGGGCACCGGCTCGCCGTTGCAGGTGAGCACGTAGCGGTCCGGGGCCAGGCCGCCGAGCTTGAGCTGCACCCGCTCCAGGGACGAGTCGACGTAGCGCACGGTGCCGCCGGCGGCGCCCTCCTCGCCCAGCACGTGCCAGGGTTCCAGGGCCTGGCGCAGTTCCAGTTCGATGCCCTTGACCATGAAGTCGCCGTACTTGGGGAAGCGGAATTCGAAGTGCGGCGCGAACCACTCGCCGCGCACCGGGTAGCCCGCCTCGTTGAGCTCGTGCAGCACGTCGTCGAAGTCCTGCTGGACGAAGTGCGGCAGGAGGAAGCGATCGTGCAGCTCGGTGCCCCAGCGCGCCAGCTTCGGCGGCGCATAGGGCTGTTCCCAGAAGCGCGCCACCAGGCCGCGCAGCAGCAGTTGCTGGGCCAGGCTCATGCGCGCGTGGGGCGGCATCTCGAAGGCGCGCAGCTCGAGGAGGCCGAGGCGGCCGCTGCTGCTGTCGGGCGAGTAGAGCTTGTCGATGCAGAATTCGGCGCGGTGGGTGTTGCCGCTGACATCCACCAGCAGGTTGCGCAGCAGGCGATCCACCAGCCAGGGCGGGCAGTCGGCGCCGGGTTCGGGCATCTGCGCGAAGGCCACCTCCAGTTCGTAGAGGGCGTCGTTGCGCGCCTCGTCCACCCTGGGGGCCTGGGAGGTGGGGCCGATGAACAGGCCGGAGAACAGGTACGACAGCGAGGGGTGGTTGTGCCAGTAGCTGATCAGGCTGCGCAGCAGGTCGGGGCGGCGCAGGAAGGGCGAGTCCGCCGGGGTGGCGCCACCGAGGACGAAGTGGTTGCCGCCACCGGTGCCGACATGGCGGCCGTCGACCATGAACTTCTCGCTGGCCAGGCGCGTCTGCCGCGCGGCCTCGTAGAGGAATTCGGTGCGCTCGACCAACTCCTCCCAACTGCTGGAGGGGTGGATGTTCACCTCGATGACGCCCGGGTCCGGGGTGACGCGGAATACGTTCAGGCGCGGGTCGCCGGGCGGCTCGTAGCCCTCCAGCAGCACGGGGCACTCCAGCTCGCGCGCGGTGGCCTCGATGGCGGCGACCAGTTCCAGCCAGGGGTCGAGTTCCGCCAGTGGCGGCATGAACAGGTACAGGCGCCCGTCGCGGGGCTCGGCGCACAGGGCGGTGCGGACCACGCCGGCAGCCGACTGGTGGAGGCCGGGCGCAGCCTCGGCCTGGCCCCTGGCTTGCGCACCCTGGCGCAGCTGGGTGCGGATCTGCGCGGCACGACGCAGCGGCGGGAAGGCCTGGCCGGGGTCGGCGGCGTGGATGTAGGGGTAGTCGGCCTCGCTGACCCAGGGTTGCGAATCCAGCGGCAGGCGGTAGCCCATCGCCGAATCGCCTGGCAGCAGGCGGCAGTGCTCGTCGCGCAGGAACCAGGAGCCGGTCTGCCAGCCGTCGCCAGCGGCGTTGCGCCCCAGGGGCAGCACCTGGCCGACGATCTCGCCCAGGCCCTGCTCGAAGACCTTGCGCAGGCGCTCGCGCTCCAGCGGGTCGGCGAGGCGGGCGTCCTCGGGGGTGACGTTGACCGGCAGCCGGCGCTCGCGCCAGAGGTAGTAGAACCAGTCCTCGTAGGCCGGGAAGATGCCGTCGGCGGCCAGGCCCAGGCGGCCGGCCAGCTGCGCGAGGAAGCGCCCGGCCAGCTCGGCGCTGGCGTCGTAGCCACGGGTTTCGTCGGCGAACAGGGCCGGGTCGTTCCAGATCGGCTCGCCATCGCGGCGCCAGAAGCAGTTCAGCGACCAGCGCGGCAGTTGCTCGCCCGGGTACCACTTGCCCTGGCCGAAGTGCACCAGGCCGTTGGGGGCGTAATGCCCGCGCAGGCGGTGGAACAGCTCGGCGGCCAGGCGGCGCTTGTTCGGCCCGAGGGCGGCGGTGTTCCACTCCGGGTCGTCGGGGTAGTCGATGGCGACGAAGGTGGGTTCGCCTCCCATGGTCAGGCGTACGTCGCGGGCCAGCAGGTCGCGGTCGATGCGCCGGCCAAGCTCGAGGATCGCCGCCCATTGCTCGTCGCTGTAGGGCCGTGTGACCCGGGGCGCTTCCCAGATGCGCTCGATGCGCATGTCGTGGGAGAACTCGCATTCGCACTCGTCCACCGCACCGCTGATGGGCGCCGCGGACGACGGCTCGGGGCTGCAGGCGAGCGGTACGTGGCCTTCTCCGGCGAACAGGCCGGAGGTGGGGTCGAGGCCGATCCAGCCGGCGCCGGGCAGGTACACCTCGCACCAGGCATGCAGGTCGGTGAAGTCCACCTCGGTGCCGCTGGGGCCGTCGAGGGCCTTCTGGTCGGCGGTGAGCTGGATCAGGTAGCCGGAGACGAAACGCGCCGCCAGGCCGATATGGCGCAGCAGCTGCACCAGCAGCCAGGCGGAGTCGCGGCAGGAGCCGGAGCCCAGTTCCAGGCTCTGCTCGGGCGTCTGCACGCCGGGCTCCATGCGGATCAGGTAGCGGATGTCGCGGGAGACGCGCTGGTTGAGTTCCACCAGGAAGTCGACGCTGGCGCGCGGGGTGAGGTCGATGGCGGCGAGGTACCTGGCGAACAGCGGCGTGGCCGGCTGGCGGCTGAGGTAGGGCGCCAGCTCGCGCTGCTCGTCGGCGGTGTAGGCGAAGGGCGCCTGCTCGGCATAGGGCTCGAGGAAGAAGTCGAAGGGGTTGAACACCGCCATCTCGACGACCAGGTCCACCTCGACCTTGAGCTCGCGGGTCTTTTCCGGGAACACCAGGCGCGCCAGGTAGTTGCCCTGGGGGTCCTGCTGCCAGTTGATGAAGTGCTTACCCGGCTCGACCTTCAGCGAATAGCCGAGGACGCGCGTGCGGCTGTGGGGCGCCGGGCGCAGGCGGACGATCTGCGGACCGAGGGCGACCTCGCGGTCGTAGCGGTAATGGGTGACGTGGTGCAGTGCGACGTGGATCGACACGGCGTGCCTCCTGCGAGCCTGAGCGATGGCCTTGCTGCGCAAGTCTCATGCCAGCGCGCAAGGTGCTGTTTTGTCGATGGGTGCGCCCCGCGCCGGCACTGGAACGGGGCTCGGGACGCACTGCTTCGAACGGCGTGCACGAAAATGGTTCGCGTCGCGTGCCGGCGGCTTTCGGGTCAGCGCCTGAGCATAGACGGGGAAGATGACGGGGAGGGTGTCCTGTGGGAGCGAGTTCATTCGCGATCAGCGTCGTGCAGCCCCATCGCGTTTGAAACCGCTCCCACACAAGCCCCGGCGCCCCCCCCCCAAAACGCCTGCCGCTAGCTGCGGCAGGCACCAGGCAGGCCGGCGATCCAGCGTTCGAGCAGGTCGAGGCCCTCGCGGTGGACGGAGGAGCGGCCGAGCTCGGGCATCATCACGCTGGGGTCGGTGCTTTCGACGCGGTAGGTGAGCACGGATTCCTCCGGCTTGCCCGGGTGGATGTCCACCAGGCGGTCGCCGGAGCCCTTGCCGGCGGCCACGGGCTGCTTGCACAGGCCGAAGTTGATGCCCATCGGCGCGGCGGCGTCGAGGAACAGGCCGGAGGTGCGCGCCGGGCCCTTGGGGTTGTGGCAATGCCCGCAGTTGGCGTCGAGGTAGCTGCGGGCCTGCAGCTCCAGGCTCTCGCCGTCACGGGGCTGGCCGAACAGGGCGTTGCGCGGGACGCTGGCCACCGCTGCCGGCAGGCCGCTGAGGAAGCCGCGCTTGTGCCAGTGGACGAGCTGGTTGTCGGGCCCGTCGGCATAGACCAGGTCCTTGTTCAGGTGCCGCGCCTTGGGGCCGAGCGGGCGCACACCCTCGCCATGGCGCTCCTCGTGGCAGCCGGCGCACTGGTTGGCATCGGGCACCTGGTAGTCGACGGCGAGGCGTTCGCCCTTCGCATCCAGCAGCTCCAGGTCGAAGCTGGCCCCGGCCCATTCCAGGGTGGCCTCCTTCTGGGCCTCGTCCCAGACGTAGGGCAGCGCCATCCAGCCGTCCTTCTGCCGCAGCAGGATGCGCGTCTCCACCAGGCGCACGCGATCCAGCGCCAGGCCGGCAGCCGGGTCGCGGTCGTCATCGGCGTTCTTCAGCAGGCGGCCCTGCGCGTCGCGGGGGTAGTAGAAGGTCTTGGTCAGCACGGTGCCGACGGGGTAGTCGAAGTGGTCCTCGCCGTACTTGGCGGCCTGGCCTTCGGGCATCCACAGGGTGCGCATCTTGTGCGCGTAGTCGGTGAACAGCGGTGTGTTGAGGTCGTAGGGCAGCACCTGGGCCACCGGCTGCAGGTGGCCGTCGGCCAGGCGCAGCATGCCCCACTCGCTGAGTTTCTCCGGATAGGCGTCGCCTTCGGGCATGAAGCGCGGCTCCGGCTGCCGGCCGCAGGCGGCGAGCAGCAGGAGGGCGATCAACAGCAGGCCTCGCTTCATGCGCCGGGGGCCTCCTTGGCCGAGCCGAGGACGATTTCCGGCAGCGCCGGCAGCTTGCAGCGATGGGCGGACATGTCGGTGGTGATGTTCTTGTAGCCGTTGGGGCCATCGACATTGATCAGCACCGCCTCGCCGTTGTCGACGCAGATGCCCAGCTCCGCCGGGAGCTTGCCGTCGACCAGCTTGGCCGGATTGACGTAGCCGTCCCAGAGGATGTCGGGCAGCCGCCCGCCGAGGCCGAACTTGGCGACCTTGAGGGCCTTGAGCTCGAGGTTGTCGGGGCTGTCGCCCCCCGGGCCGAAGCGGTTGCCGTGGATGGCGATGCGCTCGGGGTAAGGGTCGAAGTTCTCCGAGGTGGAGAGGTTGGTGTAGCCGGTGCTGAAGTAGCTGCTGACGATGACGTTGGCGGTGCGGTGGCCGCTGATGTCGTTGTCGAAGATCTCCACGTCGTCGTTGGAGTTGATCACCACGCCGGAGCCCGCCGGCACGCTGGCCACGGGGGTGCCCTTGTGGCCGAAGTTGTCGTGGTCGTTGTCCTTGACCTGGTTGCGGTAGACGCGGGTGCCGTGCCCCGGCTGCTGCAGGTTGGGCATGTTGAACACGAGGATGCCGCCGGTGTTGCCGGTGGCGAGGTTGTCGTAGACGTCGGCGCCGATGGTGTTCTCGATCTCGATGCCGGCCACGTTGCGCTCGGCGCGGCTGTTGCGCACCACGACGTTGCGCGACTGGCCGACGTAGATGCCGGCGTCGGAGGCGCCGATGGCCACCGCGCCTTCGATCAGGGTGTTCTCGGTCTGCACCGGGTAGATGCCGTAGGCGCCGTTCTCGGTGGCCGGGCCGTTGGTCCATTCGGTGCGCACGTTGCGGATGACGATGTTCTTGCCGCCCACCACCTTGAGCGCGTCGCCCTTGGTGTCCTCCAGGGCCAGGTCCTCGATGGTGAAGTCGGAGGCGTCCACCAGCAGCCCTTCGGCACCGGCCTTCTGGCCCTTGAAGTTGAGGATGGTCTTGTCCATCCCGGCGCCCTTGATGGTGACGCCACTGGCCTTGAGGCTGAGGCTGCGGTCGAGCTGGTAGGTACCGGCGGGAATCTCGATGACGGTTCCCGGCTTGGCCTTGATCAGCTTGGCCTGCAGCTCCTTCTGGAAGTCCACGTGGGTGGTGGGCGTCTTGTCCTGCTCGCCGCAGCCGGCCAGCAGCACCGAGAGCGCGAGAAGGGAAAGGGAGGCGATACGCATGGCGGGCTCCGTCGTTGTTTTTATGAGATTGGAACTATAGTGCCAAAAACATTTTGTAACCAGTCCCTTCAAGAAACCATCCGGGGCAGGAAAGCGGGCGACCGAAGTCGCCCCTGCATCCCGTGGACCGTGGCTGGAAACGAAAACGCCAGCACAGGGCTGGCGTCTTCATTTCACGGCACGGCGGATCAGCGCGGTACCGGGGGGCGCTTGCCGGGCTTCTTGGCGCCCTTGCCGGCGCCGCTCTTCTCCGCCTGGCGCCGGGCCTGGGCCGCGGCCTTGGCTTCCTCGCGCTTGTCCCAGGGCTTGCTGCCGTCGCTGGCACGGGGCGGCAGGCCGGTGTGCTGGGTGAGCATGGCCTTGCCGACCTTCTTGCTGCCGGCCGGGGTGGAGTTCTTGCGGCGGGCGCTCTGGTAGCCGTCGGTTTCCGGCTGGTGGGTGGGGATCAGCTGGTGCTTGCCGTTGCCGATCAGGTCGGCGCGGCCCATGCGCTCCAGCGCGGCACGCAGCATCGGCCAGCCCTTGGGATCGTGGTAGCGCAGGAAGGCCTTGTGCAGGCGGCGCTGCTCCTCGCTCTTGACGATCTTCACCCCTTCGCTCTTGTAGGTGACCTTGCGCAGGGGGTTCTTGCCCGAGTGGTACATGGCGGTGGCGCTGGCCATGGGCGAGGGATAGAAGGCCTGCACCTGGTCGGCGCGGAAGCCGTTGCGCTTGAGCCACAGGGCGAGGTTCATCATGTCCTCGTCCGTGGTGCCGGGGTGGGCGGCGATGAAGTACGGGATCAGGTACTGCTCCTTGCCCGCCTCCTTGGAGTACTTCTCGAACATCTGCTTGAAGCGGTCGTAGCTGCCGATGCCGGGCTTCATCATCTTGTCCAGCGGGCCGCGCTCGGTGTGCTCCGGGGCGATCTTCAGGTAGCCGCCGACGTGGTGGGTGACCAGCTCCTTGACGTACTCGGGCGACTCGACGGCGAGGTCGTAGCGCAGCCCCGAGGCGATGAGGATCTTCTTCACCCCCGGCAGGGCGCGGGCCTTGCGGTACAGCTCGATGAGCGAGCTGTGGTCGGTGTTGAGGTTCTCGCAGATGCCGGGGAACACGCAGGACGGCTTGCGGCAGTGACGCTCGATCTCCGGGTCCTTGCAGGCGATGCGGTACATGTTGGCGGTCGGGCCGCCGAGGTCGGACACGACGCCGGTGAAGCCGGGCACCTTGTCACGCATCTCCTCGATCTCGCGCAGGATCGAGTCGTGGGAGCGGTTCTGGATGATGCGGCCCTCGTGCTCGGTGATGGAGCAGAAGGTACAGCCGCCGAAGCAGCCACGCATGATGTTCACCGAGAAGCGGATCATCTCGTAGGCGGGGATCTTTTCCTTGCCGTAGGCCGGGTGCGGCACCCGCGCGTAGGGCATGCCGAAGACGTAGTCCATCTCCTCGGTGGTCATGGGGATGGGCGGCGGGTTGAACCACACGTCGGTCTCGCCGTGGCGCTGCACCAGGGCGCGGGCGTTGCCCGGGTTGGTCTCCAGGTGCAGCACGCGGTTGGCGTGGGCATAGAGCACCGGGTCGTTGCGCACCTTCTCGAAGGACGGCAGGCGGATCACGGTCTTCTCGCGGGTCAGGCGCGGGTTGGGCAGCAGCTGCACCACCTTGGCCTCGTTCGGGTCCTCGACCGGGCCCTTCTCCTGCTCGATGGCGCAGGCGGCGGTGTCCTGGGTGTTGACGTAGGGGTTGATGATCTTGTCGACCTTGCCCGGGCGGTCGATGCGGGTGGAGTCGATCTCGAACCAGTCTTCCGGGGTGTCGCGACGGATGAAGGCGGTGCCGCGGATATCGGTGATCGAGTCGATCGTCTCGCCCTGGGCCATGCGCTGGGCGATCTCCACCACGGCGCGCTCGGCGTTGCCGTAGAGGAGGATGTCGGCGCAGGCATCGATCAGGATCGAGTGGCGGACCTTGTCCTGCCAGTAGTCGTAGTGGGCGATGCGGCGCAGCGAGGCTTCGATGCCACCCAGCACGATGGGCACGTGGGTGTAGGCCTCCTTGCAGCGCTGGCTGTACACCAGGCTGGCGCGGTCCGGTCGACGGCCGGCGACACCACCCGGGGTGTAGGCGTCATCGGAGCGGATCTTCTTGTCGGCGGTGTAGCGGTTGATCATCGAATCCATGTTGCCGGCCGCGACGCCGAAGAACAGGTTGGGCTCGCCGAGCTTCATGAAGTCGTCCTTCGAGCGCCAGTCCGGCTGGGCGATGATGCCGACGCGGAAACCCTGGGCCTCCAGCAGGCGGCCGATGATCGCCATGCCGAACGAAGGATGATCGACGTAGGCATCACCGGTGACGATGATGATGTCGCAGGAGTCCCAGCCAAGTTGGTCCATCTCCGCCCGACTCATTGGCAGGAAAGGTGCAGGACCGAAACATTCGGCCCAGTACTTCGGATAGTCGAACAGCGGCTTGGCGGCTTGCATGGCAGGGACCGTCGGATCTCAGGTGAAAAAGCGGGCGCGAAATATAGCACAAAAAATGAACAAGTCCGACTTTGGCAGTAGGTTTTCCGATGCCTTTTCCAGCCGGCGACATATAGCTGTCATCACTTTGATACCTAATGGCTATACTCCTGCCGATAACAATACCGCCCGCCCCCCAGTGGTTACGGGCACAAGGAGCGTGCGGTGCTTCGCCTAATCCATCTGACAATGATTCTGCTGGGCATCCTCGGCCTCTGCGGCCAGACCAGCGCAGCTCCCTTCCAGTTGCAGGCCGACAGCAGCGGCACCCCCTTGAACACCCATATAGAGCTGCTGGAAGACGCCAGCGGGACACTCGGCATCGCCGACATGGCCGATCCGGCCGTGCAGTCGCGTTTCGTTCCGGCGGATGGACGCGCCTCCGTGGGGCAGAGCCGCAGCGCCTGGTGGGTAAAGGTGCAACTCAGCCGCAGCGCCGATGCGCCCGCACAGTGGTGGCTGGAGAACTCGGGCATCACCGTCTACCGCGTGCGCCTGTACCTGCCCGATGGCCAGGGCGGCTGGAGCGAACGCGAGACCAGCGAGTCGGTGCCCTTCGCCGAAGGCCGTGACTTCGACTACCGGCGCATGGTGTTCCGCCTGCCGGAACTCGGCACGGAACCGCTGACCTTCTACTTCCGCAGCTACGACCCGGCGGGCAATTCCTTTCCGCTCAAGGTCTGGCAGCTGGATGACCTGCAGGACCTGCGCGCCACCGAGGACATGGGCTTCGGCCTGATCTACGGGGTGATCCTGGCGCTGTTCCTCTACAACCTGTTCATCCTCGTGGCCCTGCGTGACAAGGCCTACCTCTGGTACGTGCTGGCCACCGGCTGCGCCCTGGTGTTCATCCTCAGCATGACCGGCCACGGCTTCCAGTACTTCTGGGGCGGCTCGCCGGTGCCCTTCTGGCTCGATCGCATCAGCCTGCCGTCGCTCTGGGGCATCTTCGTCATGCGCTTCACCCAGGAGCTGCTGTACACCCGACGCGGGCTGGTCTGGGCCAACCGCGCCTTCAACGTCAGCTGCGTGCTCTACGCCATCGCCATCCTGATCAACGCCTTCGGCTACCGCGCCGAGGGCGCCCTGCTGATCGCCATCACGCCCATCGTCACCGTGCCCACCGCGCTGGTCAGCGCCGGCGTGCGCTGGTACCAGGGCTTCATCCCGGCGCGCTTCTACCTGGTCGGCTACGGCACCGTGCTGGTCAGCACCGCGGTGCTGGTGATGCGTGCGGCGGGGATCATCCAGCCCACCAACTTCACCGCCTACATGTTCCCCATCGCCGTGGCGGCGGAGTCGATCCTGTTCTCCTTCGCCCTCGCCTACCGCATCCAGATGCTCAAGCAGGAAAAAGCCGCCGCGCTGGAGCAGGTGGACCGCGAGAAGACCGCGCGCCTGGCGCAGATGCAGGCCAGCGCCGACGAGCTGCAGGCCGCCGTGGCCAACCGCACCGCCGAGCTGGCAGCCGCCAACCAGCGCCTGTGCGAACGCGAGCAGGAGCTGGAGCACGCGGCCTTCCACGATTCCCTCACCGACCTGCCCAACCGCCGCTACCTGATCGAGCGCGCCGAAACCGCCCTGGCCAACGCCGGCCGGCGCGGCGAGACGGTGGCGCTGATGCTGATCGACCTGGACCACTTCAAGCCGATCAACGACAAGTACGGGCACGATGCCGGCGACGCGATGCTGCGCAGCATCGGCCAGCGCCTGCGCGAGCACGTGCGGGGTGGCGACAGCGTGGCGCGCCTGGGCGGGGACGAGTTCGCGGTACTGATCTGCGGGCCGGACGCCGAGCCCCACGCCCGGGAGATCGCCGAGCGCCTGCTGGCCGAGCTGGCGGAGCCGGTGCATTACGGCGCCCAGAAGCTGACAGTGACCATCAGCATAGGCGTGGCGCTCTATCCGCAGCACGCGCGCCAGTTCGCCGGCCTCTACAAGACCGCCGACCAGGCGATGTACAAGGTCAAGGAAAAGGGCCGCTCGGGCTTCGCGATCTTCGGCGCGGACGGCGAGCTGTCCAGCGAGGCACGCCTGGAGCTGGACGTGCTGAAGGTGCCCAGCGGCCTGGTTTGAGCCTCAGCTCAGGTAACGACGCGGCACCCGTGCGGTGACCTTGGTGAGCAGCTCGTAGCCGATGGTGCCGCAGGCGGCGGCCAGCTCGTCCACCGGCAGCTGCGCCCCCCACAGCTCCACCGCGTCGCCTTCGACGGCCTCGGGCAGGTCGGTCAGATCCACCGCCAGCATGTCCATCGATACCCTCCCCGCCAGCGGCGCACGCTGGCCACGGATCACCACCGGCGTGCCGCTGGGCGCGTTGCGCGGGTAGCCGTCGGCGTAGCCGCAGCTGACGATGCCGATACGCGAGGGGCGCTCGGCGACCCAGGAGGCGCCGTAGCCAACGCTCTCACCTTCCGCGACATCCCTTACGGCGATCAGCTCGGCGGTCAGGCTCATGGCCGGCTTGAGCCCCAGTTCGCGTGCGGCGAGGTCGGCGAATGGGGTGGCGCCGTAGAGCATGATGCCGGGACGCACCCAGTCCATGTGGGCAGCGGGGATGGTGAGGATGGCGGCGGAGTTGGCCAGGCTGCGCTGGTCGAAATCCAGGTCCAGCAGGCCGAGGAAGCATTCCACCTGCTGCTCGGTGAGCGTGTGGCCACGCTCGTCGGCACAGGCGAAGTGGCTGATCAGGTTGAGTTCGGCGACCTTGCCGGCGCCATGCAGCAACCCGTGCCACTGGCGCAGAGCCTCGGCATCGAAGCCCAGGCGGTGCATGCCGGAATCCAGCTTCAGCCAGACATTCAGCGGGCGGCTGGTCTCGGCCACGAGCAGGGCCTCGGCCTGGCGCTCGCCCTGCACCACCACATCCAGCCCGAGCTGAGCGGCGATCAGGTACTCACGGGGCTCGAAGCAGCCCTCCAGCAGCAGGATGCGCGCGCGGTCATCCATGGCCCGGACCTCGGCGGCCTCCTCCAGGCACGCCACCGCATAGCCATCGGCGACATCGTGGAGCACGCTGACCACCTCCCGCACGCCGTGCCCATAGGCATTGGCCTTGACCACCGCGAACACCTGGCGCCCCGGGGCACAGCGCTTGGCGACGGCATGGTTGTGGCGGATGGCGGAAAGGTCGACGGCGGCGATCAGCGGACGCATGGAAGGGGCTCATGAACGAAAACGGGCGCCCATGATAACGGCAAGGCGCCCCTCTTCATTGACGTAGAGCGGCAAGCTGCACGTTTCAAGCGACAAGAAGCTGCTCGCTTGCGGCTTGCAGGACAAGCATCGAAGCCCGGGCCCAGCCTCCGCTCACAAGATGGGCCACGCTTCAACATCGAGGTTGTGCCGAACATCGACCGCGTGGGTTTCGCTACGCTCTACCCACCCTACACCCTAGGCCCTTGCGGCTTGCGGCTTGCGGCTTATAGCTTGCCGCTGCCCTTACTCATCCTCGAAGTTGTAGCTGCCCGGCGCCAGGTTCTCGAAGCGCGAGTACTTGCCGAGGAAGGCCAGGCGCGCGGTGCCCAGGGGGCCGTTACGCTGCTTGCCGATGATGATCTCGGCGACGCCCTTGTACTCGGTCTCGGGGTGGTAGACCTCGTCGCGGTACACGAAGAGGATGATGTCGGCGTCCTGCTCGATCGCCCCGGATTCGCGAAGGTCGGAGTTGATCGGGCGTTTGTTGGGGCGCTGTTCCAGGCCGCGGTTGAGCTGGGACAGGGCGATCACCGGGCAGTTGAATTCCTTGGCCAGGGCCTTGAGCGAGCGGGAGATCTCGGAGATCTCGTTGACCCGGCTGTCGCCGCTGGAGCCCGGGATCTGCATCAGCTGCAGGTAGTCGACCATGATCAGGCCGATCTCGCCGTGCTCGCGGGCCAGGCGGCGGGTGCGTGCACGCATCTCCGACGGCGAGATGCCGGCGGTGTCGTCGATGAACAGCTTGCGGTCGTTGAGCAGGTTGACCGCGGAAGTCAGGCGCGGCCAGTCGTCATCGTCCAGGCGGCCGGCGCGGACCTTGGTCTGGTCGATGCGCCCAAGGGACGCGAGCATACGGATGACGATGGATTCCGAGGGCATTTCCAGCGAGTAGACGAGGATCGACTTGTCGCTGCGCATCAGCGCGTTCTCCACCAGGTTCATGGCGAAGGTGGTCTTACCCATGGACGGGCGGCCGGCGACGATGATCATGTCGGCCGGCTGCAGGCCGCTGGTGAGGTTGTCCAGCTCGTCGAAGCCGGTGGACAGGCCGGTGATGGCGTCGCCGTTGTTGAACAGTTCGTCGATGCGGTCGATGGCCTTGACCAGGATGTCGTTGATCCCCACCGGGCCGCCGGTCTTCGGGCGCGCCTCGGCGATCTGGAAGATCAGGCGCTCGGCTTCATCGAGGATCTCCTCGCCGGTGCGGCCCTGGGGCGCATAGGCGCTGTCGGCGATCTCGGTGCTGATGCCGATCAATTGGCGCAGGGTCGCGCGCTCGCGAATGATCTGCGCATAGGCCTTGATGTTTGCCACCGAGGGGGTGTTCTTCGCCAGCTCGCCCAGGTAGGCCAGGCCGCCCACCTGGGACAGCTGCCCTTCCTTGTCCAGCTGCTCGGACAGGGTCACCACGTCGAAGGGCGCGTTGCGCTCGGCGAGCTTGAAGATGGCGCGGAAGATCAGGCGATGGTCATGACGGTAGAAGTCGCCATCGGAAACCTGGTCGAGTACCCGCTCCCAGGCGTTGTTGTCGAGCATCAGGCCCCCCAGTACCGCCTGCTCGGCCTCGATGGAGTGCGGCGGCACCTTGAGGGCGGAGGTTTCCAGGTCGAACTGTTCGGGAAGGCTGATTTCGTTCATGGGCTCGGGAATGCATGCGGTAGAAAGACAACGGGCACGTCACCGCTCTCGCAATGACGTGCCCGATTGTTAGCGTGCCCGCACCTGAGTGCAAGCATGCTCCGTCCGGTTGCCCGGACGCGCCGACTTAGGCAGCGATGACGATCAGCTTGACGGTCGCTTCAACGTCGGTGTGCAGGTGCACAGCTACGTCGTACTCGCCAACCTGACGGATGGTGCCGTTCGGCAGACGAACTTCGGACTTGGCAACCTCGACGCCGGAGGCGGTCAGGGCGTCAGCGATGTCGTGGGTACCGATGGAACCGAACAGCTTGCCTTCGTCACCGGCGGTGGCAGTGATGGTCACTTCCAGCTCAGCCAGTTGGGCAGCGCGAGTTTCAGCCGAAGCCTTCTTCTCGGCAGCCAGTTTTTCCAGCTCAGCGCGGCGAGCTTCGAACGCAGCGACGTTCTCGGCGGTAGCAGCGGTGGCCTTGCCTTGCGGCAGCAGGTAGTTACGACCGTAACCAGCCTTGACGTTCACCTTGTCGCCCAGGTTGCCCAGGTTGGCGATTTTTTCCAGCAGAATGATTTCCATTTGGGAATCCTCTTAACTATTAACCTTCACCGTTCGCGGGGCCGGCGCCGTTCTTGCGAGCCAGGCGTCCGCGAAAATCAAACAGGCTGTCGATCACAGCCAAAAGACAGATCAAGTTCCCGATCAGCAGCACGGCCAGGTACAGCACTATCAGCCAGCCACCCGAGAGGCGCTTGAGGGCGATCAGCCCGTGCCCGAGGGCAGCACCTGCGAACAGCAGCGGCACGCTGCACAGCGGCCCGAGCAACGCAGCACGTGCATCCAGCGCCGGGATCAGAATGCATCCCAGCAGCAGGGCCACGGCAACCGCGGGCCTCAGGCGCAGACTCCGGAATTCGCGACCGAAGCCGCCCGGGTTGTACAACGCCGCTTGCCAATAGCGCGCCAGCACCAGGCAGAGAAGGCAGGTGGCCTGCAGCGAGGACGCCATGACCCCGGTAAGGGTCGGCACCATCGCGGCCTGCAACCTGTCGAGCTCCTCGCCCGACAGCTGGGCATCGCCGCGGACCTGGGCCAGCACCTTGGTGACCTCGGTCGCCAGCACCCCGATCATCTCGGAGTAGGCGTTGCCGAGCACCAGTGCGAACACCAGGCCCAATGCCACGCTGCCGATCAGCACATGGCTCCAGGACTCGCTGACGCGCAGGATCTGCGCCAGCACCAGGGTCCCGAGCAGGGCCAGAAGGATGCTCGGATCGCCCAGGTACCACCAGCACGCAGCCGGCAGTACCGCCCAGGCCAGGATGCCGACGGCATCACTGAACCCCCTTCGCAACAGCACCAGGCTGCCTGCGGAGGCACTCAGCCAGAACAACAGCGGAACCACTGCAGCGCCGGCCACGGCCAGCGTTGCCTGCATGCGGCCTCGCATGGTGAATTCAGCCAGTGCGCGCATGCGATCTATCCCTTGAAGCGTCGACTACCCGGTCTCAACGGCCGTGGCTGTCGGTGTAGGGCAGCAGGGCCAGGTAGCGGGCGCGCTTGATAGCGGTAGCCAGCTGACGCTGATACTTGGCTTTGGTACCGGTGATACGGCTAGGAACGATCTTGCCGGTTTCGGAGATGTACGCCTTCAGGGTGTTGAGATCCTTGAAGTCGATCTCTTTCACGCCTTCAGCGGTGAAACGGCAGAACTTACGACGACGGAAGAAACGTGCCATGAACTTGGCTCCTCAATAGATCCGTGGATTACTCGTCAGCGTTGTCGCTGTCGTTGTCGCTGTCATCGCCATCAACGGCGGAGTCAGTTTCAACGCGCTCACGGCGCTCGCGGCGCTCGTTGCGGTTTTCCTCGGCCTTGAGCATCTCGGACTGGCCGGTAACGGCTTCGTCGCGACGGATGACCAGGTTGCGCAGGACGGCATCGTTGTAGCGGAAGTTGTCTTCCAGCTCGGCCAGGGCCTTGCCGCTGCACTCGACGTTCAGCATCACGTAGTGAGCCTTGTGAACGTTGTTGATTGCATAGGCCAGTTGACGACGGCCCCAATCTTCCAGGCGATGAATCTTGCCACCGTCTTCTTCGATCAGCTTGGTGTAGCGCTCGACCATGCCACCAACCTGCTCGCTCTGGTCCGGGTGAACCAGGAAGATGATTTCGTAATGACGCATAAATGCTCCTTACGGGTTGTAGCCTGCCAACGATGTGGTCAGGCAAGGAGTGAATGTTTCGTTTTGGCTTGCCGGCGAGGAAGGCGCGCGAGCACCTGCCGGAGCGGCAAGGGGCGACATTCTAGAGAAGCGCCCGGGGCCGCGCAAGAATAATTGGTGAATATTTGAACAGTAGCTGCAAGCTGCAAGCTGCAAGCTGCAAGCTGCAAGCTGCAAGCTGCAAGCTGCAAGCTGCAAGAGCCTGGGGGATCGGAGGAGCGCGTCAACCCCTGGGCACGTCTGCTTTCGCAACCGGCACGCTAGATGGACCACGCTTCACCGGCCCACCTCTTCGGAGTCATGCCGAACACCGTTCCGCGTGGGTTTCGCTGCGCTCTACCCACCCTACGTACGGCAGCCCTCCCCGCTTGCCAGGCCGCTCTTACTTGTCGCTTGCGGCTTGACGCTTGGCGCTGCCCCTCTGACGCACCGCCTCGAACAGGCAGACGCCAGTGGCGACCGAGACGTTGAGGCTGCTGACGCTGCCGGACATCGGCAGCTTCACCAGGTAGTCGCAGTGCTCACGGGTCAGGCGGCGCATGCCTTTGCCTTCCGCGCCCATGATCAGCACGGTGGGGCCGGTCAGGTCCTGCTGGTAGAGCTCCTGCTCGGCCTCGCCGGCGGTGCCGACGGTCCACAGGCCCTTCTTCTGCAGTTTCTCCAGGGTGCGCGCGAGGTTGGTCACGGCGACCAGGGGGATCACTTCAGCGGCGCCGCAGGCCACCTTGCGCACGGTGGCGTTGAGGGTGGCGGACTTGTCTTTGGGCACGATCACCGCCAGGGCACCGGCGGCATCGGCGGTACGCAGGCAGGCACCGAGGTTGTGCGGGTCGGTCACGCCGTCGAGCACCAGCAGCAGCGGAGGCCCTTCGGCGCGCTCGAGCAGTTCGTCGAGCATGTTCTCACCCCAGACCTGGCTGGGGCTGACCTCGGCGACCACGCCCTGGTGGACGCCTTCGGCCCACTCATCCAGCTCGCGTCGATCCTTCTGCCCGACGGGCACGCGGAACTGCCCGGCCAGGTCGAGCAGCGCCTGGACGCGCGGGTCATGCCGGCTTTCCGCCAGCCATAACTGCTTGACCCGCTTGGGATGGTGACGCAACAGCGCTTCCACGGCATGCACGCCGTAGACCTTTTCCAACTCACTCATGGCTTGACCTTGGTTTTACTGCCGCCGGCGGCCTTCGGCTTGGGCGGTCCCTTGCGGTGTTTGCTCGGCTTGCCGGGCTTGCTCGCCGGCTTGGCCTTCTTCGGTTTCCCGCTGCCCGGCTTGCCGTCGCGATCCTTGGGAGCGGGGTCCTGGCCACCGGCACCGAAGGGCGCGCCCTTGGCGGGGCGGGACTGGCCCTTGCCAGCGGACGCCTTGCCGCCACGCGGCTTCTCGCCGCCCTGGCGGGCTTCGCTGAGCAGCGCCTGCTTCAGCGCGCGGCTGCGACTGACGTCGGTATTGCCGAGCATCTCCTCGGCCTGGGCGAGGATCTCCGGCGATACCGGGGGCAGCGCCTGGACCTTGCCGGCCTTGCTGCGGCGCGGCGCCACGGCGACGCCCGGGGCCACCTGCTCGGGCTCGGGGTTGCGCGCGGCCTTCTTCGCCAGCGCAGCAGGCTTGCTGCCCCGGCTGCGGGTCTTCGGCCCCTTGGCGGGCTTGACCTCCGGCGCGGGTGCTGATTTATCGGCGCCCCGTTTCTTGCGGCCGACCGGCGCGCTGAGCGCATTCTCGGCCAGCTCGAAGTCGATCTTGCGCTCGTCCAGGTCGACGCGTGCGATCAGCACTTCGATCGGGTCACCGAGACGGAAGCTGCGGCCAGTGCGCTCGCCGGAAAGGCGATGGTGGATCGGGTCGAAATGGTAGTAGTCGCCCGGCAGCGCGGTGACGTGCACCAGGCCTTCCACATAGATGTCGGTCAGCTCGACGAACAGGCCGAAACCGGTCACCGCGGAGATCACCCCGGGGAAGGTCTCGCCCACGCGCTCGCGCATGTACTCGCACTTCAGCCAGTTGGTGACGTCGCGGGTGGCTTCGTCGGCGCGGCGCTCGGTCATCGAGCACTGCTCGCCCAGCTTCTCCAGGGCGGCCTCGTCGTACGGATAGATGCGCGCCTTGGCCATGGCTGCAGCGCCGGCCCGCTTGACGTGCACGGTCTCGCGCTTGGAGCGGATCACGCTGCGGATGGCACGGTGCACCAGCAAGTCCGGATAGCGACGGATGGGCGACGTGAAGTGGGTGTAGGCGTCGTAGTTGAGGCCGAAGTGCCCCTGGTTGTCGGCGCTGTAAACCGCCTGGCTCAGGGAGCGCAGCATCACGGTCTGGATCAGGTGGTAGTCCGGGCGCCCACGGATGGTTTCCAGCAGGGCCTGGTAGTCGCTGGGGGTCGGTTCGCCCTTGCCGCGATTGAGGGTCAGGCCCAGTTCGCCGAGGAACAGGCGCAGCTTGTCCAGGCGCTCGGCCGGCGGGCCGTCGTGCACTCGGTAGAGCGAGGGGATGTCGTGGTCCTGCATGAAGCGGGCGGTGGCCACGTTCGCGCAGAGCATGCACTCCTCGATCAGCTTGTGGGCGTCGTTGCGCTGGGTCGGACGGATCTCGGAGATCTTGCGGTCGGCACCGAAGACGATGCGCGTTTCCTGGGTCTCGAAATCGATGGCGCCGCGCACCTGACGCGCCGCCAGCAGCACCTTGTAGAGCTTGTAGAGCTGCTGCAGGTGCGGAACCAGTTGTGGAAGCTGCTGGGCGAGCTGCTTGCCTTCGACCGAGTCGGGTGTCTCCAGCAACTGGCTGACCTTGTTGTAGGTCAGGCGCGCATGGGAGTGGATGACCGCCTCGTAGAACTCGTATCCGGTCATCTTGCCTGCGCGCGAGAGGGTCATCTCGCAGACCATGGCGAGGCGATCGACCAGCGGGTTCAGCGAGCAGAGGCCATTGGACAGCACCTCCGGCAGCATCGGGATGACTTTCTCGGGGAAATACACCGAGTTGCCGCGATTGGCCGCCTCCTCATCCAGCGCCGAGCCCACCTTTACATAGTGGGAGACGTCGGCGATGGCGACGAACAGGCGCCAGCCGCCACCCTTGCGGGCCTCGGCGTAGACGGCATCGTCGAAGTCGCGGGCATCTTCGCCGTCGATGGTGACGAGAGGCAGGTGGCGCAGGTCGATGCGCTTCTCCTTGTCCTTCTCGGCCACTTCCGGCTTGAGCTTGGCGGCTTCCTTGATCACGCCTTCGGGCCATTCATGGGGGATGTCGTAGCTGCGCAGGGCGACTTCGATCTCCATGCCGGGCGCCATGTAGTCGCCCAGCACCTCGACCACCTCGCCCTGGGCGACGCGGAAATTGCTCGGCCACTGCTCGATCTTCACCTGCACGAACTGCCCGTGCTTGGCGGCGCCCTGCTTGCCCTGGGGCACCAGGACTTCCTGCTGGATCTTCGGGTTGTCGGCGACCACGCGGGCGATGCCGCTCTCTTCGAAGAAGCGGCCGACCAGTGTCTCGTGGGCGCGCTCGATCACCTCGACCAGGGCGCCTTCGCGGCGGCCACGACGATCGAGGCCGGAGACACGCGCCAGGGCGCGGTCGCCGTCGAACACCAGGCGCATCTGCGCGGGGCTGAGGAACAGGTCGTCGCTGCCGTCATCGGGGATGAGGAAGCCGAAGCCATCGCGATGACCGCTGATGCGACCACGGATCAGGTCGAGCTTGTCGACCGGTGCATAGGTACCACGACGGGTATAGATAAGCTGGCCATCGCGTTCCATGGCGCGCAGGCGCCGACGCAACGCCTCCAGCTGATCCTCGGTGGTCAGACCGAACTCTTCAACCAGCTGCTCGCGGCTGGCCGGGGCGCCGCGCTCATCGAGTCGCTGCAGGATGAGTTCACGGCTGGGGATGGGGTTCTCGTACTTTTCCGCCTCGCGGGCGGCCTCGGGATCGAGGTTTTGCCAATCGGCCATCAGAGGGGATTCACCTTTTCATTCATAGTTATGTTTGCCATCTGTCTATTGAAGCGCGAAATCCGTTCAGCGGTCAGCTTTCATCCAAGAATAATTTTTTCACTGTCAGGGGTTTACAAGCAAAAAGTCGAACCGTATAGTTCGCGCCCACAGCGTTGCTGAGACGTTGTGAGTGCCCAGGTGGCGGAATTGGTAGACGCACTAGGTTCAGGTCCTAGCGGTGGCAACACCGTGGAAGTTCGAGTCTTCTCCTGGGCACCATTATTCAAGAAACCGAGTTCTTTGCTCGTTTTCTCGCTTAGAGGGTAGCAGCACACCCTGTCGACACGGTCGATCAAGTGCAGCAAAAAGTCGATGAGCGATCATCGCAATGTGCCCAGGTGGCGGAATTGGTAGACGCACTAGGTTCAGGTCCTAGCGGTGGCAACACCGTGGAAGTTCGAGTCTTCTCCTGGGCACCACTCTTCAACACAAAGCCGAGCTCTGCTCGGCTTTGTGCTTTCTGGCATCCAGGCATCAGGCCTTGAACTGACCGAGGCTGGACTTCAGCTGCGCAGCCAGACCATCGAGCACGCGCCCGCTGCTGGCGGTGGCCGCCACGGCCTCCGCAGCCAATCGCGCTTCGGCATGGATCACATCGACCCGCCCACGCACGGCATGTGCCCCTTCGGCCTGGTGCTCGGCTGCACGCGCGGCTGCACGAACCGCTTCGTGAACCCCTTCCACCGCCTGCTGCACGCTCTGCTGCAGGCGCTCGCTGTCACGCAGGGCGTCGATGCCTTCGGAGGCACGGGCGCGCGCCTGGGAGATGGCGGCCACCGCCTCCTTCGCACCCTTCTGCAACGCGCCGATATGCGCCTGGATATCGCCGGTGGACTGCTGGGTCTTGCTGGCCAGCGCACGCACCTCGTCCGCCACCACCGCGAAACCGCGACCACTCTCTCCCGCACGCGCCGCCTCGATCGCAGCATTGAGGGCCAGCAGGTTGGTCTGCTCGGCGATGCCATGAATGACCGACAGCACCACCTCGATCTGCTCGCTCTGCCGAGCCAGGCGCTCGATCACCTCGGCACCGTTCTGCACGCGCTCCTCCAGGGTCTCGATCAGGCCACCGACCTTGCGGGCGATGGCGGCGTTGTCCTGGGTCGCCTGGCGAATCTCGCCGACCTGCTGCAGTGCCGTCTGCATGGCCTGGCTCTCGGCCTGGGCCTCGGCGGTCATCTGCGCCAGGGCATCGAGACTGCCGGCCACCTCGTTGCGCTGGCGATCGGCCGCCGCCTCGGCAGCCAGGCTGCGCTCGGACAGCGAGCGGATCTCGCTGCCGGTGCGCACCGCCACATCACCCGCCTCGCGCACGATGGGCTGCAGCTTGTCGATGAAGCGGTTCACCGCCGTGGCCATCTCGCCCAGCTCATCGGTACTGTCCAGGCGCACGCGCCGGGTGAGATCCCCCTCGCCTGCCGCCAGGTCGTTCAGGGCCGCGATCAGCAGGCGCAGGCGGTTGACCACGCGATGGCCGAGCACCACGGCGAGCACCAGCAGCACGCCGAGCCCGACCAGCACCAGGGCCAGACCGATGCGCCAGCGCAGCTCGTGGGCAGCGTCTTCGACGGTCTTCTGGGTGCCGGTGCTCATGCCATTGGCCGCCTCCTGGGCGGACTTGAGCCGCGCGGTCAACACCGCGGTGCTGTCGGTCGCTGCGCCGGACAGGCTCTGCCCCACCAGCTCGCCTCCGCTGGCGATCAGCGCACTGAAGCGGGAGTCCAGGGCCTTCAGCTGATCCTCGATGGTGGCGGTGGACACCCCCAGGCGCACCTTGCCGATCTCCACGCCGTTGGGGCTGATCGAGGCCTCGACCATGTACACGGACGGGTCGCTGGCAGCGGCGTTGAGCACCTTGTCCAGCGCGCGCTCGCCCTGCCCCTTGGCCAGCAGCCCCTTGATCGCGGCGTTCTCGCGATTGAGGTAGCGCGTGAGGTGCTGGCCCTGGGCATCGTCATAGACCACGAAAAGCACATTGGGATTGCGCTGGGCGCGGCGGGCAAATTCGGAAAGCGTCGGGATGTCGTTGTCCCACATGGCGCGCGGCGCGACGGCGGCGAGCAATTGGGCGAGATCGGTGGCGGAGGCCTTGAGGTTCTCCTCCAGCGTGGAGCGCAACTGACCCTGCTCCGCCTTGAGGCGCTCGGAGAGGGACGCACTCAGGCGCTCGCGGGTCTTGCTGGAGAGGCTGGTCAGGCTGCCGGAGACTTCCCGCCCGGCCTGCTCCAGTTCGCCCGACAGGCGGCGGGTGTCATCACCCAGGCGCCGACCGAGGTCCTCGACCAGCGAGTCGACCGTGCCCCGAGTCAGGGCAACAGCCACCACCACCTGCACCAACAGGGAGACGCCGAGGGCGATGAAAACAGGCCGCAACAGGCGGCTTCTGAGCAGGGAAAGAATGGCGGACACGACGATGCTCCTCTACGACCGTTCTTCTTTAACGGCGACTTCAGGGATTTATAGAGCTCCAGCAAGGGCCATGCCGCAATATTTTCTTGCGCCCATGAAAAAGGGCCGCACGAGGCGGCCCTTTTCGAGTCAGGCGACTCAGGCGTACGGGTGGCGCAGGACGATGGTTTCGTTGCGATCCGGCCCGGTGGAGATGATGTCGATGGGCGCACCGACCAGCTCCTCGATGCGCTTGATGTAGGCACGGGCGGCCGCCGGCAGCTCTTCGAGCGACTTCACGCCAACGGTGGACTCGCTCCAGCCCGGCATGTCTTCGTAGACCGGCTGCAGGCCGATGTAGCTGTCGGCGTCGGTCGGCGCATCGACCATCACGTCACCGTTCTGGTCCTTGTAGCCAACGCAGATGCGGATGGTCTCAAGACCGTCGAGCACGTCCAGCTTGGTCAGGCACAGGCCGGAGATGCTGTTGATCTCGATGGCACGACGCAGGATGACGGCATCGAACCAGCCGCAACGACGGGCGCGACCGGTGGTGGAGCCGAACTCGTGGCCGCGCTTGGCCAGGAAGGCACCGGTCTCATCGAACAGCTCGGTGGGGAACGGGCCGGAACCCACGCGGGTGGTGTAGGCCTTGGTGATGCCCAGGATGTAGTCCAGGTAGAGCGGACCGAAGCCGGAACCGGTGGCGGTGCCGCCCGCAGTGGTGCTGGAGCTGGTCACATAGGGATAGGTGCCGTGGTCGATGTCCAGCAGCGAGCCCTGGGCACCTTCGAACATGATGTAGGCGCCCTGCTTGCGCAGCTCGTGGAGTCGGGCGGCGACGTCGGTGATCATCGGCTCCAGCAGGTCGGCGTAGCCCAGGGCCTCGTCGAGGGTCTTCTGGAAATCGACGGCCGGTTCCTTGTAATAGTTCTGCAGGACGAAGTTGTGGTAGTCCAGCAGCTCGCCGAGCTTGGCGGCGAAGCGCTCGCGGTGGAACAGGTCGCCGATACGCAGGCCGCGACGGGCCACCTTGTCCTCATAGGCCGGGCCGATACCGCGGCCGGTGGTGCCGATCTTGGCATCGCCACGGGCCTTCTCGCGCGCCTGGTCGAGGGCGACGTGGTACGGCAGGATCAGGGTGCAGGAGGGGCTGATGCGCAGGCGCTCGCGCACCGGCACGCCCTTCTCCTCGAGCTTGGTGATCTCGCGCATCAGCGCATCCGGCGCGACGACCACGCCGTTGCCGATCATGCACTGCACGTTCTCGCGCAGGATGCCGGACGGGATCAGGTGGAGCACGGTCTTCTCGCCGTCGATCACCAGGGTGTGACCGGCATTGTGGCCGCCCTGGTAGCGCACGACAGCGGCTGCCTGATCGGTCAACAGGTCGACGATCTTGCCTTTGCCCTCATCACCCCACTGGGTGCCCAGGACCACGACATTCTTACCCATAACACTTGTCCTCTTCGGAAGCTCGATGCCGGCAACGGCCGGCGGGAAAACCTTTAGGAAACCAGGGGCGCAACCTGCCAGCGCCCGTCACGCAGGCACAGCTGGCGGTCACAACCCACCTCCTGCGCACTGTCCACATCCTGACCCGGCAATGCCTGGACCACGCGCTGACCTTCGCTGCGCAGACGCTTCACGGCCTGCCAAAGGTAGACGTCATGGACGTCGGGCGCCCAGATTCCGGTCGGGGCCTCATCCAGCTCCATCCGCCCCAGGGTGACCAGGGTCTTCAGGTCGGTGGAGAACCCGGTCGCCGGACGGGCGCGACCGAAATCGGCGCCGATGTCGTCATAGCGACCACCCTGGGCGATGGACTGGCCCTCGCCCGGCACGAAGGCGGCGAAGACCACGCCCGTGTGGTAGTGGTAACCACGCAGCTCGCCCAGGTCAAAATACAGGGGCAGCTCGGGGTAGCGGAGTTCCAGCTCGTCGGCGATGGCGATCAGCTCGTCGAGCGCGACATGCACCTCGTCCGGCGCATCCATCAACACACCCTGGGCAAGCTCCAGGACCTGGCGATCGCCGCAGAGCTCGGCGAGCGCGCGCAGCATGGAAGCCAGCTCGCCGGGCAGGGCCTCGGTCAGCTCGGCCACCTCGTCGACGGCCTTGCGCTGCAGGGCGTCGAACAGCTGCTGCTCCACTTCGCCGGACAACTCGGCGGCACGGGCGAGGCCACGGTAGATACCGACATGCCCGAGGTCCATGTGCACGTCGGGCACATCGGCAAGCTCAAGCATCTCCAGCATCAGGCTGATGACTTCCACGTCGCTGGCCGGGCTGGCGTCGCCATAGAGTTCGGCGCCAAGCTGGATCGGGCTGCGCGAGGTGGAAAGCGCGCGCGGCTTGGCATGCAGGACGCTGCCGGCGTAGCACAGGCGGTTGGGCCCTTCACGGCGCAGGGTATGGGCGTCGATGCGCGCCACCTGCGGCGTGATGTCGGCACGGAAGCCCATCAGGCGGCCGGATTGCGGGTCGGTCACCTTGAAGGTGCGCAGGTCGAGGTCCTGGCCGGCACCGGTCAGCAGGGACTCGAGGTATTCGATGTGCGGGGTGACCACGAAGTCGTAGCCCCAGCGCTGGAACAGGTCCAGCACCTGGCGGCGGGCTGCTTCGATGCGCGCCGCTTCGGGCGGCAGTACTTCTTCGATTCCATCTGGCAGCAGCCAGCGATCTACCGTTGCCATTACGCCATTCCCCTCTCAGCCGGGCGGCAAGCCTTCAGTGAAGCAGATACAGGAGGCCGGTCCCCAGCAACATGCTGGCGAGGCCCATGAGGCGAAGCTGGCGGTCCTTCAACCCTGCCAGCCCGTGCACCGCGGCGCGCCAACGGCGCGGATAGAGGAAGGGCAGGATGCCTTCCAGCACCAGCACGAAACAGAAAGCTATGCCGATTTCCTGCCACATGATTCTCGCGGACGCAAAAAAGCCGGGATTTCCCGGCTGACGCATGATACCACGTTTTCCCGGTGGGTCACCCCGACGGACAGGACCGTCCGCCGGGGAAAACCATCACTTGGCCTTGTTGAGGAACTGGAAGAACTCGCTGCTCGGGTCCAGAACCATCACGTCGCCCTTGCTCGAGAAGCTCTCGCGGTAGGCCTTGAGGCTGCGGTAGAAGGCGTAGAACTCCTGGTCCTGGCCATAGGCCTTGGAGTAGATGGCGGCCGCCTGGGCATCGCCATCACCACGGGCCTCTTCCGCCTCGCGATAGGCCTCGGCCAACAGCACGCGGCGCTGACGATCGGCGTCGGCACGAATGCCTTCGGCCAGCTCGCTACCCTTGGCGCGGTGCTCGCGGGCCTCGCGCTCACGCTCGGTGCTCATACGCTCGAACACACTGCGGTTCACTTCCTTGGGCAGGTCGATGGCCTTGACGCGGACGTCCAGCACCTCGATACCCAGCTCCTTGCTGGCCATGGTGTTCAGCGAGCGGGTGATATCGGCCATGAGACCGTCACGCTCACCGGATACCACTTCATGCAGGGTGCGCTTGCCGAACTGGTCACGCAGGCCCGCTTCCAGGCGACGCGACAGGCGCTCGTCGGCAATCTGCTTGAGGCCGGAAGTCGCGGTATAGAAGCGCTCGGCATCAGCCACACGCCATTTGGCGTAAGCGTCCACCATCACCGCTTTCTTTTCCTGGGTGAGGAAGCGCTGGGTCGGCGAATCCAGGGTCAGCAGGCGGGCGTCGAACTTGCGCACCTGGTTGACGTACGGAATCTTCACGTGGAGGCCCGGCTTGACGTCGGCCTCGACGATGCGGCCGAACTGCAGCAGCACCGCGCGCTCGGTCTGCGCCACTATGTAGAAGCTGCTCCAGGCCACCAGGGCGAGGACGACGGCTCCGATCAGGGCGATCAGTGATTTGTTACCCATCAGCGACTCTCCCTAGAACGCAGATCGCGCTGCTGCAGATCGGTGGTGACACGCGAACCGAGATCGGCCGCACCGCTCGCGGCGGCGCCAGGCACGGCACCACTGCTACCGCCACGGTTGTCGATCATCTTGTCCAGCGGCAGGTAGAGCAGGTTGTTCTGCCCCTTGTCGCCGGTCAGCAGCACCTTGCTGGTGTTGCTGAAGACTTCCTGCATGGTGTCCAGGTACAGGCGCTGGCGAGTGACCTCGGGGGCCTTGCGATACTCGGCGACCAGCTTGGTGAAACGATCCGCCTCACCCTTGGCGCGGGAGATCACTTCGTCGCGATAACCGTTGGCGTCCTCGATGATGCGCTGCGCCTGGCCACGCGCCTCGGGAATCACGCCGTTGGCGTAGGCCTCGGCCTGGTTCTTGGCACGCTGCTCGTCCTCGCGGGCGCGGATAACGTCGTCGAACGCTTCCTGCACTTCGCGCGGCGCGGCGGCGCTCTGCACGTTCACCTGGGTCACGGTGATGCCGGTGCCGTAGGTATCGAGGAAACGCTGCAGGCGCTCCTTGATCTCGCTGGCCATCAGCTCACGCCCCTCGGTCAGGACCTGGTCCATCTCGGTGGAGCCGACCACGTGGCGCAGGGCGCTTTCAGTGGCGTGCTGCAGGCTCACCTCGGGCTGGTCGACCTTGAGCACGAAGTCCTGCAGGTTGGTGATCTTGTACTGGACGGTGAGCGGCACCTCGACGATGTTCTCGTCCTCGGTGAGCATCTGACCCTGCTTGCTGTATGCACGCTCGCGGGTGACGTTTTCCTGGTACTTGCGATCGATGGGCGGGAAATAGATGTTCAGGCCCGGGCCGACGGTTTCGTAGTACTTGCCGAAGCGCAGCACCACGGCCTGCTCCTGCTCATCGACCACGTAGACGGCGCTGTAGAGCCAGACCATGGCGAGCAGGAAGAGGGCAATGCCGATCAGGCCGAAGCCGCCGCCCTTGCCACCGCCATCGCCACCACCACGTTTCTTGCCGCCGAACAGCCCATTGAGACTGTCCTGCAGTTTGCGGAAGGCTTCGTCCAGATCCGGCGGCCCCTTGCGATCGCCACCACGGCGTCCACCCCAGGGGTCCTGATTGTTCGAGTTGCCACCCGGCTCATTCCAAGCCATAGCGCTCTCCATACTGATAAAGCAAAGACGCACCCACGGCACGCCCGCCAATGCTACCGAAAGCCCGCCACCCGCGGCAAAAAGCGCACCTGCGGGCTTTATTGCAAAGTGTGTTGCTCCAGGAACTCCTGCGGCTTCCAGCCTTCACGGCTGACCAGACGGTTGAGCTCCACACGCGGCAATCTGACGGCAAGGAGGAACTCCCCGGCCTCGTCATGCTTCTCGCTCTGCACGGCACCGAGGGCGAAGAACTGCGCTCTCAGCCTGCCGAGTTTCTGCGGCAACTTCAGGGTTCCCACGAAGAGATCATCCCCCAACAGCTCGGCGATCGCCTGCTTGAGCAGGTCGAGTCCGAGGCCGTCGCGGGCGGAAAGCCATACCCGCTCAGGCTTGCCCTGCTCGTTGCGCTGGATCTGTGGCTCCATGCCTTCGAGCAGGTCGATCTTGTTGTACACCTCGAGCATCGGCAAGCCATCTGCGCCGATTTCGTTCAGCACCGCCATGACCTGCTCCATCTGCGCCATGCGCTCAGGCTCATGGGCGTCGATCACATGCAGCAGCAGGTCGGAGTTGCTGGACTCCTCAAGGGTAGCCCGGAAGGCTTCGACAAGCTTGTGCGGCAGGTGCCGGATGAAGCCCACGGTATCGGCCAGGACGATAGGCCCGAGATCGTTGAGTTCGAGACGGCGCAAGGTCGGGTCCAGCGTGGCGAACAACTGGTCCGCAGCATAGACCTCGGACGAAGTCACGGCATTGAACAGCGTGGACTTGCCGGCGTTGGTGTAGCCGACCAGCGAAACGGAGGGAATATCGGCGCGCTTGCGGCCACGTCGAGCCTGCTCGCGCTGGCTACGCACCTTCTCGAGGCGCTGCTTGATCTGGCGGATGCGCACGCGCAGCAGGCGACGGTCCGTCTCGAGCTGGGTTTCACCCGGCCCACGCAAGCCGATACCACCCTTCTGCCGCTCGAGGTGAGTCCAGCCACGAACCAGCCGGGTGCTCATGTGCTCGAGCTGGGCGAGCTCCACCTGCAACTTGCCCTCATGGGTGCGGGCGCGCTGGGCGAAGATGTCGAGAATCAGCCCGGTGCGATCGAGAACACGGCATTCGAGCGCTCGCTCGAGGTTGCGTTCCTGACTGGGCGTGAGGGTGTGATTGAAGATGACCAGTTCGGCCTGTTCAGCCCTGACGAGGTCATGGAGCTCTTCGACCTTGCCGCTACCGATCAGATATCTGGCTGTTGGCTGGTGGCGCGACACGGAGATGAAAGCTGCCGTGTCGGCGCCAGCCGACCGAGCCAGTTCCTGGAATTCCTGCGGGTCTTCTCGCGCCTCGGGATCGTGGCCGTCCAGATGAACCAGGATGGCCCGTTCACCACCACCAGGGCGTTCGAAAAACAATGCAGACTCCTATCAGGCGTTACCAGGCTCGGGGGTTTCTTGCTCGGTGGCACTCGGCAGACGCACGGGGCGGCTCGGTACCACGGTGGAGATTGCGTGCTTGTAGACCATCTGGCTGACAGTGTTCTTCAGCAAAATCACGAACTGGTCGAAGGACTCGATCTGGCCCTGCAGCTTGATGCCGTTGACCAGATAGATGGAAACCGGTACGCGTTCCTTACGCAAGGTATTCAGGTAAGGGTCTTGTAGCGAATGCCCTTTTGACATATGCCGCACTCCTGTAGGGATATAAATCGTTTTAGTTGTCAAATGACGAGAAAGTTAGGCCGCCTTACCCCCAAGGATAGACGGTAACTGGTGAGGTCTCAGCCCAATATGGAGACCGACTCCAGGTATTTCAAGGTACGCGGCAGATTGTCGCAAGCCAGGCTGTCCAGCCAGTGTAAATCAGCCCAACCCCGTAACCAGGTGAATTGCCGCTTGGCCAATTGGCGCGTGGCGATGATGCCCCGCTCTTCCATTTCGACCCGCGTCAGGTCGCCGTCCAGGTATTCCCATACCTGGCGATAACCGACAGCTCTTATAGACGGCAGTCCGGCGTGCAAGTCACGTCTTTCGCGCAGAGCTTCGACCTCTTCGACAAAGCCCTGTTCCAGCATCAGACGAAATCGTTGCGCGATACGCGCGTGCAAAACCTGGCGTTGCGCCGGAGCGATCGCCAAGTGGGCGACAGTATAAGGCAAATGTCCCCGGCCAGAGGGCCCCGAGTCGGGATTTTGCAACGCCTGTCGCTGACGATGTGCAGTCATCGTCAAACCGCTCACGCGGTACACCTCGAGGGCGCGGGTGAGCCGCTGGGGGTCGTTGGGATGGATGCGCGCGGCCGACTCGGGGTCCACCTCCGCCAGCTCGCGATGCAGGACATCCCAGCCCTCGCGCTGCGCCCGCGCTTCCAGTTCCGCACGTACGGCCGGGTCGGCGCTGGGCATGTCCGCCAGGCCCTCCAGCAGCGCCTTGTAGTAGAGCATGGTGCCCCCGACCAGCAGCGGGATGCGGCCCCTGGCGGTGATCTCGGCCATGGCCTCCAGGGCGTCGGCGCGAAATTCAGCGGCGGAATAGCTCTGGGCCGGATCGCGGATGTCGATCAACCGATGCGGGAAGGCCTCGAGCACGGACTTGTCAGGCTTGGCGGTGCCGATGTCCATGCCGCGATAGACCAACGCCGAGTCGACGCTGATCAGATCGCAGGGCAGGTGGCGCGCCAGATCCAGGGCGAGGTCGGTCTTGCCGGCAGCGGTGGGGCCCATCAGGAAGATGGCCGGTGGCAGGCGCTCGCCCATGTCAGCGGCCACGCAGGAACAGCTTGTCCAGGTCGTCCATGCCCAGTTGCGTCCAGGTCGGACGGCCATGGTTGCACTGGCCACTGCGCTCGGTGTGCTCCATATCGCGCAGCAAGCCGTTCATTTCGGGCTGGGTGAGGCGGCGATTGGCCCGCACCGCACCGTGGCAGGCCATGGTGCCGAGCAGCTCGTTCAGATGGGCCTGGATGCGGTCGCTGGTGCCGTACTCGAGCAGGTCGGCCAGGACGTCACGCACCAGCTGGGTCGCTTCGGCCTGCTTGAGCAATGCCGGGATCTGGCGGATGGCCAGGGTTTCCGGACCGAGCCGCTGCAGCTCGAAGCCCAGGCGCTGGAACCAGCTCCCATGCTCTTCGGCACAATCGGCCTCGCGCTGGCTGACTGCCACCGACTCGGGCACCAGCAGCGGCTGTCCCTTGAGCCCCTCGCTGGCCATCGCCACCTTCAGGCGCTCGTAGGTGATGCGCTCGTGGGCCGCGTGCATGTCCACCAGCACCAACCCCTGGGCGTTCTCGGCGAGGATGTAGATACCCTTGAGCTGCGCAAGGGCGTAGCCCAGCGGCGGGATGTCCCCCTGGCTGTCCGGCAGCGCTGCCGCAGGCTGATTGACCATCGGCGCGAAGTATTCGCGGTAGGCGCCCTGGGCCTCGGCGGTGGCGAGCACAGGAGATGGGCGCGGCGCCTGGTAGCCGGCACCGGCGCCGCCATGGGACGGCGTCCAGGCGGGCTGGCTGACGGGTTGTTCCAACACGGTCGCCGCCAGGCTCATTTCACCCTGGGGCCCGAACTCGCCCGCCTCGATGCCGGTGGTTCGAACCATGCCGCCGACAGCGGCGGGAGCGGCGAGCTGGTCCTCGGGCCGCACCTCGCCAAGAGCGCGGTGCAGGGTGCCATAAAGGAAGTCGTGGACCATGCGGCTTTCGCGGAAGCGCACCTCGTGCTTGGTCGGGTGGACGTTGACGTCTACCACCGCCGGGTCCACTTCCAGGAACAGCACGAAGGTCGGGTGCCGGCCGTTGTAGAGCACATCGCGGTAGGCCTGGCGCACCGCGTGCACCACCAGCTTGTCGCGCACCATGCGACCGTTCACATAGAAATACTGCAGGTCCGCCTGGCTGCGGGAGAAGGTCGGCAACCCGACCCAGCCCCACAGGTGCAGGCCGTTGCGCTCCACCTCGATGGGCAGGGCCTGCTCCAGGAAGGCCGGGCCGCAGACGCTGGCCACGCGCCGCGCACGGGATATCTCGTCCTTCGCCTCATGCAGGGCGAAGACCGTCTTGTTGTTGTGGCGCAGGTGGAAAGCGACATCGAAGCGGGCCAGGGCCAGGCGCTTGATCACTTCCTGCAGGTGGTCGAATTCGGTCTTCTCCGCACGCAGGAACTTGCGCCGCGCCGGCGTATTGAAGAACAGGTCGCGCACCTCCACCGAGGTGCCCACCGGGTGGGCGGCGGGCTGCACCCGCGCCTCCATGTCACGCCCCTCGGTCTCGACCTGCCAGGCCTGCTCGGCATCAGGGGTACGCGAGGTCATGGTCAGGCGCGCGACGGAACTGATGGACGCCAGCGCCTCGCCCCGGAAGCCCAGGCTCATCACCCGCTCCAGGTCTTCGAGGTCGCGGATCTTGCTGGTGGCGTGGCGTGCCAGGGCGAGCGGCAGGTCGTCGGCCGGGATGCCGCCGCCGTCGTCACGGACCCGCAGCAGCTTGATGCCACCCTGCTCGACCTCGACGTCGATGCGCCGGGCACCCGCGTCGAGGCTGTTCTCCAGCAGCTCCTTGATCACCGATGCGGGGCGTTCAACCACCTCGCCAGCGGCGATCTGGTTCGCCAGCCGGGGGCTGAGCAGCTGGATGCGACGCAACTCGGTCATGGCTGGGCTGCCAGGGCGGTCGCCGGGATATCGAGGGTCTGGCCGACCTTGATGTTGTCGTTCTTCAGGCCATTGGCGCTGCGCAGCGCGGCCAGGCTGACCTGGTAGCGCTGCGCGATCAGCGCCAGGCTCTCGCCGGAGGTGACCAGATGCTCGCGCGGGCCAGCCGCGATCTTGCCCTGGTCACGCTGCGAGGCGATGTAGGTGCCGGGTGGCGGGTTCTGCTGGAAGAACTGCTTGATGCCGCCCTGGATGGAGCGCGCCAGCGCCTGCTGGTGGCTCGCGCTGGCCAGCTTCTGCGACTCGTTGTGGTTGGAGATGAAGCCGGTCTCGACCAGGATCGACGGGATGTCCGGCGACTTCAGCACCATGAAGCCTGCCTGTTCCACGCGGCGCTTGTGCAGCGGCGTGACACGGCTGATGTTGGTCAGCACCTTCTGCCCGACGTTGAGGCTGGAGGACAGCGAAGCGGTCATCGACAGGTCCAGCAGCACGCCGGCGAGCATGCGGTCCTTGTCGTCCAGGCTGACGCTGCCGACACCGCCGATCAGGTCGGAGCGGTTCTCGTTGTCCGCCAGCCAGCGCGCGGTTTCCGAGGTGGCACCACGGTCCGACAGGGCGAACACCGAGGCCCCGAATGCGCTGCGGCTGGGCGCGGCGTCCGCATGGATGGAAACGAACAGGTCGGCGCCCTTCTTGCGGGCGATCTCGGTGCGCTTGCGCAGCGGGATGAAGTAGTCGCCGGTACGCACCAGTTCGGCCCGGAAGCCTTTTTCCTGGTTGATCTGGCGCTGCAATTCCTTGGCGATCGCCAGGGTCACGTCCTTCTCATGCTGGCCCTTGGGGCCCAGCGCGCCCGGGTCCTCGCCGCCGTGACCGGCGTCGATGGCAACGATGATGTCGCGATTGCCACCCGGCACCGGTGGCAGCTTGTTGGTGGACGGCTGGGTCGGCGAGACCGGCGGCTGCGGCGTGCTCGGCGCTACCGCCACTTGAGGCGAGGAGGCTTCGTTGGCGGCGGCTTCCTGGTCGAACAGGTCGACCACCAGGCGGTTGCCGTACTGCTGGTTGGGCGCCAGGGAGAAACTCTTGGGCACGACAGCAGCGGAAACGTCGATCACCACACGCAGCTCGGTCGGGCTGCGCTGGGCCGATCGCACGCTGGTGATGGGCGTATTGCTGAGCGACAGCTGCTCCAGCTTGGTGGCCAGCTGGGCGCCGGTGATGTCGATGACGATACGGTTGGGCGCGGCCAGGGTGAACACACTGTGCTGCACGGGACCGGAGAGGTCGAACACCAGCCGGGTATTGTCAGGGGCGCGCCAAAGCCTCACGCCACGGACCTCCGCAGCGGCCAGGACATCGGCGGCAAACGCCGCAAGCAGAACCCCAATCCCGGCAAACAGCGCGCGCGAGCGCATACCCCACCCCATTCTCTTGTTCATACTCCCGTGGCCAAGGCGGCGCACCAGGACTCGCCGCGCTCGGAATGCGGCGACAGATGCAGCGTACGGCCGCCTGCATGGGGGCTAATGGTAATGTCCATGTCGGCCTTTGGCAAAATGCCGCTGCCCCTTTCGGGCCACTCGATCAGGCACAGGGCGTCGCCCTCGAAATAGTCGCGGATACCCAGGAATTCCAGCTCTTCGGGGTCGGCCAGGCGATAGAGATCGAAGTGGAAAGCACGCAGTTCACCGATCTCGTAGGGCTCGACCAGGGTGAAGGTCGGGCTCTTCACCGCCCCGCCGTGGCCCAGCCCGCGCAGGATCCCGCGCGACAACGTGGTCTTGCCCGCCCCCAGGTCACCGTGCAGGTAGATGATGCCGCGCCCACCCGAGGCCTGCGCCAGGCGCGCGCCCAACGCCAGCATGGCGTCCTCCCCCTCGGCGAAAAGACTCAACTCCGGCACGGTGAACACTCCTCGAGCAGCTGACGAATGGTAGGAATCAGGTCACTGGCCGCCAGCCCGCGCCCCTGGGCGCCGAGCTGCTGACCCGCACTGGCATGCAGCCAGACGGCAAGGCAGGCCGCGTCGAACGCCGCCATGCCCTGCGCCAGCAGGGCGCCGATGACGCCGGCCAGGACATCGCCCAGCCCGGCACCCGCCATAGCCGGATGCCCCCGGTCACAGAGCGCCAGGCGGCCATCGGCACTCGCCACCAGGCTGCCGGCGCCCTTGAGCACCACGGTGGCGTTGTAGCGATGGGCGAGCGCACGGGCCGCGGCGGGGCGATCCGCCTGGACCGAAGCGGTATCGACTCCCAGCAGGCGGGCGGCTTCTCCTGGATGCGGAGTGATGATGCAGCCGGCAGGCAGTGCCACCCGACCGGCCGCCAACAGGTTCAGGGCATCGGCATCCCACACCTGCGGCACATCGTGCGCCACCACCGCGCTCATCAGGCTGCGCCCCCAGGCGTTCTGCCCGAGCCCGGGGCCGACCACCAGCACACTAGAGGCGGCGGCCAAGCCACGCAATTGATTGGCGGACGCCACGCCGATGCTCATCACCTCGGGCATCCGCGCCAACGCCGCGGCGACGTGCTCGCCACGGGTCGCCAGTGAAACCATGCCGGCGCCACTGCGCAGGGCGCTTTCGGCACTCAGCAGAGCCGCGCCGCCGGTCCCGAGGTCACCGCCGACGACCAGCAGACGCCCGTAGCGCCCCTTGTGCGCGGTGGCCGGACGCGGCCCTGGGAGCGCCATGCCCTCGACGGCCAGGCGACGGGCGGCGACAGGATGGGCAGCGACCAGCCCGAGATCCGCCTGCAGTCCGTCGAACGCCAGTTCGCCCACCAGCTCGGGCGCATCGCCCGTGAACAGGCCGAGCTTGAGGCCGATGAAGGTCACCGTCAGGTCGGCGCGCACCGCGACACCCAGTACAGCGCCGCTGTCCGCGCTCAAGCCGGACGGAATATCCACCGCCAGCACGGGCAGGCAACTGGCGTTGATGCAACGAATGGCGTGCGCGTAAGGCTCGCGCACCGCCCCGGCAAGGCCCGTTCCCAGCAGCGCATCCACCACCACGCCGCGCAGGTCCGCGTCCTCGCTCCAGATCTGGATGGCCACGCCGGCCGCTTGCGCCTCATCGCGGGCCAGGGCGGCGTCGCCCTGCAAGGCCGAACTGTCGCCGACCGCCAATACGCTGGCCCGCCATCCGGCACGCAACGCGAGGGCGGCGATCAGGTAACCATCGCCAGCGTTGTTGCCGCGACCGGCGAGGACCGTGATTTCCCCCGCGCTGGGCCAGCGGCGACGCAGCGCGCGCCATGCGGCGTGGGCGGCACGCTGCATGAGCTCGAAGCCCGGGGTTCCGGCAGCGATCAGGCGCGCATCCAGCTCGCGCACCTGGGCGGATGAATAAAGGGCGAGTGGCAGGTCATCGATTCGATCGGGCATGCGATTCGGTGTTCAGGGCTAGGTCTGGCAGAATTATACGCACCTCGTTTCCGGTTTCCCTCCCAGCATGTCCTTCTCCCCCGATCAACTCGCCACCCTCGCGCAGTCCATCAAGGACTGGGGCCGCGAACTCGGCTTCCAGCAGGTGGGCATCACCGGGGTGGATCTGGGCGAGCACGAGGCGCACCTTAGACGCTGGCTGGAAGCGGGCTACCAGGGCGAGATGGACTACATGGCCGCCCACGGCAGCAAGCGCTCCCACCCGGACGAACTGGTCCCCGGCACGCTGCGGGTGGTATCGCTGCGCATGGACTACCTGCCCGGCGACACGCGCATGGCCCAGGTGCTGGGCCAGCCGGAGAAGGCCTATGTCTCGCGCTACGCACTGGGCCGCGACTATCACAAGCTGATCCGCAAGCGCCTGCAGCAGCTGGCCGAACGCGTGCAGCAAGCCATCGGCCCCTTCGGCTACCGCGCCTTCGTCGACAGCGCGCCGGTGCTGGAGAAAGCCATCGCCGAGCAGGCGGGCCTCGGCTGGATCGGCAAGAACACCCTGGTGCTCAACCGCAAGGCAGGCAGCTATTTCTTCCTCGGCGAACTGTTCGTCGACATGCCCTTGCCGGTGGATGCCCCGCACGGCACGGAGCACTGCGGGCGCTGCACCGCGTGCATGGACATCTGCCCCACCGCCGCCTTCGTCGCGCCCTACCAGCTGGACGCACGGCGCTGCATCTCCTACCTGACCATCGAGCTCAAGGGCTCGATCCCGCAAGAGCTGCGCTCGCTGATCGGCAACCGGGTGTTCGGCTGCGACGACTGCCAGATGGTCTGCCCCTGGAACCGCTTCGCCCGCCCTACCGACCAGGGCGACTTCCAACCGCGTCACGGCCTGGATAACGCCGCTCTGGCAGAGCTCTTCAGCTGGAGCGAGGAGGAGTTCCTCACCCGCACAGAGGGCTCGCCGCTACGTCGCGCGGGCTACGAGCGCTGGCTGCGGAACCTGGCGGTCGGCCTGGGCAACGCGCCCTCGACCATCCCTGTGGTGGAGGCCCTGCGCGCCCGGCGCGAGCACCCCTCGGCCCTGGTGCGCGAGCATGTGGAGTGGGCGCTCGCCCGGCACCAGGCGGCCTGACGGGCTCAGGCCTTGATGAAGTGCTCGCGGTAGTGGCGAAGCTCGGCGATGGAGTCGCGGATATCGTCCAGGGCCAGGTGGGTGCTGCTCTTCTTAACACCGTCACGCACATGGGGCGCCCAGCGCGCGGCCAGCTCCTTGAGGGTGGAGACGTCGAGGTTGCGGTAGTGGAAGTAGCCTTCCAGCTTCGGCATATGGCGGTAGAGGAAGCGACGGTCCTGGCAGATGCTGTTGCCGCAGATCGGCGACTTGCCCTTCGGCACCCACTGTTCCAGGAAAGCCAGGGTCTGCGCCTCGGCCTCGGCCGCGCTGATGCGGCTTTCCCGCACGCGCTGGGTCAGGCCGCTCTGCCCGTGCTGGCGGGTATTCCACTCGTCCATGCCGGCGAGAATCTCGTCGCTCTGGTGCACGGCGATGGTCGGGCCCTCGGCGAGCACGTTGAGGTCGCTGTCGGTGACGATGGTGGCCATCTCGATGATGACGTCGTTATCAGGGTCAAGCCCGGTCATTTCCAGGTCGATCCAGATCAGGTTCTGTGCGTTCTGCATGTTCGCTCTCCAAGGCAAGGCGCGCATTCTAGCTTAGAGCCCGGCGCGCCGGGCCGCCCGTGCTAAACTCGCCGCCGTTTTCAACCAGTGGAAGTTCCATGGCCAAACGCCACCTCAGTCGCCGGCAAAGCTGGCGCATCGAGAAGATCCAGGAAGAGCGCGCCGCACGTGCGGCAAAGCGTGAATCGCGTGCGCTCGACGAGCTGGAAGGCGGCGACCTCGGCCCCGAACAGACCGGCCTGGTGATCGCCCACTTCGGTGTACAGGTCGAGGTCGAAGCGCTGGAGGGCGAGATCGCCGGCCAGGTATTCCGCTGCCACCTGCGCGCCAACCTGCCGGCGCTGGTCACCGGCGACCGCGTGGTCTGGCGCTCGGGCAACCAGGGCAGCGGGGTGATCGTCGCCCAGCTGCCACGTACCAGCGAGCTGTGCCGCCCGGACATGCGCGGCGTGCTCAAGCCGGTGGCGGCCAACGTCGACCTGATCGTCATCGTCTTCGCTCCCCTCCCCCACCCGCACGCCAATCTCATCGACCGCTACCTGGTGGCCGCCGAGCACGCCGGCATCCAACCGCTGCTGCTGCTCAACAAGGCCGACCTGGTGGACGAGGACAACAGCGCGATGCTCGACGCCCTGCTGGGCGTCTACCGCCAGCTCGGCTACCCGCTGCTGGAGGTCTCGGCCCACGGTGGCGGCGGCATGGAGGATCTGCAGATGCGCCTCGACGGCCACGTCAGCGTCTTCGTCGGCCAGTCGGGCGTCGGTAAGTCGTCACTGGTCAACAGCCTGCTGCCTGGCGTCGACACCCGCGTCGGCCCGCTGTCGGAGATGACCGGCAAGGGCACCCACACCACCACCACCGCGCGTCTGTTCCACTTCCCCGGCGGCGGCGAGCTGATCGACTCCCCCGGCATCCGCGAATTCGGCCTCGGCCACGTCAGCCGTGACGACGTGGAGGCGGGCTTCATCGAGTTCCGCGACCTGCTCGGCACCTGCCGCTTCCGCGATTGCAAGCATGACCGCGAACCCGGCTGTGCCCTGCTCAAGGCGCTTGAGGACGGACGCGTCCAGCCACAGCGCATGTCGAGCTACCGACACATCCTCGAAAGCCTGCCCGAACCCGACTACTGACAGGCAGGGCACCAACGAAAAGGCCACGCGATTGCGTGGCCTTCTTCATTCCGGGCGGTTCTGTGTCGATCAGGGCTGCTTGTTCTCTTCCATCTTCAGCACGCCGTCTTCGAAGATATTCAACTTCTGCTGCAACTCCTGGGGCTGCAGCGGTGCGGCCCCACCGGGCGGCGCAGCCTGGGTGCCCGAGGCCGCACCGGGCTGGGCCGGCTGGGTGCCGCTGGCAGGTGCGGCTGGCGGGGCATCGCCTTCGACAGGCGCATTCTGGTCGCCATGGGAGCCTTCGATGTCCCGCTGCGCCTTCTTGGTCAGCACGATGATGTCGATGCGGCGGTTCACCGGATTGAAGGGATCCTCGCGATCGAACAGCGCCGAAGAGGCGTAGCCGACCACCCGCGCCACCTGATCGTCCGGGTAGCCGCCGGCCACCAGGGTGCGACGCGCGGCATTGGCGCGACCGGCGGAAAGCTCCCAGTTGCCGAAATCCCCGGTGCCGGCGAACGGCTTGGCATCGGTGTGGCCGCTGATGCTGATCTTGTTCGGCACAGCCTTGATGGTCTCGGCCATGATCAGCAGGATGTCTTCGAAATAGGGCTGCAGGCGGGCGCTGCCGAGGTCGAACATGGGGCGGTTGGCAGCGTCCATGATCTGGATGCGCAGGCCGTCCTGGGTGATCTCGAAGAGGATCTGGTCCTTGAACTTGCGCAGCTCGGGGTTCTCGTCGACCTTGTTCTGCAGTTCCTGCAGCAGCATCTCGAGACGTTCCTTCTCGATCTGGTCGGCCAGGGTCTCGACCTGCTTGGCGTCGACCTGCTGGTTGGTCGAATCGATGGCCGCTTCCTGCGCGTCGGGCGCGTCCTTGAGTTCCGGATTGAGCGTGCGGTCCGGTGCCGGCGTCGGCGTGCCGCCGAGGTCGATCACATAGGGGCTGGCGCTTTCGGTGAAGCCGATGGGGTCCTGGAAGTAGCCGGAAATGGCCTTCTTCTGCTCGGGCGTCGCCGAGGACATCAGCCAGAGCACCAGGAAGAACGCCATCATTGCCGTGGCGAAGTCGGCGAACGCGATCTTCCACGCACCGCCGTGGTGCCCCGCCGCGTACTTCTTGACGCGTTTGACGATGATCGGCTGGTTGTTGTCCATGACTCAGTCTTCAGCTACCGCGCACGGCCTGCTCGAGCTCGCTGAAGCTCGGCCGGTGCGCAGGGAACAGGACCTTGCGCCCGAACTCCACCGCCAGCGAGGGCGGCATGCCGGAAGCCGACGCCACCAGGCAGGCCTTGATGGCTTCATAGACGTTGAGTTCTTCCTTGGCGTCGTGCTCCAGGGACACGGCAAGGGGGCCGAAGAAACCATAGGCCGCGAGAATACCGAGGAAGGTACCCACCAGGGCCGCACCCACGTGCTGCCCCAGTGCCGACTGCTCGACCTGGCCGAGCAGCGCCATGGTCACCACGATGCCCAGCACCGCCGCCACGATGCCGAAGCCCGGCAGGCCGTCGGCGATGCGGTTGACCGCATGGGCCGGGTGCTCGAACTCCTCCTTCAGGCTGCCCAGCTCCATGTCGAACAGGCCTTCCAGTTCGTGGGGCGCCATGTTGCCGGAGGACATGATGCGCAGGTAATCGCTGATGTAGGCGACCATCCCCGCGTCCTTGAGGATCGCCGGGTACTTGCTGAAGATCGGGCTGGCCGCCGGGTCCTCGATGTCGGCCTCGATGGCCATCATCCCTTCACGGCGGCTCTTGTTGAGGATTTCGTAAAGCAGGCGCAACACTTCCAGGTAGAACGCGTGGGTGAAACGCGAGCTGAACATCTTCAGCGACTTTTTCAGTACATGCATGAAGGTGCTGCCCGGGTTGGCCTGGAGGAAGGCCCCGAGCGCCGCGCCACCGATGATCAACACCTCGAAAGGCTGTATCAGGGCACCAATCTTGCCGTGGGAAAGGACATATCCGCCGAGAACGGTGGCGAATACGACGATGATGCCGATTATTTTTGCCATAAAGTGAGACTTGAAGGGTCAGTAATAGGGTTATGAAAACAACCCTTCTAATTATCGGAACTTATGCGCCAGACTATAGCCAGTTAAGGCGAAAAGCCAGTTTGGCTCAACCCGCATGAAGACGCAGATGGCCCTACCACGCACCCTCGACGCCTGGATCAAGCAACTGGATGGCGTCCGTCTACCGATCCCGGCCGAGAGCCACGAACGGGTGCGCAGGGCGCTGGGCGACAGCCGCCGTTCCATGCGCGAGATCGCCGACCTGATTCAGGATAGTCCCGCCCTGGCCCTGAGCATCATGCGCGAGGCGAACCGCTCCGGTTCTTCCCTCGACAGCCCGGCGGAAAGCCTCGAAGTGGCCCTTACCCGCCTTGGCCTGAAACGCTCGGAAGAGCTGCTCGCGCGTCTCCCCGCCGTCGACGAAGCCAACATTCCCCTGGCGCTGCGCCAGTTGCAGCTCATCAGCCAGCACGCCTCGCAGCAGGCCAGCGGCCTGTTCGCCGCCCGCCTCGCACGCCTCTGGCAGGAAATCCACTGGAACAGCCTGCTCTTCCTCTCACCGCTGTGGCCGCTGCTGGCGCTGCACCCGCAGTTGTTCGCCGCCTGGGAAACCCGCGTCATCGTCCGTGGCGAGCCGGCGCTCAAGGTGGAGGTCGAACTCCTCGGCGTGCCGCTGCTCAAGCTGTGCCAGGCCCTGGCCGAGCACTGGAAGCTGCCGGACTTGATCACCTACGGCTACCGCCTGCTCAATGCCGACCGGCGCATGCTGGTCAAGGCCCTGCACATCGCCCGCGACAACGAACACCCGTTGCACCAGCAGCAACTGCTCGACGCCGATCCAGCCCTGCGCCGCTGGCTCACCCAACCCGGCAACACGGTCCTGCTGGCCAACGGCCTGGCCGTCTCCGCCCACGACTCCTGGGCCTGCGATCACAGCCTGCGCTGGCAACGCCTGACCGGCCTCTATATGCAGCTGCCGCTGACCGAGTTGCAGCAGCTCATCCATCAGCACGCCGTGGACAGCGCACGCAAGCACGCACGCAGCGACCTCTGGCACCCCGCACAAGCGCTGATCTGGCCCTGGGACTGCAGCCGCTGGCCGACCGAGGAAGTGAAACCGACGCCGCCTCCTGCCGCCGCGCTCACCGAGTGGCGCCAGCATTGCGGCCTGTTGCTAAAAGAGCCCAGCGCCTTCGCCAACATCGTCCAGCTCACCGCCTGCGCCCGCGATGCGCTCGCTGCCTGCGGCATGCGCCGCAGCCTGATCCTCCTCGCCGACCGCACCCAGAGCAGGCTGATGGTGCAACAGAGCGCCGGCCTGCCCAAGGAAGCCGCCAGCCTGGCCCTGGACCCCGCGCAGAGCCAGGTGCTGCGCCGCCTGCTCGCGCAGCCCGGACAACTGCGCCTCACGCCGGAGAACGCCGCGCAGTACTCGGCGCTGTTTCCCGGCAACCTCAAGGCCTTGTTCCCCGCCGACCACCTGCTGCTGCGCTCCATCCCCGCCAATGGCCGGGTCGCGCTGCTGGTGATCGCCGACCAGGGCGGCCAGCCCTTCGCCGACGTGAGCCTCCAGGCATTCGGAAAGACGGTGCAATGCATCGAGCGCGCCCTGGCCAGCTTTGCCACGCGCGGCCGCTGACCTTTCCGCTACAATCCGCCTTTTTCACCCATCCCCGGAGTCTTCAATGTCCGCCTTTTCCGGCTTGCCGCTGGTCATCGAACCGGCCGACCTGGCAGCGCGACTCGATGCGCCCGACCTGATACTGGTGGACCTGACCAGCGCCGCGCGCTATGCCGAAGGCCACATCCCCGGAGCCCGCTTCGTCGACCCCAAGCGCACCCAGCTCGGCCAGCCCCCCGCGCCCGGCCTGCTGCCCGCCACGGCCGACCTCGAGACCCTGTTCGGTGAACTCGGCCAGCGCACCGATGCCACCTACGTCGTCTACGACGACGAGGGCGGCGGCTGGGCCGGCCGCTTCATCTGGCTACTGGATGTGATCGGCCACCGCCGCTACCACTACCTGAACGGCGGCCTGCACGCCTGGCTGGCCGATGGCCGCGAGACCTCCACCCAGGTCCCGGATGCGGCCGGTGGCCCGCTGCCGCTGGTGATCCACGACGAACCCACCGCCACCCGCGAGTACCTGCAAGCCCGTCTCGGCGCCGCTGACCTCGCCATCTGGGACGCCCGCGGCCCCGGCGAATACGCCGGCACCAAGGTCCTGGCGGCCAAGGGTGGCCACATCCCGGGGGCGGTGAACTTCGAATGGACCGCCGGCATGGACCCGCAGCGCGCCCTGCGCATCCGCGAGGACATCGCCGAGATCCTGCAGTCGCTCGGCATCACCCCGGACAAGGAAATCGTCACCCACTGCCAGACCCACCACCGCTCCGGCTTCACCTACCTGGTGGCCAAGGCGCTGGGCTACCCCCGCGTGAAGGGCTACGCCGGCTCCTGGTCGGAGTGGGGCAACCACCCGGATACCCCTGTCGAGGCCTGAGCCTCCGGTAAACAAGGAACACCCATGAAAGAACGCCTGTTCATCATCAGCCAGTACCTGCTGCCCCATCACCTGCTCTCGCGCCTGGCCGGTTGCGTGGCGGAATGCCGCGTGCGCTGGTTCAAGAACGCCTTCACCGCCTGGTTCGCCCGCCGCTACCAGGTGAACATGAGCGAGGCCCTGGTCGAGGACCTCACCGCCTACGAGCACTTCAACGCCTTCTTCACCCGTGCCCTGAAAGACGGCGCCCGCCCGCTCGACCCGACCCCCGGCGCCATCCTCTGCCCCGCCGACGGTGCGGTCAGCCAGCTCGGCCCCATCGAGCACGGCCGCATCTTCCAGGCCAAGGGCCACAGCTTCAGCGTCCTCGAACTGCTGGGCGGCGACGCCGAGCGTGCGGCGCACTTCATGGGCGGTGACTTCGCCACCATCTACCTGTCGCCGCGCGACTACCACCGCGTCCACGCCCCGCTCGGCGGCACCCTGCGCGAGATGGTCTACGTGCCGGGCCGCCTGTTCTCGGTGAACCAGAGCACTGCCGAGAACGTGCCCGAGCTGTTCGCCCGCAACGAGCGCGTGGTCTGCCTGTTCGACACCGAGCGCGGCCCGATGGCCGTGGTGCTGGTGGGCGCGATGATCGTCGCCTCCATCGAGACCGTCTGGGCCGGCCTGGTGACGCCACCCAAGCGCGAGCTGAAGACCTTCCGCTACGACGAGGCCGCACGGGCACCGATCAGCCTGGAAAAAGGCGCTGAACTGGGCCGATTCAAGCTGGGCTCCACCGCCATCGTGCTCTTCGGACCGCAGCAGATCCGCTGGGCCGAAGGCCTCGCCGCCGGCAGCGCGGTCAGCATGGGCGAGCTTCTCGCCCTGCCCGCAGAGGCCTGATGAACCGGCCGGGCCGGGTGGAACGCAAGCCTGCGACCGAATGTCCAACCGTGCAGGGCAGCCATCCCGGCCCGTCGCCCATCCACTGGCAGCACTTCGCCACACCAGCCCCGCGATGGGCTGCGATGGGCGAGGGATGCTGCTAGAGTGCGAGTGAATTTACCGTACGTCTCGCCCGGCGCAGTTGGAGCATTCGAGCTACATGGACAAACAGAGTCCCCACCTGTTATTGCGTGTTCCTACTCCGAACAAGCAGAACCTGTCCTTCTGCGACGCCACCCCGCGTGACCTGAAGCGCTGGATATCCGGCCTGCCCAAGGCCAACCTCGGCGAGACCGCACGCCAGCTCTACCAGGCCCTGGTGGAACTCAACCAGCTCGTCACCGCCAGCGACAACCGCCTGCAACTGCTCGAGTTGCTGCGCCCCGAGGTGTACTACGTCTGCCAGCACCTGGAGCGCCACTTCCTCAACCAGGCCATCGTCCTCGACGAGCGCCCGCGCAAGGTCGCCAACCTCTGCCAGGCCCTGCAGAACCACCTCGCCATCGGCTACAAGCAGATCGTCGCCCATGAGTCGGCGCGCCAGTCGAAGGAGGGCGCGCAACTGCTGACCATCGCCCTGCAACGGGCCATGCACAGCCTCAATGGCGCACTGATCCGCGCCAGCCAGCTCTACTGTCCGGTGCCCGAGGGGCTATGGCTGGAGCTGCACCAGCTCTACCAGATCGCTGCATCCCGCCAGGCCCAGCGCGCCATCATCCGCGACAACCTCGCCCGCCACACCGACGGCCTCAGCGTCGAGCAGACCTACCTGGTCGCGCTGCTGCTGGGCTGTGCGCGCTGCAACCAGATGCGCCAGAACAACATCGCCCGCCTCGCCGAAGTGCTCGAGCCCTGGAGCAGCCTGGTGCGCCTGCAGCCCGGCGACGCCCCCTCGACGCTGTTCGCCGTCGCCACCCAGGTGGATGGTCCGCCACGCTACAAGTCGCTGTTCCAGGACAACGAGCTGCACAACCTGCTGGGCATCGACCCGCTGCCGCTGGTGGATGCGATCAAGGAATACCTGCTGCTGCCCAGCGAGAACCGCGAAAAAGCCCGCCTGTTGTTGCCGGAAGGCATCAGCCTCGACCTGCTTCAGCACCTGAGTTCAGCCTGGGGCGATATCTCCGAGCGCACCTTCCAGCGCAACCCGGGCCGCGGCAACCTCACGCTGTGCATCGGCATGAGCGCCCTGCACTTCTTCATTTCCGGCAGCAAGCCGTTCAGCGAGATCCTCAAGCTGCCGGTCGAGATCGGCCAGGCCGTGTTCAAGCCGATCAACAAGGACGAGGGCGATGTCTGGGGCAATGCCTTCGACGCGCAGCCCAACCAGAACTGGGAAGCCGGCCTGCCCTACGAGGAAATCCAGTACAGCAAGCCCGTGGTCAGCGGCGACACGTCGCCGCAGCACGCGCCCGCCGCCCCCAGCGCGGAAAGCTACCCGACCTTCGCCCTGTCGATCGTCAACCACAGCCCCGGCGGCTACTGCCTGAGCTGGCCCAAGGAAGTCCCGAGCCAACTGCAGGCTGGTGAACTGCTGGGCATCCAGGACGGCCCCGGCCAGGGCTGGAGCGTCGCCGTGGTGCGCTGGATCCGCCAGGTACGTGGTGGCGGCACGCAGATGGGCATCGAGCTGATCGCCCCCCACGCCCAGGCCTGCGGCCTGCAGCTGCTGCGCAAGGCCGACCAGCACAGCCACTACCTGCGCGCCTTGCTGCTGCCCGAAATCAGTGCCATCTCGCGCCCCGCCACCCTGATCACGCCGCGCCTGCCTTTCCAGGAGGGCAACAAGGTGCAGATCAATATCCACGGCAAGGAGCGTCGCGCCGTGCTCACCAGCCGCCAGACCACCACCGGCAGTTTCAGCCAGTTCGAATACCGCGCGTTCGAGCAGGAAAACGAGAATCCCGGGAAGCCCGTCACAGCTTCCAGTGAGCAGAGCCCGGCTGGGGAGGAAGATTTTGACTCCCTCTGGAAGTCGCTGTAGATTCCCGTGCCATCACCATTTGTCGCCTATTAGCGCCCGTTCGGCGCGGTCTAAGCACACGCCATGGCAATCGAAAAGAAAACCATCCGTCTGCTGATCCTGGAAGACTCGCAGAACGAAGCCGAGCGCCTGGTCAGCCTGTTTCGCAACTCCGGTCGCGCGACCCGCGTTCACCGCCTCGTCTCCAGTGACGACCTCGCCGAGGTCCTCCAGCAGAGCTGGGATCTGCTCATCGCCGCCCCCGAGAGTGACAACCTCTCCCCTGGCGAAGCCCTCAATGCCATCCGCCGCCAAGCCAAGGACATTCCGTTCATCCAGCTGGTAGCGGAGAACGATTCCGACCTGATCACCGAAGCCCTCGCCCTCGGCGCCCAGGATGCCCTGCCCCAGGGCGAGGACGAGCGCCTGGTGCTGGTGGCCAACCGCGAGCTGGCCAACCTCGAGGAACGCCGCTCCCGCCGTGCCGCCGAAGTCAGCCTGCGCGAGGCCGAGAAGCGTTGCCAGTTGCTGCTGGACAGCTCGGTGGACGCCATCACCTATGTCCACGACGGCATGCACATCTATGCCAACCGCGCCTATGTCGAGATGTTCGGCTACGAGGACGCGGAAGAACTGGAAGGCATGCCGATGATCGACCTGATCGCCGGCAGCGACCAGAGCGCGTTCAAGGACTTCCTGAAGAACTACCGCAGTGGCGACGGCAGCGCCGAACTGACCTGCTCCGGCGCCAAGGTCGACGGCCAGAGCTTCCAGGCGCGCATGAGCTTCTCGCCCGCCACCTATGACGGCGAGCCCTGCATCCAAGTGGTGATCCGCGCGGAAACCGCCAGCGCCGAGCTGGAAGAAAAGCTGCGCGAGATCAGCAGCCAGGACCTGGTCACCGGCCTCTACAACCGCAACCACTTCAGCGAGCTGATGGACGCTGCCGCCGACCGCGCGGTGAACGCCGGCCAGCCCGCCTCCCTCGCCTACATCCGCGTCGACCGCTATTCCGGCCTGCAGGCGGACGTCGGCATCGCCGGCAGCGACCTGCTGCTCACCGACTTGGCCAACCTGCTGCGCGCCCACTTCCCGGCCGATGCCCAACTGGCTCGTTTCGGCGACGACGTGTTCAGCGTGCTGCAACCCGGCCAGACGCCCGAGCAGGCCCGCGAAGGCCTGAACACCCTGCTGAAGAAAGTCGAAGGCCACCTGTTCGACGTCAGTGGCCGCACCGTACAGATGAGCCTCTCCATCGGCGTCGCCGGCCTCAACGAGACCACGCCCAAGGCCCAGGAAGTGATCGACCGCGCCCATCGCTGCGCCGACGAAATCACCGACGGCAACGAAGTGCGCCTGTACAACCCGGCCAGCGAACTGGCCGCCGCCGCCAACCGCGGCAGCCTGGTGGCCATGGTCCAGCAGGCCCTGGAGAACAACAGCTTCCGCCTGCTGTTCCAGCCGATCATCAGCCTGCGCGGCGACAACTTCGAGCATTACGAAGTCCTCCTGCGCCTGCTCAGCCCCCAGGGCGAAGAGGTGCCGCCGGCCGATTTCCTCGGCGCCGCCAAGGACGCCGGGCTGGCCGAGAAGATCGACCGCTGGGTGATCCTCAACTCCATCAAGCTGCTCTCCGAACACCGCTCGAAGGGCCACAGCACGCGCCTGTTCGTGCACCTGTCCGGCGCCAGCCTGCAGGACCAGACCCTGCTGCCGTGGCTCAGCGTCGCCCTCAAGGCCGCTCGCCTGCCGTCCGACGCGCTGGTCTTCCAGTTCAGCGAACCGGACGCCATCGCCTACCTGAAGCAGGCCAAGGCATTGACCCAGGGCCTCGCCGAGCTGCACTGCCAGGTCGCCCTGTGCCAGTTCGGCTGCGCGCTCAACCCCTTCAACACGCTCAAGCACCTGACCATCGACTTCGTGAAGGTCGACGGCTCCTTCACCCAGGACCTGAGCAAGGCCGAAAGCCAGGAAGCCCTGAAGACCCTGCTCGCCAGCCTGCACTCCCAGGCCAAGCTGACCATCGTGCCCTACGTCGAGAGCGCCAGCGTGCTGGCCACCCTCTGGCAGGCCGGGGTCAACTACATCCAGGGCTACTACCTGCAGGGCCCGAGCCAGTCGATGGACTACGACTTCTCGTCAGGCGACGAGTAAGCCCTCGCGGCGCCCCCCAAAGAAAAAGCCGCCCTCGGGCGGCTTTCTCGTTTCCGACGTGCCGATCAATCCTGGCCGTCGCGGTCGCGGAAGCCCAGCAGGTAGAGGATGCCGTCCAGGCCCAGCGTGGAAATGGCCTGCTTGGCCGATTGCTTGACCAGCGGCTTGGCGCGGAAGGCGACGCCCAGCCCGGCCAGAGCCAGCATCGGCAGGTCGTTGGCGCCATCGCCCACGGCGATGGTCTGCTCCAGGCGCAGCCCTTCCTTCTCCGCCAGCTCGCGCAACAGGTCGGCCTTGCGCTGGGCGTCGACGATCGGCTCGACGGCGACGCCGGTCAGCTTGCCGTCCTCGATCTGCAGCTCGTTGGCGAACACGTAGTCGATGCCGAGCCTGGCCTGCAACTGCTTGGCGAAGTAGCTGAAGCCACCGGAAAGGATGGCGGTCTTGTAACCCAGGCGCTTGAGCTCGGCGAACAAGGTCTCGGCACCCTCGGTCAGGCGCAGGGAGGCACCGATCTCTTCCAGCACGTCCTCGGAGAGGCCCCGAAGCAGCGCCAGGCGCTCCTTGAAGCTGGCACGGAAATCCAGCTCGCCGCGCATCGCCCGCTCGGTGATCTCCGAGACCTGCTCGCCGACGCCGGCAGCCTTGGCCAGCTCGTCGATCACCTCGGCCTCGATCAGCGTGGAGTCCATGTCGAACACCGCCAGGCGGCGGTTGCGGCGGAACACCGAGTCGCGCTGGAAGGCGATGTCGACGTTCAGCTCCTGGGCCACGCTGAGGAATTCGGCCCGCAGCGCCGCCGTGTCGGCCGGCTCGCCGCGCACGGAGAACTCGATGCAGCCCTTGCCCTGGCTGGCCGGCATATCGAGCGGCATGCGCCCGGAGAGACGGTCGATGTGATCGATGTTCAGGCCGTACTTGGCGGTGATGGCGCTGACGCGCTGCAGCTGCTCGGCGGTGACCTTGCGGGTCAGCAGGGTCACCATATGGCGGGGCTTGCCCTGGCCACCGACCCAGACCTGGTAGTCGCTCTCGGAAACCGGGGTGAAGCGCACCTGCTGGTCCAGTTTGTAGGCGGTGAAAAGCACATCCTTGAGCACGGACGACGCCTGCTCGTTGTCCGGTATCTCCACCAGGATGCCGAAGGACAGCGTGTCGTGGATGACCGCCTGGCCAATGTCGAGGATGTTCACCCCGCCCTGTGCGAGAACACCGGTGATCGCGGCGGTAAGGCCGGGACGGTCTTCCCCGGTGATGTTGATCAGGACTATTTCGCGCAAGGCGCACCTCCCGCAGTGGAAAAGGCGCACATTCTACCCACTTTCACGGTCTGACGAGCATGCCGGGCGCTTTGCCCTGTTAGGGGGCGCCGTTATACTGCGCCACAATTCCGTCCGAGAAGAGCCGAGCTCTGTGAACCGGCCTACGCCCGTCAAACCCGACAACTTCTTCCTGCTGATCTACCACGCCCTGCGCCAGCGCCGTGTGCCGATCGCCTTGCGCATCGCCAGCCACAGCCTCCTGCTGGTCGCCCTGGCCCTGGTGATCTACGCCTGGGTGATGGGCATGCAGTTCAAGCAGGCGATGCAGCAGCAGGCCGACGCCCTGGGCCAGAGCCTGACCGCGCAGACCGCCGCGTCCGCCACCGAGCTGCTGGTGTCCAACGACATCCTCAGCCTCAACGTGCTGCTCAACAACCTCGTGAAGAACCCCCTGGTGGCCCATGCCGCCATCTACAGCGTGGACAACCGCGTCCTCGCCGAAGCCGGGTCGCGCCCCAAGCAGGGCCTCCTGGGCGAAGTCGAAGGCCTGTACTCCACGCCCATCACCTTCCAGGAGGTGATCGCCGGGCACCTGCGCCTGAGCCTGGACATGCAGCAATTCCAGCAGCCCATGACCATCAGCCTGCAGAGCATGGGCCTGCTCAGCCTGATCCTCCTCGCCCTGGCGCTGTCCCTCAGCCTGCGCCTCGGCCGCCACATCTCCACCCCGCTGCTGCAATTGCGGGTCTGGCTGCGGGATCCGGACGACCCCGCCCCCGGCGCCGGCCGCCAGGACGAGATCGGCGACCTCGCCCGCCAGTTGCAGGCGCGCCTGGTGCCGGAGAAGCCCGAACCTGAGCCCGAACCCGAGATCGAGGAGGCTTACCTGGACGAGGAAGAGGACTTCCTCGAAGAGGACCAGGACCACGCGGAAGAAGGCTTCGAGATCCGCAACCTGCGCGATGACAGCTTCGACGGCGACAGCGCCGAGGAAAGCCCGAGCCGCCTGTTCACCCCGGACGAGGACGACCCCTTCGCCGACCTGCGCCCGCGCGAGGAAGCACCACCCGCCGCAGCCCCGGCGCCCGAACCCGAGGAGAACGAGGACGACCTGCACCGCAGCGCCGTGCTCGCCGTGCAACTCGGCGCCCAGGACCAGTTGCGCCGCCTGCCCCGCAGCCGACTGTTGGACCTGCTGCAACGCTACCGCGACTGCCTCGACCAGGCCGCCGAGCTGTACCAGGGCGAGCTGCACACGCTCAATGACGGCAGCAGCCTGATGCTGTTCCACAGCGCCGACAGCGGCGAGGACCACCTGACCCATGCGCTCTGCTGCGGCGAGCTGCTGCGCGCGCTCGGTCATGCCCTGCAGATCGAAGTGGCCGACAGCGGAATCACCCTGCAGCTGCAACTGGGCCTGACCCTCGGCGACAGCCTCGCCGGCCTGGGCCAGGGCGACCTGCTACTGGATGACACCACCCAGAGCGCCCTGGCGCTGAGCCAGCACAGCCGCAACCTGTTGCTGGTGGAGCGCGCCATCGCCGACGACGCGCTGGTGCGTCAGCGCGCCCGCGTACGCCCCATCGCCAGCCCGGAAGGCGCCTGCTGCGTCGAGCGCCTGCTGGAGCCCTACCCCTCGCTGCTGGAACGCCAGCTGGCCCACATGCACGACGCCGGGCGCCACTGAGCCCGGCAGCCAAGGACAGGCGCCATGACCACCCTCATCACCCATTCCCTGCCCGTCCTCGCGGTGGGCATCGCCCTGGGCAGCCGCGTCATCCCGCCATGGCTGCTGCTGGCGGGGCTGTTCTTCGCCTGCCTGCCCGACGCCGATGTCGCCGCCTTCAAGCTCGGCATCGCCTACGCCGACGCCTTCGGCCACCGGGGCTTCAGCCATTCACTGCTGTTCGCCGCCTGCTGCGGCCTGTTCGGCGCCCTGATCCATCGGCTGCTGCGCTGCGGCCCCCTGAAGGCGGGCCTGTTCATCGGCCTCGCGACCCTCAGCCACAGCCTGCTCGACGCCATGACCGATGGCGGCCTGGGCGTGGCCTGGTTCTGGCCCTGGGACATGCAGCGCCATTTCCTGCCCTGGCGCCCCATCGAGGTGTCCCCCTTCATTGGCGGCTTCTTCACCCAGCGCGGCATCGACGTGCTGCTCTCCGAAGCCCGCTGGGTCGGCCTGCCCTGCCTGCTGCTGGCACTCGGCGGCCTCGGCGTGCGGCGCCTGCTCGCCAAGGGCGCGGCCACCTGAAGGGACGTCACCCGCGCATCCGACGGCGAATCGCGACACCAATGAAAAAGCCCGCATCAAGCGGGCTTTTTCGTCGATCGGCGGCGATCAGAAGCGGAACACTTCCACATCGGTACGCACCGGGGCGGCCAACGGGATCTTCGGAGGCGTCGGTCCGCGCGAGCGCGCCGGGGCGGCGTTGGCCTTGCGCGGTTCCTCGGCAGCTGCCGTGGGCTGGCCGGCGAGCGGCTTGACCGCACCCGCCAGCTGCTCGGCCAGTTGCTGGAGCAGTTGGCTCTGGGCGCGAACCTGGTCGGCCGCAGTGCCGCTGTGGGGTTGTTCCAGGCGTACCAGGCGGCTGTCACGCAGCTGGCCGGCCTTGTCCAGCAGGCGCCACTGGGCCTCCAGCACGGCAGGCCGCTGGGGGCCGGAGTCGAGGCGGCTGATGGTCAGCAGGACCTGGATCTCGGGGGTGAAGCCGGGGGTGGACGGCGCCAGCACCAGGCGCTGGCTGTCCAGGCGCCAGGACAATTGGCGCAGCAGCAGTTGATCGATGTCGCCCGCCAGGCTGCCAGCCCAGCGACCATCGGTGGAGGCGGTCAGGCTGCCATCGGGCTGGCGCTGCAACAGGGTTTCGCGCTGCAGGTAGTCGGCAACCGAAACCGGCCCGAGCAGGACGGCCATGCCGGCGGACTGGTCCGGCAGTTCGGCGGTGCCGCTATCGAGCTGGTACATGGGTACCGGTGCATTGTGAACGCAGCCACCCAGGCCCAGAAGGCTGGTGAACAGCGCCAACAAAGGAAGACGTTTCATCTTTCTCACCCAGGGCCACCGTACGGCGACCCACAGTCGGATTCATTGATGTTCGGGGCGTTCGCCACAACCGCGCGCGGCCCGAGGGGACATATCATCCGCCAATGTGATGGATGACTCCAGCCTCGGGCGTCGAATGGCAACCGACGGGCGGCGAGCGCCGATTCAGCCCTGGACTTCGACCAGCAGCGCGTCGACGCGCTGGAAACCGCGCGGCAGCTTGTTGCCACGCCGGCCCCGTTCGCCCTTGTAGTGCTCCAGGTCGTCGGCCTTGAGCGAAAGGGTGCGCTTGCCGGCCTGGAGCACCAGGGTGGCACCGGCCGGCAACACGGCCAGGTCCGCCAGGTACTCCTCGCGGCTGGCGACGCGATCGCCGGGGATGCCGATGATCTTATTGCCCTTGCCCTTGGCCAGTTGCGGCAGGTCGGCCACCTTGAACAGCAGCAGTCGCCCTTCGGTGGTGACCGCCGCCAGCCAATCCTCCTCCAGGCTCAACAGCGGCCTTGGCGGCACGACACGGGCGCCATTGGGCAGGCTGACCAGGGCCTTGCCGGCCTTGTTCTTGGCCTGCAGGTCCTCGCCCTTGACCACGAAACCGTAGCCGGCGTCCGAGGCGATCACATAAAGCGCATCGTCCTCGGGCAGCAGCACGCATTCGAAGGTGGCTCCCGGCGGCGGGGTCAGGCGGCCGGTCAGCGGCTCGCCCTGGCCACGGGCCGATGGCAGCGTGTGCGCCGCCAGCGAATAGCTGCGACCGGTGGAGTCGATGAATACCGCGTACTGGTTGGAACGCCCCGGCGCGGCGGCCTTGAACTCGTCGCCGGCCTTGTAGGAAAGGCTGGTGGCATCGATCTCGTGGCCCTTGGCGGAACGCACCCAGCCCTTCTCCGACAGCACCACCGTGACCTTCTCGTTCGGCAGCAGGTCGTGTTCGGCCAGCGCCTTGGCCTCGGCACGCTCGACGATGGGCGAGCGGCGGTCATCGCCGTATTTCTCGGCGTCCTCGAGGATTTCCTTGCGCACCAGCTTCTTCAGCTTGGCTTCGCTGCCCAGCAGCGCCAGCAGCTTCTCGCGCTCCTTGGCCAGCTCTTCCTGCTCG